>CAZMKD010000080.1:0-16308 GCA_964566575.1 uncultured Verrucomicrobiota bacterium
GGGCTGGCTGGCGGAGCGCAATCGTGAACCACGGCGCTATGTGTGGCGAGCCGAAGGTGCCGCCATCCTTGAAAAGATCGTCCGCGCACGCGCTAAACTCGAAGAAATAAAACCAGACACTTCAAGGACAGCACACTAGAAAAAGCGCGACGGTGAACAGGTACAGAGCGTACATTCGTACTGCCGCGAAGATGTCCAGAGACACCAACAAGCCGACGTTCTGCACCGCGATGTACAGTGCCACCACAGCGATCTCCAATACGATCAGTATGAAGCGGTTCATGGGCGAACGTAGTCGCAGTATGGGTGACGCCGCTGGACGGGGAAAGACTGAAATGCAGTGATTGCCATTTGTGATGAAGACTGTCATCCTGAACGAAGTGAAGGATCTCTGCCGGGACAACAGAGATGCCTCGACAAGCTCGGCATGACAGCATTCAGCGAATGCCCATCATCACACTCACGACAGATTTCGGAACGCGCGACTGGTTTGTCGGCAGCATGAAAGGCGTCATCCTCGGTATCAATCCGCAAGCGACCCTCGTGGACATCACGCATGAGATACCGGCAGGCGACATCCGGGCGGGTGCGTTTGCGTTGGCGGCGAGTTGCCGGAGCTTCCCGCGGCTCGCAGTGCATGTGGCGGTCGTTGACCCGGGCGTCGGCAGTCAACGCGCGGCCATCGTCGTGCGCACGGCCGATTACTTTTTCGTCGGGCCGGACAACGGCGTCATGTCGTTGGCGCTGGCGCAGGAGAAAATCCTGGAGATTTGGCGGGTCGAAAACCAATCACTCCTGCGTCAGCCGGTCAGCAACACGTTTCATGGACGGGATGTCTTCGCCCCTATCGCCGCACGGCTGACGCAGGGTCTGCTCCTCGACTCGCTGGGGACGAAGTTGAAGGACTACACCCGGCTCGATGGTGTGCAGCCGAAAGTCGTGAACGGCGTGTTGCGCGGTGAGATTATCTACATTGACCGGTTCGGCAATTGCATAACCAACATTAACGTCGTCACAAACGCCGCCGGCAAGGTGCGCGTAGCCGGTAAAGTCGAGTGTCCGGTGCGGCGGATTTATCAGGATGTGGCGCCCGGTCAGCCGGTCGCGCTCATCGGCTCGACTGGTTTCCTTGAAATCGCCATCAATGCCGGTAACGTCGCGCAGACGCTGGGCCTGAAAGTCGGTGACGTGGTCGAGTTGAAGTAAGTATGGAGTGCGGTGGCTTGACACCGCTTTAACCGCCGAGGCTTGACTCGGCGAGACGGCGACGGGCGTCAAGCCGCCCGCACGGCAAGGCTGCGTCTAGCCGCAGCACTCCACAGGCTTGTCATCGGCCTGCCGTCATGCGATAAGCCCGGCGACTTGAAACAATTCATTATCATCCTGGTTCTGCTGGCGACCGGCTGCGCGCGATTTGCTGCTAATCGCGTCGGCGATGCGCTCGCGGCGGGCGGAACGACGTGGTCGTCGGACAACGATCCTGAACTCATTCACGCCGCCGCGCCGTTTAGTTTGAAGCTGATGGAAAGCTTGCTTGCGGAAAGTCCCCGGCATCGTGGGCTGTTGTTGGCGACGACGAGCGGATTTACACAGTACGGTTACGCGTTCGTGCAACAGGAGGCCGACGAACTCGAAGTGCGCGACGTGGCCGGCGCGACGGTGTTGCGCGACCGGGCGCGGAAGCTCTATCTGCGCGCGCGCGATTACGGTTTGCGCGGGTTGCGGGCGAACGATGTCGGTTTCGATAAGGCCGTGCGAATGGCGACCAAGCGCGACGTGCCGCTGTTGTTCTGGACGGCGGCGGCGTGGGGTGCGACCATCTCGATCTCGAAGAACGATCCAGACATCGTCGCCGACGTGCCGAAGGTGCAGGCGTTGATTGACCGGGCGTTGACACTCGACGAGTCGTTTGAACACGGCATGATTCACGCCTTTCTGATCAATTACGAGATGGCGCGGCCGGGACTAGCGTCGGCAGAACGCTGGGCGCGCGCAAAAGAGCATTTCGATCGCGCCGTGGAACTCAGCCGTGGCAGGCTCGCATCGCCGCTGGTGACCTATGCCGAGGCCGTGTGCGTGCAAAGGCAGCAACGAGCGGAGTTTGAGAAGTTGTTGAAGCAAGCGCTGGAGATCAACGTCGATCAGATGCCGGACTGGCGGCTGGCGAACTTGGTAACCCAGCGCCGGGCCCGGTGGTTGCTTGGCCGATTGGATGAATTGTTCGCGGAATGAGGCAATGCGAATGAGATACGAAAGCGGTTGTAGGAGCGCGCTTCTGCGCGCGACATGGCAGGGGATCGCGCCCGGAAGGGCGCTCCTACATGTGTTGTGTTTGGCCGTCGGCATGCAGGCGGTGGCAGCCGACGGGCCGGTCAAGATCAAACTCGGCACACTCGCGCCGAAGGATTCGTCGCCGCACGCCAGTTTGAAGTCGATGGCACAGACGTGGCGGCAAGTGCCGGGCGGCGGGGTTCAGTTGATTATGTTCACGGACGGCACGCAAGGCGGCGAGACCGACATGGTGCGACGGATGCGCATCGGGCAATTGCAGGCGGCACTGCTCACGGCCGGCGGACTGGCAGAGATCGACGACTCAGTCGCGTGCCTGCAAATGATGCCGCTGGTGTTCCGGTCGCTAGACGAATTTGATTACGTCAGTGAGAAGATGCGTCCGCTGCTGGAGAAGCGGCTCAGCGAAAGGGGATTCGTGGTCTTGTTTTGGACCGATGCCGGCTGGGTCAAGTTCTTCTCGCGCCGGGCGGCGATCATGCCGGCCGATCTGAAGTCGCAGAAACTGTTCGCCAGCGTCGGCGACAACAAGGCACTCGACATCATGAACGCCGCCGGCTATCGGCCGATCCCGCTCGAAACCACCGACATTCTGCCCGGCTTGAAAACCGGCCTCATCGACGCCGTCCCGGCGCCGCCGTTTTTTGCCTTGGCTGGTCAATTCTATGATCCGGCGCCGCACATGCTCGACATGAACTGGGTGCCGTTGGTTGGGGCGGCGGTCGTAACCAAGAAAACGTGGGACAAGATTTCGCCCGACGCTCAGACGGCGATGTTGGCTGCCGCAGAGAAAGCCGGCAGGGAAATCCACCTGCAGGCACGCAAGGAAATGACGGAGTCGGTGGAGGCGATGAAAAAACGCGGGCTTGTCGTGCACGCGTTGACGCCGGAAGCCGAGGCGGCCTGGCGCACGGTGGCTGAGGGCGCATATCCGAGGATTCGTGGCGCGATTGTACCGGCAGAATTATTCGATGCCGTACAGAGGTTGTTGGACGAATACCGGACGAAGAAGTGAGTGCCGAACTTCCGCTTCAAGCCGCCGAATTGACCGGCTGGCAGCGCGTCGCGCGTTACATCGAGAACTGGGGCGTGACGGCGGCGTTGCTGGCGATGATGTTCCTGCCGGTTCTGGAGACCGTGCTCCGCAAAACAATTCATCGCGGCATCTCCGGCGCGCCGCTCATCGTGCAACAGCTCACCTTCGTTGTCGGCATGCTTGGTGGTGCGGTCGCGGCGCGCGACGAGCGATTGCTCGCGCTGTCGGCACTCACATCGGTGCTCCACGGGCGTGTGAAGTCAGCGGTCACCGCGTTCAGCCAATCGTTTGCCGCGGCCGTGACGGCTTTTCTGTGTGTCGCGAGCGTCCAGTTCGTCCGCTCGGAGATACCAGCCGAACAGATCATCGCGTACGGCATCAAGACGTGGCACGTCGAAATGCTGATGCCCGTCGGGTTTGCCGTGATCGCGTTGCGGTTGTGGTGGCACGCGGCGAAAACGTGGCGCGGACGTCTCGTCGTGCTCATCCTGATTGCGGCGTTCGCGGCGGTGGCCATTTGGTCGCCAGTCTCGCCGGCAAAGATGAAGTGGCCGGCGCTCGGGGTGTTACTGCTGGCCACGGTGCTCGGCGCGCCGGTATTCACGACGTTGGGCGGCGCGGCGATGATCCTGTTCTGGGCGGAAGAAGTGCAGATCGCGGCGGTGCCGCTGACGCATTACAGCCTGGTGACCAACCCATCGTTGCCGACGGTGCCGCTCTTTACGCTGGCCGGGTATTTTCTTGCCGAAGGCGGCGCGTCGAAACGGTTGGTGCGCGTCTTCAACGCGTTGTTTGGGATGATCCGTGGCGGGCCGGCGATTGTCACAGCATTGGTGTGCGCGTTTTTCACGTCGTTCACCGGCGGTTCGGGCGTGACGATTCTCGCGCTTGGCGGGGTGCTGATGCCGGTCTTGATCGCGGCGAAATACCGGGAACGAACCGCGCTGGGATTGCTCACAGGCGCCGGGTCGCTCGGGATTTTGTTCCCTCCGTGTTTGCCGCTGATTCTGTACGCGATCATCGCTTCGCAGGCGAAAGCGCAGATCACAATCGAGCAGATGTTTCTCGGCGGAATCATACCGGGCCTGGTCATGGTGGCGCTGGCGATTTGGTGGGGCGTCGCGGCCGGGCCAAAACACGTTGCCACTGGCAAACGCTTCGATGCCAGCGAGGCGTGGCGCGCGACGTGGGCGGCGAAATGGGAATTGCTGTTGCCGGTCGTGGCCTTGGTCGCGCTCTTCGGCGGATTCGCCACGCCGGTCGAGGCGGCGGCGGTGACGGCGCTCTACGCGTTCATCATCGAGACGTTTATGTACCGGGATTTGAAGCTCTTCAAGGACGTGCCGCGCGTGGTGGCGGACTGCGGGCTGCTCGTGGGCGGCGTGCTGCTGATTCTCGGCGTGGCACTCGGGTTCACGCAGTATCTCGTCGACGCGCAAGTGCCGGACCAGGCCGTGGCGTGGGCGACCGGGACGATCCATTCGAAGTGGCTCTTTCTGTTGGGACTGAACGTGGTGCTGTTATTTGTCGGCGGGTTGGTGGAAATCTACGCGGCGATTGTAGTCGTCGTGCCGCTGCTGATTCCGCTGGGCCTGGCATTCGGCATCGACCCGATTCATCTCGGGATCATTTTCCTCGCCAACATGGAACTCGGCTTCCTCGCGCCACCGGTGGGATTGAATCTGTTACTCGCGTCGTACCGATTCAACAAGCCGATGGTGGAAGTGATGCGCGCCGTGCTGCCGATGTTGGGTGTGCAGTTTGTCGGCGTGCTGCTCATCACCTATTTTCCGCCGATGACCACGTGGCTGCCGCGATTGTTGGGGCACTAGCATGAGGATTCCACTCGAAGACAACTACAACGACATCATCGCGAAGGCGCAGCGCGGACTGAAATTGAGCGATGCCGAGTTGGCGAATCGAGCCGGCGTCACGCAAGCAGCGGTGACAGCCGCGAGGGCGGGGGAGTTCGACGAAACAGTGGCGCGCAGACTCGCGACCGCACTGCTTCTTGGAGCGGATGCGCTGGTCGCGATTGGCCGGAAGGCTTGGTATCCGATCGAACGCTCCGTGCCGAATCTGGCGATGTTCAATACGCCCTACGCCGACATCACGGTCAACAGCTTCGTCGTGTGGGACGGAACGGACGCAGCGGCATTCGACACCGGCGCGGATTGCTCCGGCCTGTTGAAGTTGCCGGTGAAGATTCGGCAAGTGTTTCTCACCCACGTCCACGGCGATCACGTCATGGAGCTTGACCGACTCAAGGAACGAACCGGCGCGAAGGCCTACGTCAGCGAGCGCGAGCCGATGGACGGGGCGGAGGCGTTCCGGGATGGGCGGGAATTTCAGATTGGGAAGTTACAAGTGCAGACGCGCCGCACGAGTGGTCACGCGCGCGGCGGCGTGACGTACATTGTGGCCGGGCTGGCGATTGTGGGAGACGCGATGTTTGCCGGCTCGATGGGCGGCGGCTTGGTGAGCTACGAGGAGGCGTTGCGGACGAACCGGGAAAGCATTCTGAGCTTGCCGGACGACACGGTGATTTGCCCCGGGCACGGGCCGCTGACGACCGTGGGCGAAGAGAAACTTCACAACCCGTTTTTTGCCGCGTAGGCCGGTCGCGCCGGATCGTCGGCTGTCCCGATGGGGTGACGCTCCGAACGTCTGAGGTCAGCCACCGCTGCCCGCGCAGCGGACAGCGGTTGGCTGCACCGATTTGTTGGGCTTCCTGAACATGGATGACCTGAGGCGCATTTAGGCAACTCGCCTCTAACGTACGTCCACTACATCAATGCGTTCGCCAGCCTTGCGCAAGGTGATAAAAGTCGCCTCATTCGTCTTGTATACGGTAAAGTGCTCGTTCACATGCACGTAAAGCTGGTGAGACGTCGTGCTCCCTCCGCGTTTGCCACTGACCGACACGTAACCTTTGCCATACATCGGTACCGAACCGCCTGGGTTGGGCTTCTTAATGGGATTGGATGACGGTTGGAAATCAACGTAATACACCTGCTGGATCCCTGTGAGCGGGTGGTATTCCATGATCAACTCCGTGTCCTGAGAGCGCTTCAACTTCTCCGCGCCCAGTCGTAATTCATAGCCCAGTTGCTCACCGTTGTCGCGACGTTTATCCGAACATCCGCAAAACGAGTACAGCAGTAAAACCATCCAGATCATCCGCATATACATTGTCATAGAACGACCCATTTCATTCAGTGGCGTTGTAAACATTGTCCGTCCCCGAACCTTAAAATGCAATCTTCGCATCATGTGGCCCAACATTAGTAATGAGACAAAGTCGGCGACAAAAGACAACTTGATGGTTTCATTTCGTTGTGCGTACCGGCGGGATGGTTAGGCCTGACCGACAGGCCGACTATCCGTCGGGCAAAAGACAAAGTCATTTGTCTTTTGCCGGCGCGATATTCAATCCCACGTGCCTCCGGAGGATGACCGTCTGCCCGTCGGGGATTTGGTATGCGTTCATGGTTGCGGCGAGTCGGGGTCAGTTCAGGCCGGGTAGGAGGAGCGTTCGATTGCCTCGTAGCGGTTGATGACCTGGCGCACGTAGTCGCGCTTTTCCCGGTAGGAGCCGGGGAAGAAGCTGCCTTTGAAACCGGCGATGACCACGTTGCGCAGTTCACGGCGGGTCATCTTTAGCTTGTCGATGGCTAGTTGCAGTTCGTTGGTCACGCTGGTATTGGACATCAGCCGGTTGTCGGTGCAGATGGAGACGGACAGTTCGTGGTCGAGCATCTGGCGCAACGGATGCCGGGCCAGATTGCGCATCTTCGGCAGCGTTTGCGCGTTGCTGGTGAGACACACTTCGATGGTGATGCGCTGGCTGGCGATGTACTCGGCGAGGTAACGCGTGTACGCGATGGAGTCGGGAATGTTCGGGTTCTGAATCAGGTCATGCGCAAACAGCCACGTGCCGTGCCCGATGCGGTTGGCGTAGCATTTGGTAATCGCCTGGAAGATGGACTCCGGCCCGTAGGCTTCGCCGGCATGGACGGTTTTGCGGATGAAGTGCGAATGGGCGTATTGAAACGCGGCGCTGTGATCATCGGCCGGATAGCCGGCCTCCGCACCGGCCAGATCGAACCCAACGACCGGCAACCCTTTGTCGTGCGCAAGATCGACGGCGGCGCGGGCGAGTTCGACCGAGGCGGCGGCGCAGACTTGTTTGGTCGAAGCATGCGACATGACGTCGAAGAGTCGCCGGTAGTAGGGCGACATTTGCAGCACGAGGAATCGTAATGCGCAGACGATGATGCCGAAGTGGAACGCGACATCATCGCCAGCGCGAACGGCCTTGGATTGGTTGTGGCGTTTCTGGGCGCGCTCCAGTCCCCGGCAAACCGAGCGGACGACTTCCTCCATGTCGAGCCGGTCGTTGATGTGGAGTTGCGGCGCGTACCGAACCTCGATGTAGCGCACGCCTTCGGCGAGGTTGTCCTCGGCGAGTTCAAAGGCGATGCGTTCGAGGCTTTCGGCGTCTTGCATCACGGCGCAGGTGTAGGCGAACCCTTTCAAGTACTCCGGCAAATTCGCGTAGTTGTCCTTGAACAGCAGCCGGCGCAAGCCGTCCTCGGTGTACGAGGGGAGCTTGACCCGCTGTTTCTTTGCCAGCTCGATCAGCGTCGGAATTCGCAGCGAGCCGTCGAGGTGCACGTGCAAATCGGTTTTCGGGATGCGGCGGATGAACTCCTTGGGAATCGTGTGCCTCATGGGTGAATCTCCATAACGGGGTAACGAGCAGGCTCTTTATACGGTGGACATTGACGAAAAGCAAGAAGGCCGGCAAGCGTGTGCTGCCGGCCTTCCCGTGATCCGCGCTTGATTACTTCGCGAACTTATAGACCAACGCTGCGAGGAGAGTGAGATCGTTGCGCTCGCGGTCGGTCGGCGGCTGGCTGTTGAATTTGTCCTGTGCCACGACGCGCAAGCTCAGCCGCGTGTTCAACGCTGCTTCGACGCCGACTTCGACGAGCAACAGATAATTGCCGAAATCGTCCACATGCGGCAGGTAATCCACCTGTTCCCAAAACTTGGCCGTCTTGCTGAAATCGCGTTCAAAGCGCTCGCTCAAGCGCAACGCAAACCGCTGCACCTCGTTGCCGCCAACTTTCTCGGCAATGAGCGCTGGGCCGATCTCACCGCGGAAGCGAGTTTCCGGCTCTTTGATGAAATAGTAGCCGGCCAGCGGGCTGAGGATTGCCCGGTAGGACACATCTGAGATGTCGTCATGCAGAAGGTCAAGTGCCGCGCCACCGTAGAACCGCTCCGAAAACAGGTGCCGGTAATCCACAGCGCCGTGGATGCTGTTCACGGACTTGTTCTCTTCCCGGTGACCCCAGTTGTTAATGCCGTAAGCACCATCAGCGCCCATGTGCCACTCATCGGTTCGCCAGAGCTTCTCGGCGGAGACGCCGGCGTTAAACAACAGCGTGTCGCTGTTTCCCTTGGCGATGTTCAAGCCAAGCGCGAAACTGCCATTCCAATCTTTGACCACGTCACTATCCACGAAGGTGGCCGGTGCTGTGGCCGGTGGCACATCGTCCGCCCTCAGTACGCTGGCTGTGCCCAGCAGCAAACACACAACTAGTCCAACGACGACAGTTTTCTTGTCCATTCGATCTCCTGTTTGGATTTTCCTCATTGTTTTCTTCTGACCGATTTGCCTCGCCGAAGCCTGCCTCACCGGTCTGGCTGCGGTGAATTCATCTGACGACCGATCCAAAAACTTTCTTCAATAAATCTGTCGTGCGCGCCATCGGATTCTTGCGAATCTCCTTCTCCTCGGCTGCAATTGTCTTGAACAGGCCGTCACTGGCCTTTTGGGTCACGTAACCATCCACATCCAGGTCCTTCTTGTTTGACAGGACGGCCACAAAACCGGCTTTGCCAATCAAATTCTTATAGGCAGCAGTCACGCCCGTCTTGGCAGTGGCGGCCTTCACTAACGGGAGCATCTTCTCCTTGATGCGCTCTTCGCCGGCCTTCTGGAAATACTTCGTCGCGGCGTCATCGGCACCGCTGAGAATCTGCTGTCCATCAGCGACTGTCATCTGTCGAATCGCGTCGCCAAAAATCGGTCCAGCCTCGGCTACCGCCGTCTCGGCTGCGTGGTTCATCGTGGCGACGAACTCGTCGGCGTACTTCTGCTGGCCCACGAGCCGCAGTCCCTTCTCAACCTCTGCCAGCGACTCGGGCAGGGGAATCTTCACGTCCAGATTCTTCAGAAAGCCATCGGTCTTGCTAAGATTTGCGACGGCTTTCTCGGTGCCCTTGGCCAGTGCCTCCTTTAACCCGCCGACCATCTCATCCGCCGACAACGCAGCGGCAGCGTGAGGCGCCGCGTTGGACGCAGTGATGGGCGAGGTTTCCTTTTTCAGAAAATCCAGCCAGCCTGCCCGGGCCGACGAAAGCGCCACACAAGAAACGACGACACACCAACTCCATAATCGAAACATAGTCATAAGTAGAATACTCCTCCGAACAAACCAACTAATAACAAACCCGTCGGTGTTTACAACATCTATTATCTGCGTGCATCTGCTGGCGCGGTCAACTATTTTGACGACAATGCATCACCACGACACCGTCAACGACGAAACGATGATCGCCCGTCGGCGCGGTGCCGGCGAAATCTTCACGCGCGTCTTCCGGTATCTCCGCCGGTACCCGTGGTATGGTGTCGGCACGGTGCTCTGCGCCGTTGTCTCGACCGCGGCCACGTTTGCGTTTCCGAAGTTCACCCAGTTGATGATCGATGACGCCATCGCGAACAAGCAGATGGAACGCGTGTTGTGGATGGCCGTCGGGCTGTTGCTGGCGTGTTTTCTCCGGGACTTCTTCAACTTCCTGCGCATTCTGCTCAACAACCGCTTCGAGCAACACGTCATCTTCGACATGCGTCGCGACCTTTACGACAAACTCCAGCGGCTCGCCGTCCAATACTACGACCAGCGCGCGACCGGCGATCTGATGACCCGCGTCATTGACGACGTCAACGCCGTCGAGCGCGTCCTCATCGACGGCATCGAGCAGGGCACGACCGCGTTGCTCGGACTCGGCATCGGAGCGGCGCTGATGCTGCAGTACGACGTGAAGCTTACCTTGTGGGCGCTCGTGCCGCTGCCGCTGTTGATGGGCGGTGCGTTGGTGTACACGATGACCGCACACAAGCGCTACCGGGCCGTCCGCGAGTCCACGTCCGCTCTCAACGCGCTGCTTCACGACAATCTGCAGGGCATCCGGCAAATCAAAGGCTTCGGCCGCGAGCCGCACGAGTTGGGCCGGTTCGCCGATAGGGCCGGCAAGCTCCGCACGGCCATGCTGCGCGTCATGGGCGCGTGGTCCATGTATTCGCCGGCCATGGAATTCAGCGCGTGGATCGGCTACGCCATCGTGTTCTGGCTCGGCGGCCGGGCGGTCGTCGCCGGCGAGATGACCGTCGGTGTGCTGGTCGGTTTCCTCGCAATCTTGGGTCTGTTTTACGCGCCGATACGGTCGCTGCACGGCCTGAACCAAATGTTCCAGGCCGGTCGTGCCGCCGGGGAGCGGGTGTTCGACATTCTCGACGCCCCGGTCGAAACCGGGGAGCGCGCCGGTGCGAAGGCGCTGCCGGCGCGCGTGCGCGGCGATGTCGAGTTCCGCCGAGTCGGTTTTGAATACCGGGCCCACTTGCCGGTGTTGCACGAGGTTGACCTTCATGCCAAGGCCGGTGAGATCGTTGCGTTCGTTGGCCCGACAGGTGCCGGCAAGACGACCATCGTCAATCTGTTGCCGCGGTTCTACGACGTGACGCACGGCGCAATTTTCATCGACGGCCACGACATCCGCGAACTGACACTTGACTCGCTCCGCCAGCAAATCGGCATCGTCTCGCAAGAGGCCTTTCTATTCAACGGGACGATTCGCGAGAACATATTCTATGGCCGGCTCGAGGCCACCGAAGCGGAGATGATCGAAGCGGCGGAGGCCGCCAATTGCCATGAGTTCATCATGCGATTGCCGGAGAAGTACGATTCCCGCGTGGGCGAGCGCGGCGTGAAACTCAGTGTGGGTGAGAAACAGCGCGTCAGCATCGCGCGGGCGCTTCTGAAAGACCCGCCGATTCTCATTCTTGACGAAGCGACCGCCAGCGTGGACACGGCGACGGAACGACTGATTCAGGAGGCATTGGAGCGGTTGATGGCGCATCGCACCAGCTTCGTCATCGCGCACCGGCTCTCAACGGTTCGTAATGCTGACCAGATTCTCGTGCTGCGCTCGGGTCGGATCATTGAGCGGGGGACGCACGAAGAGTTGATGGTGGTGGACGGGCTGTATGCGAGCTTGTGCCGAGTGCAGTCGACAGCCGTGACAATCGAGGAGCGGCTGGAAGAATTGGAATCGAGCCGGTAGGACAAAGGCGCGTTTAAGGCTTACCCGAGCGGTTCTCGAATTCTCCCTGCAGGCTCAGCGCGCCGTCAAACAACTCCGAGAAACTGCCCATCGCCGCGGAAATCTGCGGGGCTTTTTCCAGACAAAGTTGCGCGAGTTTGGCGCATTGAGCGGGGTTGCGCTGGGTGAGTTCGGCCATGGCCATGATTACGGCGACATTATTGTTAATGCCGTGACGGACAGTGCGCAGGTTCTGGTTGAGGGCTTCCAATTGCTTGCGCATCCGCTCGTTTTGGCCGTCGGCGTGTTTCATCAGGTCTGACTCAAAGGCTGTAGTCGTCGTATCCATAGTTTTTTCCTGTTCTTCCTGTGGCCGGAGCCACACCCTTCTTTGAGCAGCCCGTATGCCATGCCTTTGCCATCAGATTTCGCTGGGATAAGTAAGAATCGCCGCTAGAATTGTACCTTTGATTTGATAGCTAAAGAGCCGACAGGAATGTCCAAAGATTTCATCATCATCAACGGGGCGCGCGAGCACAACCTCAAGAATATCAGCCTGACACTCCCTCGTGAGAAGCTTATCGTCGTCACCGGCCTAAGCGGATCAGGCAAGTCCAGTCTCGCATTTGACACGATTTACGCCGAAGGCCAGCGCAAATACGTCGAAAGCCTCTCCGCCTACGCCCGGCAGTTCCTTGAGCAGTTGCAGAAGCCCGACGTCGACCACATCGAAGGCCTTTCCCCGGCGATTGCCATCGAACAACGCAGCGCCGGCTCCAACCCTCGCTCGACCATCGCCACCACGACCGAAATCTACGAGTACCTCCGCCTGCTGTACGCCAACGTCGGGGAACCGCACTGTTACCGGTGCGGCCGCCCCATCACCACACAGACCACCAGCCAGATCGTTGACCAGATCCTCGCGCTGGGCGAGGGGACGCAGCTCATGCTGCTCGCGCCATTGATCCGCGGTCGCAAAGGCGAGTTCCGAGACATCTTTGCGCGGATCCGCAGCGAAGGCTTTGTCCGCGCTCGTGTCGACAACCACCTCGTGGACCTCGCCGAGCCGGTCAAGCTCGACAAGAAACACAATCACGACATCGAACTTGTCGTCGACCGTCTCACCGTCTCCGGCAAGATTCGTCCCCGACTTGCGGACAGCGTCGAGACCGCGCTGAAATGGGGCACCGGTCTGCTCGTGGCTGTGCCGACCCAGGGAGCCGAGCGCTTGTTTAGCAGTTTGAATGCGTGCGCCGACTGCGGCATCAGCTACGGCGAATTCACGCCCCGGCATTTCTCGTTCAATTCCCCGTACGGCGCGTGCAAGACCTGCCTCGGTCTCGGCACGAGCCTCTTCTTCGATCCCGACCTCATCGTGCCGGACAAATCCAAGTCCATTGCCGATGGGGCGATCGTGGCATGGCGTCGCGGGGGGCGGCGACTCATCATTTACTACAAAATGCTGCTGCGCGGCCTGGCGAAACATTACAAGATCGACCTCGAGATGCCGTGGAAAAATTTACCGGCCAAGGTGCGCGACGAACTTCTCCAGGGAGCGTCTGAAGAAATCGAGTTCACGTACTGGCGCAAAGGCGCGTGGCGCAAGATGTCGAAGAAATTTGAGGGCGTCATCCCTAACCTCGAACGGCTCTACCAGGAAACCGACAGCGAGTTCACCAAGTCGCGCCTTCAGCAGTACATGGTCGGCATGCCGTGCCCCGACTGCAAAGGCACGCGTCTCCGCCCCGAGAGCCTGGCCGTCACCATCAGCGACAAATCCATCATCGACACCACGCGCCTCAGCATTGCCGACGCGATTGCCTTCTTCGACGCCCTGCAGCTTTCCGAAAGCGAAAAGAAGATCGCCGACCAAATCCTCCGCGAAGTCCGCTCGCGCCTTCGCTTCCTCCAAAACGTCGGCCTCGGCTACCTCACGCTCGACCGGCAGAGCGACACACTCTCCGGCGGCGAAGCGCAGCGCATCCGGCTGGCCACGCAGATCGGCGCCGGTCTCGTGGGCGTGCTCTACGTGCTGGACGAGCCGAGCATCGGCCTCCATCAGCGCGACAATGCCCGGCTGCTCGAGACGCTCAAGAATCTCCGTGATCTCGGCAACACCGTGCTCGTCGTCGAGCACGATGAAGACACCATCCGGCAGGCCGACTACATCGTGGACCTTGGCCCTGGCGCGGGCGTCCACGGTGGCTACGTCGTCGCCGCCGGCAAGTTGGACGAGATTCTCGCCGCGAAAAAATCGCTGACCGGCGCCTATCTGCGCGGCGAAATCAACATCGACGTTCCCAAGAACCGCCGGCCACCGAAGAAAGGCTGGCTCACCATCAAGGGCGCATGTGAGAACAATCTCAAGACCATCGACGTCCGTTTCCCGCTCGGTCTGCTCACGTGCGTCACTGGCGTCAGCGGCTCCGGCAAGTCCACGCTCGTGGACGACATCCTGCGCAAAGCACTGTTCCGAAAGTTCTACCGGGCCAAAGATCGACCAGGCGCGCACGCCAGCATCACCGGGGTGGAGGAACTTGACAAAGTCATCGTCATCGACCAGTCGCCCATCGGTCGCACGCCGCGCTCGAACCCGGCCACCTACACCAAAGCCTTCGATCAGATTCGCACGCTCTTCGCCCAACTGGCGAACGCCAAAATTCGCGGCTACGGCCCGAGCCGGTTCAGCTTCAACGTCAAAGGTGGCCGGTGCGAAGCTTGCACTGGCGATGGCGTCATCAAAGTCGAGATGCACTTCCTGCCCGACGTGTACGTGACCTGCGAACAATGCGTCGGCCGCCGCTACAGCCGCGAGACGTTGGAGATCACCTACAAAGGCCGCAACATCGCCGACGTGCTCGACATGACCGTGGACGAAGCCGAAGAATTCTTCCGCGCCGTCCCGAAGCTGCGCGACATCATGCAGACGCTGCAAGACGTTGGCCTCGGCTACCTCAAGATCGGCCAGCAGGCGACGACGCTTTCCGGCGGCGAAGCTCAACGCATCAAACTTTCCGGCGAACTCGCCAAAAAAGCTACCGGCCGCACGCTCTACATCCTCGACGAACCCACGACCGGCCTCCACTTCGCCGACGTGCAGAAGCTGTTGGACGTCCTCACCAAGCTCCGCGATGCCGGCAACACCGTTCTGATCATCGAACACAACCTCGACATCGTGAAGAGTGCCGACTGGATTATTGATCTCGGTCCCGAAGGCGGCGATGCCGGCGGCATGGTTGTAGCGGAAGGAAAGCCGGAAACCGTCGCCGAAGTGACCGGCTCCCATACCGGCCAATTCCTCCGCCAAGTCCTCAATCGCGTTGTTCGCGCTGCCCGGTAGGGTACGACGGCCAGGCGCGTCGCGCGAAGACACTCTCGACAAAGGAAGGGATGTAGCCGAATATTGAGGAAATTGAGATGGACATGAGAACAGGAAAAGAACTCATATTGGCAACCAAACCGTACGCGGTGGATTCGACGGCGAGGAGTTGGTGGTATGTTCTTTCCACAGCGTTTCTCTTGGCGGTTTCCATTGCGGGGACGCTTTGGAACTTTCATTGGGCCGGCAAGATGGTCTGCAGTCTTTTCACCGGGCTGCTCATTCTCCGGTTGTTTGTGATTTATCATGATCAACAGCATCAGGCGATCTTGCCCCATTCCCGCTTGGCCGCTGGCTTGATGAGAATCGTTGGAATTCTGGTCCTCAGCCCCAGCAGTATTTGGCAAAGCTCGCACAACCATCATCACACGCACAACTCCAAGCTCCGGGGTTCGCATATTGGCTCCTTTCCCATCATGACCCGCGCTCAGTATTTGAAGTCCTCGAAGGCCCAGCGCTTTGAGTACCTGTTTATGCGTCATCCGTTGACCATCTTGTTCGGGTATCCCATTGTGTTTTTTTACGGGATGTGTCTGTCGCCGTTCGCCAATAATCCGCGGGAACACTATGATTGCTTTATCGCTTCCGTGGTGCATGTCGCGATTGCGGTGATGCTGACTTGGTTTTTCGGCTGGCCGGCGCTGATGTTGACGCAAATCATTCCGCACTTCATCGCCAGCGCCATTGGAACTTACCTGTTTTACGCCCAGCACAACTTTCCCGGTGTTTCGTTTAACGACAATGCGGGCTGGACTTACGAGAAGGCCGCGATGGAATCCTCCAGTTATATAAAAACCGGCCCGGTCTGGGGCTGGTTCACAGCCAATATCGGCTATCATCACATCCATCACTTGAATGCCCGCATCCCTTTCTACCGGTTGCCGGAGGTCATCGCCCAGATCCCCGAGTTGAATACGCCCAAGACCACCTCGCTCCATCCGTTGGAAATTGTCTGCTGTCTGCGTTTGAAAGTTTGGGATGTCGAAGCTCAACAGATGGTCGGTCTCCGGAAAGTCTGAGCGAAACGGGAGTGTGTACTTAACGCAAATGGCCGGTATCGGCGACTCTGCGTTGTGCTGCGCCGGGACGGCTGGATCGACAACTATAAACGAGTGTTTCGCATCTACCGGGAGGAAGGCTTACAAGTGAGACGCCGAACCAAGAAACGCACCGCCAAGTGGCGCGGCGAAAAGACGGCGGCCGCCCAGCG
>CAZMKD010000081.1:0-19679 GCA_964566575.1 uncultured Verrucomicrobiota bacterium
TCGCGGCCGTCCACGGTTACGTTACCGGGCACGGATTTCACGTTCGAAAGAATCACGCCGGCGCCGAGGTGCGCCTTGTAGCCGAGGATGGAATCGCCGACGTAACTGAAATGCGGCACTTGGCAACCGTTGAACAGCACGCAATTCTTAAATTCGCTCGCGTTGCCGAGCACGCAACCGTCGCCGATGATGACGTTGCCGCGGATGTAGGCGTTCGCGCGAATCTCGCAGTTCTTTCCGATGATCGCCGGCCCCTTGATGACCGCGCCCTCCTCGATCACTGTGCCTTTTCCGATCAGCTTTCCATCCTTCACAAAATTGCCGATTGCTTTCAGCGCATCCCACGCGAATTCACAGCCGTCGAATAATTCCGGGAATTGAAACTGCGCCAAGTCCAACAGGTCTTGCGGGCGGAACATGCGCGCATCTTACCGCGCGGTTGCACAACTGCAAAGCACCGTTTACGATGCCGGCATGGTTGCGTCCTACGGCTCGTGGAAATCCCCGGTCACCACCGATCTCATCACCGCTGAAACCGTCTCGCTCGGCCAGATCGCGCTCGACGGTGACGACGTGTACTGGATCGAAAGCCGCCCGCGCGAAGCCGGCCGCGGTGTCGTCGTGAAGAACGGTATCGACGCAACGCCGCCCGGCTTCAACGCCCGCACTCGCGTCCATGAATACGGCGGCGGCTCGTATCTCGTCGCCGACGGCGTTGTCTATTTCACCAACGACAAGGACCAGCAGATCTACCGGGACACGACGCCACTCACCAACACCCCCGGCCTGCGTTTTGCCGACATGATTCTCGACCGAGTACGAATCGTCGCCGTCTGCGAAGATCACCGCGACGTCTCACACGAGCCGGTCAATTCAATCGTCTGCATGCGTGATGGTAGAGTCGAGACGCTACTCTCCGGTAACGACTTCTACTCGTCACCTCGTGTCTACGACCAACACCTCGCCTACCTCACATGGAATCACCCGAATATGCCGTGGGACGAAACCGAGTTGTGGCTCGATGGCCAACGCATTGCCGGCGGCGCGTCCATCTTCCAGCCGGAATGGTCACCGGACGGCGTGCTGCATTTCGTCTCCGACCAGACTGGTTGGTGGAATCTCTACCGGTATCGCGATGGCAAGGTCGAACCTCTCTTCGACATGGCCGCGGAATTTGGCGCGCCGCAATGGGTCTTTGGCATGAGCAACTACGCGTTCGAGGCGCCCGACCGGATCGTCTGCGCCTACAACGAGCACGGCCGGTGGCGGCTGGCTCGTCTCGATACGACCCGCAAATCACTCGAACTCATTGAGACGCCCTACACCGACATCTCGCAAGTTCGCGCCAACACCCGGCAAGTCGTCTTCCTCGGCGCGTCGCCTTCCGAGCCGGCATCGGTGGTGCGACTTGCCGGGACGAAGTGCGAAGTGCTGCGCCGGTCGATCAGCGTGACGATCGATCCCCGGTACGTGTCCGTGGCCAGGCCGATCGAGTTCCCGACCGAAGCTGGGCTGACGGCACACGCGTTTTATTATCCGCCAAAGAACGACGACTTCGCCGCGCCGGCGGGTGAGTTGCCGCCGCTGATTGTGATGAGCCACGGCGGGCCAACAAGCGCGACGACAAACGGGTTCGGGTTGGGCAGACAATTCTGGACAAGCCGCGGCTTCGCGGTGATTGATGTGAATTACGGCGGCAGCACCGGCTACGGACGCGAGTATCGCGAGCGCTTGTACGGCCAGTGGGGCATTGTTGACGTTTACGATTGCATCAACGCCGCCCGGCATCTCGTCGAACGCGGCAAGGCCGACGGCACGCGCCTCGCCATCCGCGGCGGTAGCGCCGGCGGGTACACAACATTATGCGCGCTGACATTTCATACGCTCTTCCGTGCCGGCGCGAGTTACTACGGCATCAGTGACCTCGAAGCCTCCAACGACACGCACAAATTCGAGTCGCGCTACAACTACCGGCTCATCGCTCCGTGGCCCGAAGGACGGGAACTCTACCGGCAACGCTCCCCCATTCATTTCCTGGAAAAACTCAACTGTCCCATCATTTTCTTCCAAGGCCTCGAAGACAAGATCGTCTTGCCGAATCAATCGGAGATGATGGTCGAGGCAATGAAGAAGAAGGGCTTGCCGGTTGCGTATCTCGCCTTCGAAGGCGAGCAACACGGCTTCCGCAAAGCCGACACCATCAAGCGCACGCTCGAAGCCGAGCTGTACTTCTACTCGCGCGTTTTCGGCTTTCCGCTCGCGGACGCAATTGAGCCGGTCACGATCGAGAATCTATGAGTCCCGACCTTCTCCAAATCGACCAGTACATCGAACAACTCTGCGTGCCGGACAACGATGTGTTCGAACAGGCTTTGCGTGATGCGAAGGCAGCAGGATTGCCGGAGATTCACGTGTCACCGAATGAGGGCAAGCTGCTGTATTTGCTCGCGAAGATCTCCGGAGCTCGGCGCATGCTCGAGATCGGACTGCTCGGCGGTTACAGCGCGCTGTGGCTGGCGAGCGCGTTGCCGGCCCGCGGACGAATGGTGACACTGGAGTTGAACCCAGAATATGCCGCCGTCGCCTGTCGCAACTTGAAACGCGCGCGGCTCTTGTCGCGTATCGACATTCGCGTGGGCCCGGCCGCCGCGTCGCTGCAAGCGATGGTTCGCAGCGATGAGCGGCCTTTCGATCTGATCTTCATCGACGCCGACAAAGAAGGTTACCCCGTTTACCTTGCCTACGCCTTGAAGCTCGCGCACCCGGGCAGCCTGATTCTCGCCGATAACGTCATACGCGATGGCGCAGTCGCGCGCGATCGCGGAGGCGACTCCCGAGTGAAGGCCATGCGACGGTTCAACCGCAAACTCACGGCGCATCCGCGGCTGGAGACGATTCTCATTCCGATTATGCGTCACCAGCTCGACGGACTCGCCATCGCGCGCGTCAAGTAGTCACCGCCAGAACGCCCAGCCGACTCGCATGTTCGGTAGCAGCCTTGCCGGCAATGAGTGGCCGAGCACCGCGCCGAGGACAACGTGCGAAATCGTCGTGGCAAAAAGATCCGGTTGCCTCTGAAACGTCCATGTCCAGATGAGGCCACCGAGAAACGTGGCGAACATCAGTGTTGGATTCGGCGCATGCATGCCGGCAAAGATGATCGCCGTGACGACGAGACTCGAGCGCCCTTTACCGAGCACATCTTGCAGTCGTTGGTTAAGAAATCCCAACATCAAGTACTGCTGGAAGAACGGCCACAGGTAGCGCGACAGTTTCAGCGGAAGGATTCGCTTGCCGAAATGCAAACTGCCGCTGCCGGCTCCGATAGCGACGATCACAAGCGCGACCACGAGCGTCGGAAGCGCGACGAGTTGCAAAGCCGCGAGAAAATTATCGAAACGCAGGCCGATGTCGCTGAGCCGGTCGTTGTGGAAGATCGTGCTCGCAATGGCGGCCGTACCGGCAGCCGCGGCCAACGCGTAGCCGATACGATTCGCTGTGGCTTTGTCGTTACGGAGCAGCGGCGCAACCCAGATCGTGGCGAGAATCAATCCAAAGACGGCTGCGATTTCGACAAGTGGTCGCTCACTCCAGCGATTTCCTCAACTGCTCAATATCCGTCGTCGGCAACTTGCACGCGTAATTGACGCAGACGTACGCGGTGGCTTTGCCGTCCATGGGTTTCATTTCTTTCGTGTACGGCATCAACTTCACCAGCCGGTCATCCGTGTGCGCGACGATCTTGTTCGGCAGGAACTTCTCACGAACCGTGCGCAGCATTGCGTCGGCGGGCTTGCCCCGCTCGGAGCGGGGCGCGTCGGCAATGATGATTTGTTTCGGCTTGGCGAGGTAGAAGTCCAGCGCGCAGAGCATTTGTGGCATGATGTGCGGCGCGCTGCGCATCCGAGAACCGAACAGTGAGAGCGTCTTCTCCGCCGCCTGCCGGTAGTCTTGACGGTCGGTGAATTCAGCGAGACGCAACAGCAGCAGCGTCGCGATGGAATTGCCCGAGGGCTCCGCGCCGTCGTATTCCTCTTTGGCGCGAATGATGACGCTCGGGTCGTTGCCGCCGGTCATGAAGAAACCGCCGTCCTTCGGGTCGTAGAAAGTTTTTAACATCACGTTGGTGAGCTCGATCGCCTTCGTGAGCCAACCGGGGTCAAAATCCGTCTCGTAGAGATCCACAAGCCCGTTGGCGAAGAACGCGTAATCATCCACGACAGCCGGCACCTTACCGGAGCGCGTGAGCTTACCGTCGCGATAGACGTACCGGGCGGCTTTCTGCGCGGTGGCGAGATACCGGGGTTCGTCGAGCACGTGCGCGGCTTTCGCGAGCGCGGAAATCATCAGGCCGTTCCAGGCGGTGAGAATCTTATCGTCGCGATGTGGGCGGATGCGCTGGTTGCGGACGGCGAGAAGTTTCGCGCGCTCCGCGGCAAAGTCGCCGGGCAGGACAACGTGCAACACGCTGTTGCCGTGCTCCCAGTTACCGGCACTGTCCACGTCGTAGGCGCAACAGAAAGCTTCGGCCTTGTCGCCGATGATTTCTTCGATCTCCTTGCGCGTCCAGACGTAGAACTTGCCTTCGACGCCTTCGCTGTCGGCGTCTTCGGCGGAATAGAAACCACCGTCGGGACTGGTCATATCGCGCACGACGTAATCGCACGTGCGTCGGGCGATGTCGGCGAAGAACACGTCGCGCGTGATTTGGTACGCTTCGATGTAGCTCGTGACGAGTTGCGCCTGATCGTAGAGCATCTTCTCGAAGTGCGAAACAAGCCAGCGTTCGTCAACACTGTACCGGTGGAAGCCGCCGCCGAGTTGGTCGAACAGGCCGCCCTCGCCCATCTTGCGGAGCGTATGCAACGCCATTTGGTTTCCGCCGGCACGAAAGAGAAAATTCAGGACGACCGGCCGTGGAAACTTCGGCGCGCCGCCGAAGCCGCCGTGCTCGGCGTCATAGCTGCCGCGGAGTTGTTCGAGGCAGAGTTTCATCGGTGTGTCGTCGAGTTTTCCGCCACCGCCGGTAATAGTGGTGTGCTCCGCGAGTGCTTCGGTGAGCCGGTTGGCTTGGTCAAGGATGCCGGCGTGGTTGGATTCCCAGACGTCGTGGATGCGCAGCAACAGTTCCTTGAAGCCGGGACGACCGTAGCGGGAGTCGGGCGGAAAGTATGTGCCGCAGTAAAATGGTTTGAGATCCGGCGTGAGCCAAACACTCATCGGCCAGCCGCCGCTGCCGGTCGTGGCTTGCGTGGCGGTCATGTAAATCTTGTCGAGGTCGGGCCGCTCTTCGCGGTCGACTTTGATGCAGACGAAATGTTCATTCATCACGGCGGCGACGTCGTCGTTCTCAAACGACTCGCGTTCCATAACGTGACACCAGTGGCAGGTCGAGTAGCCAATGGAGAGAAAGATCGGCTTCTTCTCCTGGCGGGCTTTCTCGAAGGCTTCCACGCCCCACGGATACCAGTCGACCGTGTTGTGCGCGTGCTGGAGCAAGTACGGACTATTCTCGCGGGCGAGCCGGTTGGTGTGGTTGGTCATGCCGAGCGAAGATAGCACAGCCAAACTGACCAGAAACTTTTTTCCTCGTGGCCGCATCAAATGTTTGCCAATGTCTGCCTAGGTGACGACGCCAACTGATTTGGTAGCGCGTTTGAAGGCGCGTGACAAGACTGCGCTCGAGGATTTATTGCGCGAGCACGGCGGCCGGCTGTACGGCGTGGCGCTGCAGATCATGCGTAACGAAACCGAGGCGCAGGAAGCCGTGCAGGACGCGCTGATTACGATTTGGAACAAGATTGACCAGTTCGAAGGCCGGTCGGCGTTCACCACCTGGCTGCATCGCGTCGCGGCCAATGCCGCGTTGATGAAGCTGCGCAAGAACAAGAAGTTCGAGCAGCACGTGTCACTCGAAAGCGATGGGCCGGATCACGACTTGCCGGTCATTCAACTGGCCGATCCGCGCGAAGGTCCCGGTGAAACGATGCTGCGGGGCGAATTGGGCGACCGGGTGCGCGAGGCGATTGACGCGCTGCCGGAACCTTACCGGACGACCGTGCTACTTTCGGATGTCGAGGAGATGCCGATGGAAGAAATCGCGGCGGCCACGGATGCCAGCGTGCCGGCGGTGAAGAGCCGGCTGCATCGCGGGCGGCTGGCGCTACGCAAAGTGCTCGAGCCTTATTTAGAGCAATGAACGCACCCATTCATCCCATGGTCAGCCGGCTCAAGAAAATGCTCGGACAAGAGCTGGGTTGTTACGACATGCACCGGTTGCTGTTTGATTACGCGCAGGAGAGCCTGCCGGCGGACTTGAAGACGGCGATGGACGAACACCTCAAGGATTGTCCGCCCTGCCTCGATTATATGAAGACGTACCGGGCAACGATCGGCGCGACGCATGATTGTTGTCAGCCAGCGATGGAGATGCCGGCGGAATTGAAACGGAAACTCCAGGACTTCATCGCGAAGTTGTAGCCGGCGGCGGCTCGTTCAAGTCCCAGTCGTAGCGAAGAAACTCAATCCCGAATTGCCCTTTCCAATCCGGCCTGTACTTCGCCAAGACGCCGCGCAAGCCCCCCTCCTCTTTCGCGAAATCCTTGCCAAACCAATCGAAAATCTTCGACAGCTCGACGCGGTTCTGATCCGGCAGGAAGTGATTGAGATCGTCACGGCCTAGCCACACACGCATCCGCTCGTCAAGTTGCTCGCGCAGCCCGTCGGTCGAGTACGCGCCGGCACGCAACGGCGGGCAACTTTTTGCCGCGCACACCAGCGCCGCGTGCGCCCGGTAGCCGAGGAGAATCCGGAGCGTCTCGTGTTCGATCTCGTCGAGCGAAACCTTCCGCCCGCCGACAAGATGGCGCGCGGCGCGCCAGGGGTTCTTCGTGTCTTTGATGCTCTTGACGGGGTAGTTGTCGAGAATCCACTGCAACGTCAGCGCGTTGTAGGCGTTGATTAACGAGGCGGCGCGCTCGTTGCGCTTGGCGAACGGCGCACCCGCCGCGAGCTTGCCGGTGTAGTCGCGCAGCGCCGCCAGATCCTCGGCGGACGCCTTCCAGCCCGCGTAGTTCACGAGGCCGCGGTCGTTGACGTATTTCTTCAGCAGCCGGTCGTACGGCGCGTGATCAATGCCGGCCGGCACGTCGACAGGCGCAGCCATGAGCGACGGGGTGCACAACAGCAGAATCAGCAAGGTCCGTTTCATGCGGCCAGCTAAACACGAATCCCTGAATCTTTCACGCCGTTTCGGCATCCTATCTGCGTTGATAGACGAAATGGCTGCATTCAGGAAACTCAAATGGCTGCTCGAGCGCGCGCTGCATCTTGGCGGCTACGGTTGCAGCGACACCGAGCAACTGTTGTTCGACTACATCGAAGACGATCTCTCGGCCGACGTGCGCGGCAAACTCGAGAAACATCTCGCCGACTGTCCATCGTGCCTCAACTACATCGGCAGCTACCGCAAGACCATCCAGGCCACCCGCGAGCACGCCCGTCCCGAGATCGAAATGCCCCTCGAATTGCAGCACCGCCTGAAAGACTTCCTCGCCCAGAATCCCGATCTTCGGTAGCGTTTTCCGAATCTGTCATTCCGAGCGCCAGCGAGGAATCTCTGTCGTTTCCGGCGGATGAGGCCAGAGATTCCTCACTTCGTTCGGAATGACAACGATGGCAAAATTGGGTATAAACCCTCCATGCTGTTTCGTCTCGGAAAACTCGAACTGGCGTCGAATCTCTTTCTCTCGCCATTGGCCGGCTACACCAACCTGCCTTTCCGCCTCATCATCCGCGAAATCGGCCGCGCCCCGGGCGCGGTAAACGGCGCTTGCGGCGCTCCGAGCGCCGTCGGCCTCTGCACCACCGACCTCGTCAACGCCCGCTCGCTGCTCGAACGCAACCGCAAAGCCCACAAGCTCATCGAGACTTGCCCCGCCGATCATCCGCTTGCCGTCCAACTCTACGGCACGATGCCGGAAGAAATGCGCGATGCGACCCTGCTGCTCGAATCGCTCGGCGTGAACTCCGTCGACGTGAACATGGGTTGCCCGGTCCGCAAGATTTGTCGCAACGGCGGCGGCTCGGCGTTGATGACTGATCACACCAAGGCCGCCGGCATGGTCAAGGCCATGGTCGACGCCGTTAAGATCCCAGTCACCTGCAAAATGCGTCTCGGCTGGGACGACGACAACCTCACCGCCCCCGACCTCGCGCGCGCCCTCGAAGACGTTGGCGTCGCCGCCATCGCCGTCCACGGCCGGACCCGGCAACAAGGTTTTACCGGCCACGTCAGCCGCGCCGGCATCCGCGCTGTCGTCGAAGCTGTGAGAACCATTCCCGTCGTCGGCAACGGCGACGTCACCACGCCTCGGGCGGCCAAGCGAATGTTCGACGAGACAGGCTGCGCCGCCCTCAGCATCGGCCGCGGCGCGTTCTACAACCCGTGGATCTTCCGGCACACGGCACACTACCTCACCACCGGTGAAGAATTGCCGGAACCCGCGCTCGACGAACGTTTCGCCGTAATGGCTCGGCATCTTGATTTGATGGTGGAAGTGTTCGGCGAGTCGATAGGTTGCCGGATGTTCCGCAAAGTCGCCATCGAATACTCCAAACGCTTTGGCCCAGCCGCCGAGTTCAACCGCCGGATCGTCCGGCTCGCGACCCGACCCGACTTCGACGAAGTAGTCGCCGCCTACCGACACTGGCGCGCGCAGTTTCTCGATGAAAATCACCGGCTCCGGCCGCAATACGAACCGCGCTCCCTCGAAGCCGTCTCCACTATCGCCACACCGAAAGGGCCGAATGAATTGTGGTGACCGGAATTGAACCTGCGAATCGCCTGACACATTCAGGACACAGACTATGGGCTCAATCATCACTCTTGGTCTAGATACGCTAGAGCTTGATTGGGGTAAGAATTCATTTTTCCGAAACCATTCAATTCTCTTCGCCCCAAGCGAGATCAAGCAGGTTAAGTACTACTACGTAGACGGCGTCACGGAAGAGAAACCGGCGTACGCACGCCCATTGCGAAACGTTGTCAAGCGACTCGACTTACTGGGTTATACGTTAGGACAATGTGAACGCCGCTACAACGAGCAGGTGAGCGAGATGCCGGAGGACTATCCCGAGCCAGCTCTGACATTCGAGCAATTCAAGAAAGTGGTAACGAACGTTGACGTTGAGAGGATTGCGCTACCTGATGAGCCGCATCATTACGACCTTGGAGAGTATGTGACGAGAAACATTCTCAACGACCCGGAGTTCACAAAGACAAACGCGCTATTGGCTTCCCTGAAATCCGATGATGGAACGTTTTTTGAGAATCTTGACCCGTACATTTGCTTGCGCCTTCTAGCAGAAAACTCTGCAAATCTTGACCGTGAGGTTGTCTGGGCTTTCGCCGATGTTGTCGAAAGCGGCTGGGTCGAACAAGACGAACTCTACGAAGGCCTCGCAGATACTCACCGCTTCCTTGTTGTAACTGAGGGATCATCTGATTCAGCAATTCTCAAGAGAGCACTGCCACTTGTGGAACCGGACGTCGTGGACTTCTTTGATTTTGTCGATATGTCCGAGAACTACCCTTTTACTGGAACTGGTAATGTCTTTCGTTTCTGCCAAGGTCTTGCGCGAATCAAGATACAAAACCGCACGCTCATAGTGCTCGACAACGATACAGCCGGGCATGACGCCGCCAAGAAAATCCGGGAGTTGAGTCTGCCAGCAAACATGAAAGTGGCGGTACTCCCGGATCTTGATGAATGCAATAGTATGCTGACTATTGGCCCATCCGGACAACAGCGAGAGGATGTGAATGGCAGGGCTGTCTCAATCGAATGCTTCCTAGACCTGCGGCAGAACGAACGGCCAGAACCAAGCGTGCGCTGGACATCTTACAACGAGGGCCTCCACGCTTATCATGGGGAACTCGTCGGCAAGGAAGATTACACGCGCGATTTCTTCTCTGCCGTTGAGCGCAACAGGAATTACGACCTTTCCAAACTCGCACTGCTTTGGCGTCACCTCTTAGCAGCGTGTGTTTGCGAGAGCGCCTAAGATAAAGGTAAGGCCGATCCGGCAAGAGCCACGGATCGCACCGGATCGCTAACCCTTCACCGCCAGCAGCGAGAGGCGTTGCCACCACCAGACGATCCTTCCGGATTCTTCGCTGAGACCGAAAAGTTTGCGCGCGGAATCGGGCGCAGTGCGGACCAACTCGAAAATCTTCGCGCGAACATCAGGCGGCGTATTGGCGACGTCGAGATACCAGTTGAGGTCGGCTGTTTGAACGGCTGCATTTCGCACACGAGCACACGTAGCCCTGCCGATTCACAGAACCGCGTCCATTGCGGCGGCGTGATAAAGCGGACGCGGTTTGCGTCTCGGAGCCGCTTTGTGGTTGGGTAACAAACACGCCTCGCTGGTAACCTTTTCAAATTGTAGAAGGACTGAGTGTGCGTTCGGCTGCACATGTGTTCAGTTCTATGTTCAGCGGACTGGTCACTCGCCACCGGGGAGGATTGCGGCGCGACGAGTGTTCTGAGGCCAGAAATATCCCCGGCGCGAGTGCGCGTGATCGGATTTAACTCGCGTCACAACAAGAGGTACCGGGTATGTCGGTCGGCGGCAGATCGGGGTGGCCATAGTTGAGAAATCGCGTTGAACACTTCGGTGGCATAGCACATGCAATCCAGTGTTTCACTGGCACGGCGGTCTAGTGTTGTCTAGGCGAGAGCCGTTGGGTCAAAAGGGTATGGGAAAGGGAAACAGGAATGAAGAGTAGCTGTGGTGCAGGTCTGCTGGCCTTCTGTCAGTCAATACTGTTCTTGGCGTTGTGGCTGTTGGTCAACGCCGGGGTGAGTTGGTGAAGACGACGCACATCCGGCGGGTGGGCGGGTTCACCTTGGTGGAGGTGATGATCAGCACGGCGATTTTGGGCTTCGTGTTGGTCGGGATCCTGGCACTGGCATCGCATGCATTTGGGTATTTGAGCGACATCCGGCGTCGGGCGCGCTCGTCGCAGATTCTCCAGCAACGCATGGAAGATATCCGGCTGTTGAACTGGACTCAACTCCAGGCGTGCCCCGCCACGTTTCAAGATCCATCCGACCTGACCTGTCAGTACGTCGGCACGGTCAGCCAGACGCCGTACGACTGGTATCACGGCAGAGCCACGGTGATGCAAGTCACGTTGACTGCCACCTGGACCAATCGCACCGGCCGGGTCCACACCAATACCCTGACCACGCTGGTCAGCAACGGTGGTCTCAACAAATTCATTTTCTGATGCATTCCCCCTACACAATCTTGTGCCGCCGTGCGCGGCGTTGCCGGGCCTTCACGCTGATCGAGATCACGACTGCCAGTTCGCTCGGCGGCATGATCCTGGCCGGCGTGCTGACCACGTACATCTTTTCGATCAAGGGGTTCCGGGCGATTGCCCATTACGCGGAAATCCACGCCGCCGGCCGTCATGCCATCGACGTGTTTGCTCGCGATATGCGGGCCGTCAACCGCGTCGTCTCGGCGGGCGCGTCGAGCCTGAGCGTGACGATCCCGACTACGTTCAACAGCTCCGGCGGTGTCTCGGCCAGCAAGACGGTGGCTTACTGGACGAGCAATGAGGCGCTTTACCGGAGCGATTCCAGCACCGGCCAGACCTCGATGTTGGCCACCAATGTGTATCAGACCCAATTTCAGCTTTACGATCGGTTGGGCACCGACACCGCCGTGCTCGCCAATGCGAAGGCCGTTCGAATCGAGCTCAAACTGCGAAAGCACGTCATCAGTCAGATCCAGTCGGAGGACTACTTGTCGGCCCGGTTGGATATGCGCAACAAACCATGAGGTGTCCCATGTCAACACGCCGGTTTCATCACCAGCACGGTTCGGCGCTGATCAGCAGCGCCATCAGCGCGGCCATCCTCTCGTTGCTGGCGGCCGGTACGCTGTCGTACATGAGCAACGAGTTCAGCCTGAATTTCCGCGCGCATCATTGGAACCAGTCCCTTCATCTGGCCGAGGCCGGTGTCGAACTCGGGTTTGCCGAAATCAATTACCAATACTTCCGCGATGCCGATGGATTTCGGACTGACCGGGGGTGGACCAGCCTCGGCGGCGGCAGCTACTCGCGGACAGTCAGCAACTTCAATAATGCCGGCAATCTCCAGATTACCGTCACAGGAGTCGGCAGTTCCTATCCGCAGATTCTTGGGGACGCCACGATCCCCGACGCGGCCCGGGGGCCGAGCCTGACGCGCGCCGTGCGTGTGCGGCTGGCGCCCAGCAGCAGTTTTCCCATGGGCTTGGTCGCCAAAGAGGAAATCGATCTGAACGGCAACCGGATTTACACCGACAGCTTCGACTCCAGTGACCCCAGCAAATCCACCGGCGGCGCTTACGATTATGCCAAGCGCCAACCCAACGGCGACATCGCCACCAACGGCGAATTGGTCGATCAAATCAACATCGGCAACGCGGACATTTACGGCAGCGTGCACACCGGCCCGGGCGGTTCGGTCGCGATCGGCCCGGGCGGCAGCGTCGGCACCACCTTCGTCGAAGGCGACCGCGCCACCACGACCAACGCCGCCGAAACCGCCAGCTGGATCACCCACGATTTCTCGACGGACATCCCGGACGTCACCTTGCCCGACGGGCTGGCATCCGCCTTTGTGGTCGGAACGATCAACACTACCACGACGTTATCCAGCGGCGATTGGCAGGCCGACGCCATCCAGTTAAATGCCAGCAAGACCCTGACCATCGATGGCACAGTGCGCCTGTACGTCACTGGCGACATCAACATCACCGGATCCTCCGCCGCGATCATCATCGCGCCTGGCGGCTCGCTTGAGATCTACGCGGCCGGCTCGGTCTCCATCGCCGGCGGCGGCGTCGTCAACAACACCGGCGCTGCTGTCAACAACCGCTTCTATGGATTGCCCAGCTCGACCTCGTGGACGATCGGCGGCAACGGCCAGTGGGTCGGCACCGTGTACGCCCCACAAGCTGACCTCACCCTCAACGGCGGCGGCGCCTCCGGCGACATGAGCGGCGGAATCGTCTCCGCCAGCATCACGCTCAACGGCCAGGTGCAGTTTCACTACGATGAATCGCTACGCAGTGATCCGGAAGTTGTTTCCGGTTACATCGTCGTCTCGTGGCAATCGCTTTGCCTGCTCGACGGCGACTGGGCGGCAGAATGAAAAATGATATTATGATCCAGCAAGAAACCAACTTGATACTCGAAGAAGCTGTCCAAACTCCAAACTACCGGCCGGCCGAAGACGCGGACCGACTGCTCGTGCAGGCGTTGCTCGTGGAGAAGGTGCTCACGCCCCAAGCCGTCGCGCCACTATTGGCCCGGCGCCGTGCGGGTGAACCGCAACCGCTCCTCCACATGCTGGTATCGGAACAAATCGCGAAGCTCGAAGATCTTCTCGTCGCGATCGTCCGGCGCTCGGGACTGCCCTACTTGCCGCTGGCCCAGTACAACGTGTACGAGGACGTGGTGCGGCTGTTGCCGGCCCGGTTTTGCGCTCGGCACGGTCTCGTGCCGTTTGACCGGCTGGGACGCGCCGTGTTGGTGGCCACGACCAATCCCTTCGATCAACACACTCGCAAAGAAGTCGGCGACATGCTGGATTGCCGAGTGTTCTGGCTCGTGTCGGCGCCAGCAGAGATTGCGGCTGTGCTGGACCGCGGCCACCGGCTCGCGGAAACCACGAGGAACTCATGAAGACTCTCGACGAACGCGTGGTGGATTGTCTGATCGAAGATGGCGTTCTCACCGCGGACCAGCTCTGCGACGCGCTAGACACGCAGAAGCAACATGGCGGACAACTGACGAAGCTGCTGGTCGAGCACCGTCTGGTTGGCGAGGACGACGTGGCGGTCAGCATGGCCGCCTGCCTCGGCGTGTCCCCAATCCGCATCGCCGAGATGAACATCCCGACGGCAGTCATTGACCTGATCCCGCGCGAGTTGGCGTTCCGTCACAAGATTGCGCCGGTCGCCTTCCTCGGCCGCAAATTGTTCGTGACCATGGCCGACCCGCTCAACGTCCTCGCGCTGGACGAAGTCCGCCGCACGTTGCCGCGTTGGGAAATTGTCCCGATGATGAGCACGGAGAAAGGCGTCACCGACTTTCTCCACACCGCCCACAACGGCGGCACCGGCATCGACGATATTCTCAAGGACGTTGACCATGCCGACATCGAGCTGAAGCAGGAGGTCGCGGACAACGCGAACCTCGACCAACTCATCGAATCCAGCCGGGAAGAGCCCGTCATCAAACTCGTCAACAGCGTCCTGGCCCAGGCCGTCAAAGACGGCGCCAGCGACGTGCATTTCGAGCCGTTCGAGCGACAGGTTCGGCTGCGGTACCGGATCGACGGCGTGATGTACGAACTGCGTCCTGTGCCCAAATCGCTCCAAGCCGGCATCGTGTCCCGCATCAAAGTCATTTCCAAACTCGACATCGCCGAGCACCGGCTGCCGCAAGACGGACGGTTCCGCATCCGGCTGCTGGGCCGCGAAGTGGATCTGCGCGTGTCGGTCGTGCCGACTGTCCACGGCGAAAAAATCGCCCTGCGGCTGCTGGATAAGAACCGGCTGGCAACGAACCTCGCGGCCTTGGATATGGACGCGTCCGACCTGGAGAAGTTCTCCCACGCGATCGAGGCGCCGCATGGCATGATCCTGATTACCGGTCCCACCGGCTCCGGTAAGACCTCGACGCTCTACGCCGCGTTGACTCAGCTCAACACCAGCGACGTCCATATTGTCACCGTCGAGGACCCGGTCGAATACCAACTGCCCGGCATCAACCAAATCCACGTCAATGCCGACATCGGCATGACCTTCGCCAGCGGCCTGCGCTCGATCCTCCGGCAAGATCCCGACATCGTCATGGTCGGCGAAATTCGGGATTTCGAGACGGCCGACATCGCCGTCAAAGCCGCGCTGACCGGCCACCTTGTGCTCTCGACGCTGCACACCAATGACGCCCCCGGCGCCATCGCGCGGTTGCTCGACATGGGCATCGAACCGTTCCTAGCCAGTTCGTCGGTGGTCATGGTCTGTGCCCAGCGCTTGATCCGCAAAGTCTGCCCACACTGCAAAGAGCCATTCACCCTGACCGCCGACATCATCGCGCGGCTGCGGATGGACAAAGACGAAGCCTCCTCGCATGTGTTCTATCGCGGCCGCGGTTGCGGGCGCTGCAAACAAACCGGCTTTCACGGTCGTGTCGCCATTCTCGAAGTGCTTCCCGTCAGCGCGGCGATCCGCGAACAAGTCTTGCATAAAGCCAGCACCGGTGCCCTCAAAGAACTGGCCATCCGCGAAGGCATGCGCACGTTACGGCAAGCCGGCCTGGCCAAAGCTCAAGCCGGCCTCACCTCGCTCGACGAAGTCCTCCGCGTCACCTCCAACGACCACTAAATCGCTTTGCGCGCCAGCAGCGAGAGGCGTTGCCACCACCAGATGATCTTGCCCCGCTTGGAGCGGGGCGAGCCGGATTCTTCCGTGAGACAGAAGAACTGGCGCGCGGAAGCGGGCGTGGTGTGGACTAACTCGAAAATCTTCGCGCGATTCTCAGGTGAGGTGTTGGCGACGTCGAGATACCAGTTGAGGTCGGGCTGCTTGAAGGGATGCAGCTCGCACACCAGCACGCGCAGGCCGGCAGCTTCACACATGCGCGTCCACTGCCGGGGCGTGATGAAGCGCACGTGACTGGGATCGCGCAGTTTTTCGACTTGGTGAATCCACTCCTCGGCTTCGGACTGATCGTCCTCGACAGAGCCGTCAATCACGACGAATGAGCCACCTTGCCGGATCACGCGTGCGGATTCGCGGACGAAATTTTCCACGGAACTGAAATGATGCGGGGCGACCCGGCAAGTCACGAGGTCGAAGGTGGCGTCGGGGTACGGCATGGACTCGGCGGTGTGTTGCCGGGTTTGGACGCACAGACCGCGTTCAGCCGCGGCGGCGCTGGCTTTATTGAGCATCCCGGCGGAAATGTCGGCGAACGTGACTTCCCAACCTTGCCCTGCTCCGAGCGGGGCGAGGCCCGCGAGGTACAGGCCGGTGTGTCCGGCACCAGTGGCGACATCGAGTGCCCGGTTTCCCTTCACGCGTCCAATGATCTCAGCGACATCGCTGGTATCGGCGAGGATGTGATCTTTGCCATACCGGCCACTCTGCCGGTCGAACTGTTGTTGGGCGCTGCGTTGGATGTCGTTGAGGTCGCTCATCGGAGTTCGGGTTTGAGATACCGGGCCCACTGCGTGTTGTACGGATGAACTTTGAGGTCGCCTTCGAGTGGACGGCCTTCGTTGGCCCATTGGAAAATGCCACCGTCAAGATTGGCGACGTTCGTGTAGCCGGTGCGCGTGAGTTGCCGGGCCAACTCGGCGGACCGGTAGCCGACGGAACAATAGACGACGATGGCGGTACCCTTCGGAATGTCCGGTCCGAACTGCCGGGCGCCGAGAATGTGACTGACATCAAACTCCGTCTTGCTCCGCGCGTCGAGGATGACTGACGCCCCGGCAACATCCGCCACCTGCCGCACATCCGGGAACCTTTCGCGCAGATCGCGTTTGAGCGCGTCCCAATCCGCTGGCTGATCGTTGCACGACGCGAAGAACAGCGCGAATAGCGCGAACTGTTTCATGTCGGTTCTCGGATACGCGGAATTGTTCGAATCGGCAAGCCGCCCTTGACTCGGTGGTCTTCTGTCGTATCGTTTCGCCGTGAAGTACGTACTCGGGTTGGTCATTCTGTTGGTCACAACCTGCACAATCGTTGTCGCCGAAGACGATAACGAACAAGGCGGCACCATCGACGGCACGGAACAGCTTCACCAGGAAATTCTTCTCACCGCTACGACCAACGCCCCACCCGGTGCGACCGGCAAAGCTGAACTCGAAGCCGAAAACGAAGACGGCGTCATCTCCGCGGGTATGCAAGTCGAAGTGCACGGCCTCGTGGCCGGCAATTACACCGTCACTGTCACACGAAAATCCGACGGCAGCACCGTCGAACTCGGCTCGTTCGACGTCAATGAGTCCGGCAGCAACATGGACGATGACAACGAGCAGAGCGACGCGAACAATCAGGACGACGGCGACGTCGAGATCGAATTCGGCACCGATGACGGCTTGCCGTTGCCGGAGGATCTGAATCCGTTGGACATTGCCGGCGTCTCGATCATCGACGCCGGCGGCCAGGCGGTGCTCACCGGCAGTTTCATGGATGCGTCGGAAACATTGAAAGCAGTGTTCAAGGCCAAGATCGCCGTAACGGGCGATGCTTCGGGTACGGCTACGATTCGCACACGCACCCGCCACGGCTTCAAGACCGGCCGGTTCAAGCTCAATGTCAACGGCGTCACGCCCAACGCGCTGCTCACGCTCAGGATCAACGGCGTGGACTTTGGCACTGTGAGCACCGACAAGCGCGGCAAACTCCGGCTGCACTCGTTGCCGGACGGCGTCGAACCGGAAGCGATTTTCCTGATGGAATTCGACGACCCCGACGGCACGAACGCATTGACGATCAGTTTCTAGGTAGGGGGGTGTCTCCGCAGCGGATCACGCGGGCGCGGCTGGCAATCGGCCGCGCGCCCGTTGTGTTCTTACCGGCGGCGACGCGGGGCGAACGAGTAGCCGCGCGCGGTGCGTCCGCCGGCCACGCTGCGGCGGTCGCCGCTGAGTGATTTTTCGTCGAAGACGGGGGTGGCGACGTAATCGAAGTTGTCGAGCTTGAGCCGTGGGACTTTCTGGCCGATGAACCGTTCGATGGCGGTTACGTGTTCATGCTCCTCGATGGTGATCAAGGTGAAGGCGTCGCCGACCTTCTGGGCGCGGCCGGTGCGACCGATGCGGTGGACGTAATCTTCCGGATGCTGCGGCACGTCGTAGTTGATGACGTGCGTCACGTCCTCGACATCGATGCCGCGCGCGGCGATGTCGGTGGCGACCATCACCTCGTACTTGCCGGATTTGAAACCTTCGAGCGCCTCGATGCGTTCGCGCTGGGTCCGGTTGGAGTGCAACACGGCGACAGCGTGATTGTTGGCTTTGAGGCGCGTGGCGATTTTGTCGGCGCCGTGTTTGGTGCGCGAGAAGATGAGCACGCTGTTGAACTCGGTGCGCTCCAGCAGCGCGATCAGAAGATGAAACTTCTGGCTCGTCGCCACCGGGTAGAACGCATGCGTCACGGTCTCCGCCGGTGCGCGGCGTTCGCCGATCTCAATTTTCTCGGGGTTGCGCAGCACCCACGCCGCGAGCCGTTCAATCTCGGGCGGGATGGTCGCGGAAAACAGCAACGTCTGCCGCTGCTTCGGGCAACGGTCGACGATCTTGCGGACATCGGGCAGGAACCCCATGTCAAGCATGCGGTCAACTTCGTCGAGCACGAGCACACTGATATCGTTCAGTTTCACGTCGCCTTGCTGCATCAAATCGAGCAGACGACCGGGCGTGGCGACCAGGACGTCCATGCCGCGTTTGAGATCTTCGCGCTGTTGACCGTAACCGACGCCACCGAAGATGACCGTGGTGCGCAGATTGGTGAAGCGACCGTAATCCCGGAAGGCCGTGTCGACTTGGGCGGCCAACTCGCGGGTGGGTTCGAGCACGAGCACCCGGCATTTGCCGTGCGTCCTGAGCATCGTCAGGATGGGCAGGGCGAAGGCGGCCGTCTTGCCAGTGCCGGTTTGCGCGGAGCCGGTGACGTCCCGACCGCCGAGAATCAGGGGAATGGCGCGCAGTTGGATGGGCGTCGGATCGACATAGCCCATCGCTTGCACCCCGCGGAGCACTTCGTCCGAGAGACCGAGTTTTTGAAATGGCATTTGCCGGTAGTGTTACCCGTTTCGGCAGACAAGCACCAGCCTAAACCACGACGCGGAAGCCAAACGGGTGCATCTGGACACTGTTACTGTGGGAGCGCCCTTCCGGGCGCGACTTGGATCGGCGCACCAACCCGGTCGCGCCCGGAAGGGCGCTCCCACAAAATACCCTGCCGGCTTCCGGCGGTAGTGCCGACAGATGCGCCCGAAACAAACTGCCACCTACCGGGTGAGGCTTGGCACGCATAAGTCCTTGCGTTTCTGTTTGACCGGAGTTCGCGCCAGTCTTACGCTGCCGCCGTGAACGCGGCCATTGCCCAGCAAGGACACCCGCTGCTGAGTAAGGCCGAATACATATGATAGGCAATAGAGAAAGGAACTGCAAGATGTCTGAAATTCTCACGTCCACCTTTGTGCTGGCTGTCAAGGATCTAGCGGCTTCAAAGAGGCTTTATCTGGAAAAGCTTGGTTTCACCGAAGACTTCAGCGTCGATGGATGGGCATTCTTGAGTCGCGACGCTTGTAAGCTGCGTCTTGGCCATTGTCCCGATGCGATGCCGATGTCGAAGAATCAGGATCACTCGTGGTTCGCATATCTTCACATCCGGGACGCATCTGGTCTTTACGAAGAGACCGTCAAGAATGGTGTGGAGATCTGGCACAAACTCGCGGACAAGCCATGGGGAATGCGCGAATTTGCTGTCGTCACTCCAGACGGTCACAGGATTGTGTTTGGGGAAAGATTGCCTGTTTAGCCGGATGCAAAAACCAAAAGTCAAAAGGCCGAACCATGCGCTGCAGCGAA
>CAZMKD010000082.1:0-3013 GCA_964566575.1 uncultured Verrucomicrobiota bacterium
AGTGGTTGGCGGAGAACTTTTCTGAAGTCGGCTGGCGTGGAATGAAGTGGGTATGAAGACGCGCGAATCTGGCCGCTGGGTTTGAATGTTTGCAGGAGTTTCGGTGTCTCTACTGGCAACATTCACCATGCGCCAACACTATTCCCCCCAACCGGACCTCCACCTCATTCCCATCGAAAAGATTCGCCTGCCGCTCAAGAGCCGTGACGAATTGCCGCCCATCCTCGCGGGCTTGCAGTGGCTCTGGATGCAGCCGGGCCTCAAGGCCGAGGTCTTCGCCTTGCTCGAAGCCGCCATCCTGGCGGGCAAACAGGCCACTGGTCGCACCGGCATGGATCTCTGGCAAATCCTCGTGCTCGGCGTCGTGCGGCTGGGGTTGGACGCCGATTGGGATCGGCTGGAAGATCTCGCCAACCATCACACGTTGATTCGGCAGATGCTCGGCGTGCCGGTGATGCCGTGGGGCGCGGACGCAAAGGTCTTCGCCCGCCAGACGCTGCGCGACAACGTCGCGTTGCTCGACGACGCGTTGCTGCAACAAATCAATGCGCGCGTGGCGGCGGCAGGACGTGAGGTGTTCGCAAAAAAAGGCGGCGCGCCCCTCGCGGCGCTCGTGGTCAAGGTGGACACCTACGTGCTGGAGACTGACGTGCATTTCCCGACCGACCTGAATCTGCTTTGGGACGCCAGCCGCAAGTGCGTGGCGTTGATTGAAAAGTTCCGCGACCAATTCCACTACGCGCTGCCTGGCTGGCGCAAGGCGCGCGACTGGCATCGCCGGCTCAAAGCGTTGGAACGGACCACCAGCCACGTCGTCTATGGCGGCGGCGGCAACAAGGAAGCGCGCGTGCGCCACGTCGTGCGGGACTATCTGACCGCCGCGGGCGAGCTCTCCGCCAAGGTCAGTGACAGCCTGCTGGAACTCTGTGGCCAACCCGTGGAAGTGGCGCACTGGGAAGCGCTGGCCTACTTCCACGGCATGCTCGACAAACACCGCGACCTGGTCGCGCGCCGACTGCTGCGCGAAGAAACCATCCCGGCCCACGAGAAAGTCTTCTCGCTGTTCGAGCCGCACACCGAATGGATTCAGAAAGGCAAACACCGGCCGAACGTGGAGTTGGGGCACCGGCTCTTGATCGCCACCGACCAACACCAATTGATCCAGGACTACGACGTGCCGGTGGGCGGTGCCGACGTGAACCAGAGCGTCCCCGTAGCCGACCGGCTGCTGGGCCGCTACGGGGCCGGCAGCCTCGCCAGCCTGAGTTTCGACAAAGGTTTCACGCGCACCGAGGATCGGGACTTGTTGAGCCTGTACGTGCCGACCGTGGTGATGCCCAAACGCGGCAAAAAGAACGCGGATGAAACCGCGCGGGAGAGCGCGCCGACGTTTGTGGCGTTACGACGACAACACAGCGCGGTGGAGAGCGAGATCAACAGTCTGGAACACCACGGACTGAACCGGTGTTTGGATGTGGGCCTAACCGGCTACCGGCGGTACGTGGGCTACGGTGTGTTGAGCTACAACCTGCACGTCATCGGCCGCGAACTGCTGGCGCGCGAACGGGCGCGCGCCGACACCGTGCGCTTGGCGGCCTGAAGCCGGCGGAGTTTCCTCTCGCGAGCCAAGACTGCCAGACGGGGTGTCGCTTGCGGTGGCGAAATCAAGTCGTTGGCGAGTGCGCCGGCTGTCGCCGAGAGAAAAAACCACCCACGCCCCGCGACCCGCACCGTCTCCGCGCCATGCCTCGCTCAGAAATCGTGCGTTTTCGGCCAAATACGAATTAGGTCTTCCCGCACGGCAGGAATCAGAAGACAGCCGAGCGGCAATTCTCGACAGAAGTTCCCTCATCCGAGCATCGTCAATCAACATTCTTCCCTCGCGTATACCCTGTTGCCCTACCTCCCTGCTTACCCCCATAACAGATGCCTCGGCATCTCAGCCAGAGGAACTCACGCCGTGGGAGACTACACCATGTAGGAGGGTTTGTCCACCAGAAGCCAAGCTGCAATCCAAGTATTTTCAAGGTCTCTGGGCTGATTGCCCGCGGTCCGGTGGCAAATCGAGGGCAAGTAGACGTTGCCGCGAAGTTCAGTTGCAGTTCCGCCTCGACTCTCTCTTTGTTTTTCGATAGCGAACGCCACGAATCAGCATCGGGCGACCGGCTAAATCGACTTGTCCCAAACAACTTAAATGTCCCAAATGATGCCTACGGGCTCGGAGCTTTGTTGCCGGGGTGTCCGGGACTTGTGCCGGGACCGTCGTTGGGCTTCGGATTGCCGGGCGGAGCGGGATCAACGCCATTGCCAACTCCGTTGTTGGCACTTACTTTAGATGTAGAAGACTGTATGGCTACTGCGGTCCGGGATTGAAAACCAAACTTGTCCACCACGCTGACCAGGGTGCTGCGCGTCACCGTCTCGGCAGAAGGAATCGCCACGCCTTCCATTTCAAGAGCACGGATCGGGTCTTGCCCAAGCACGTTCAAACCGAAAAACTGCGCCAAGGTTTGGGCAAAAACGGAACGGGTCAAAGCCGCGCCGGGATTCCAGCCGCCTTGAGGCTCGATGTTCTGGCTGCGCGCCCAATCAACATAATCGCTGGTTGTCGCTGTTGTCGGTAAGGACGCTTCCGCGCCCCGCAAATGAACAAGCCATTGCAGAAGCTCAATCTGGCTGATTGGCGCAGAAGGCCGGTCGGCTGCAACGGGCTGATCCGCTGACTTAAGCTCACTGGCAAATGAAGTTTGTTGTCCAAGCGGTAGGAGCGCAATGCCCAGCACGATCAGTAACGGCACCACGATTCTTTCCCATCCTCTAACTGAAACCATCTGAAGTTTGTTCATTACAGCCTCCCGTTTTACAGTTTCTTCCCTAGCAGCCTGTCGGACTTTGGCGCGCGAGTTTTCTTGAATCGAAGGACGGGTTGTAGTGTATGAGAGACATGCCAGCACGACTCGTCAATGTTGATCGGGACACACCCCTGCTCTTGCCGCCGGACTTGCGCCAGTGG
>CAZMKD010000083.1:0-13610 GCA_964566575.1 uncultured Verrucomicrobiota bacterium
GACATCAGGGCTGTGGGCGCGGCGCGAAACTCGTCCATCACGCGTTCCCGGCTGGCGCTGGGCATGGAGCCGCGGACGTGGAAGGCGCCGAATTGTTGCAGGTGGGTCTGGATGCCTTCCGCGCCAGCGGCGGTGAACGACGCGGCGGAATCCACCGTGCGGTGGAAGGTGAAAATCTTGCGGATGGGATGCCGGCGGACGGCCTGTGCCAACGCGATCTGGTTGGCGACTTGGGCGGCTTTGACCCGGTCGCGTTTGACCGGCACCTGTCCGTGCCGGAGTTGCTGTTGGGTCAATTCCGTCGAGGTCACCACGGAGATGATGACCTTGTAGTTGCAAATGATGCCGTGCCGGGCAGCTTCAGCGAAGGATAGGTTGTAAACCACCGGCCCGTAAATCTCCGGGCGGTTCATCGAGAACACCTCGACCGGGTCGCCTTCCTTGTCGCGTTTGTTGATGTTGTAATGGCGTGGGGTCGCGGTGAGGAACAGCCGCTTGCGGATGGGGAGATTCTTGTCCTTCAGCGCGAAGCTGAACTGCGTGCCGTCCAGTCCGGCAGTCTTGTGGGCTTCATCGAAGATGGCGAGGTCGAAGGCATCGCCCCGCCGCATTCCCTTGGCGACCACCGCGGCGGATTGATAGGTGGAGAAGATGATCTTCACGCCGGTGAAGGGACGTTGGAGAAACTGCCGGACTTGGCGCGGCTCGGTGCTGACGGAGAACTCCAGTTCGGTCGGGCGGATCACCAGTTCATCTTCGCCCCGGCTCACTGTGGGATCGGAGCAGACGCAGAGGTAATCGTACCGCTTCCACTTGGTCTGGTTGACCCATTCCTTCAGCGTCTGGCGCAGCAACGCCAGCGAGGGGACGAGCACCAACACGCGACGCTTGGCGATGGCTTCTGCCGTCCAGAGCGCGACCTGTGTCTTGCCCGTGCCGCACGCCATCACCGCCGTCGCGCGATTCTGTTTACGCAGCGCCGGGATGATCGCCTTGAGTGCTTTGGTCTGATGCGGTCGGGGTTTCTTGATCTCGCGGACAACCTTTGCGCCTCGCAGCCAGTTGACGATGGCTTTGAAGTCGCTCGGTTCAAGACGATCCAGATCGCTGCCGCGAATGCTGGAGAAGTCCCGGCGTTCGTCCATCACGGCGGAGAGGTCGTCGCAGTTGGTGAACAGCACGCGTTCTTGGCACCGGTCAGTGAGGCCAAAGAACGTGGCCGTTTCCTCCCAGCGCAAGGACGGCCGGCCGGTGCGGAATTTCACCTGATATGCACGGAGTGTCCCCGTGACCGTTTCGATCAAACCGTCAACACCGACGTCACGGGAGTACAGGCGCAGTCGCCGACGCACTTGCTCTGGAATGCGAGGTTCCGGCCAGACACTCTTGGCTTTTTCAATTGGTTAGGTTGCGAAATAACCTTCGGCGAAAACTTCGAAGGTGGCACCGCGCTCGGTCTCCGTCGGCAGTGCAGTGATGCGGCGTTCCAGTTGCTTGAAGCTGGCAACGCCATCGAACAATCCAGAACGGAAGGTGGCGCTGGCGCGTGAATGTTTTGGGTGTTCCGCAGTCATCGGCACGGATGGTATCCCTATGTCAGAGTCATTTTCAAGGTGGGTTCGTTCTCGATGGTCAGCCTCTTGCCGGCTCAGCAAGAAACCTCCGTTACCCGGTAGGAACTCCGATGGCTCAGCCGGCATCGGCGGTGGCCGGTGCGAGCGATTGACAAGCCGGTAGTGCCTCCGTAGTCTGAAACCCAATGTCCCCCTCGGAACGCGAACAACGCCTGCGATTTCTCGGGTTGGCCGACCGCGATGCGCTCTTGCTGCGCGAGTTTCGGCCGGTCCTGGAACAACACGTCACGGCAGTCGAGGACGCATTTTACGAGCATCTGTTAAAATTTCCCGAGACGGCGCAACTGCTCAGTGATCACACCACCGTCGAGCGCCTGAAAAAACTACAGCGGGATTATCTACTGCGGTTGTTCGATGGCAATTTCGACGAGGCATATTTCGCCGACCGGCTGCGCATCGGCAAAACGCATGAGCGCGTCGGGCTCGCGCCGTGCTGGTATCTGTTGGCCTACAATCTCTACTTCAAACTCATCACGCCCCTGATCCGGCAGCACTGCGCCGCTGACCACGAGCGGGCCGACAACACGATCATCGCGTTGGAAAAGGGATTCATGCTGGACGCGTCGTTGGCGATGGACGCCTACATCGAGGGCGACCGTTACCGGCATCTCCAACAACTGGAAAGCATCATCAACGATTCCGGCGACGTGATTTTCTCGTTGGATAACGAGATGCGGTTCCGGTCTTGGAATCGCGCCGCCGAGCGCGTCTTCGGCTGGAGCGCGGCGGAGCTGCTCGGGAAACACTTGAGCGTGCTCGTGCCGCCGGAATTGTTGCAGACTGGCGAGTTGGAGCGCATCGACAGGGAAATCGCACCGCACGGCAACAGTCATTTTGAAACGTTGCGGCTCAGCAAAGATGGCCGGCAAGTTCCTGTCGAGGTCACCGTCTCGGTATTGCATGATCCACAAGGCAAACCCATCGGACGCTCGGCCATCTTGCGCGACACGACCGAGCGCAAACATTTGGAAGAAGAAAAACTCCGCGCCGAACGCCTCGCCGTCATCGGCACGATGTCGGCGAAGCTGGCGCACGAGATTCGCAACCCGCTCAGTTCGATCACGCTTAATATCGAATTAGTGCGCGACGAGGTCGAGGCGTTGACCAAGGACAATTCCGACGCCGGCAAGGAATCGCGCTCGTTGCTACAGTCGCTGGACTCCGAAGTGCGTCGCATCCAGCGCGTGACGGAGGATTACCTGAAGTTTGCGCGCCTGCCCAAACCGATGCGCGACCCGGTCCAACTCAACGACGTGCTCGGCCAGGGATTGGCGTTCCTGGATTCGCTCTTCAACGCGACCGGTATCACGGTGCAGACCGAATTCGATCCCGGTTTGCCGGCGCTGAGCGCTGACGAAAGCCAGTTATGGCAGGCGATTCTCAACCTCGTCCGAAACGCCATCGAGGCGATGCCCAACGGCGGGACACTTACCGTGCGGACCGAGCGACGGGACGAGCTGATTGTGTTGACTGTCGCCGATACCGGTAAGGGCATGACCGAGGAGGAATGCGCCCAGGTGTTCACGCCGTTTTTCAGCACGAAGGTCGGCGGCACCGGGCTTGGATTGCCGTTGACGCAGCAGATCGTGAACGAGCATGGCGGACAAATCCGCTGTGAAAGCGCGCCGGGACAGGGTACAACCTTCATCATCGAGTTACCGATTCGACATGGCCAAGCGCGCTGACATTTTGCTGGTGGACGATGAAGAGGCGTTGTGCAACGCCGCGTCGAAAATTCTCCAGAAGGAAGGCTACCGGGTGTCGTTCGTCCACACGGCGCAGGAAGGTCTCGCGAAATTTGAGACGGAGACGGCGGACTTGTTGATCACCGACCTGATGCTCCCGGACAGCGACGGCATTGCAGTGCTGAAACGCGCGAAGGAACTGCGGCCTACCGTCGAAGTCATCGTCATTACCGGCCACGGCACGGTCGAGAAGGCGGTCGAAGCGATGCGGCTGGGCGCGTACGATTTTATCGAGAAGCCGATTGATCCGAACAGCCTTCGCAAGACCGTCAGCAAGGCGGTCGAGCGGCAGCGGCTCGCCAGCGAGAACCAGCAGTTACGCGAGCAACTCCAGCAGGCACGCGGCGAAGATCCGTTGATCGGTGGCACACCGGCGATGATCGAGGTTAAGAAACTCGTCCGCCAGATCGCGCCGACCGATGTGAGCGTGCTCATCCAGGGCGAGAGCGGCACCGGCAAGGAAGTCGTTGCCGACATGCTGCACGGCCTCAGCGCGCGCCGCGACAAACCGATTGTAAAAATCAGTTGCGCGGCCATACCGGAAACATTGCTTGAGAGCGAGTTGTTCGGCTACGAACGCGGCGCGTTCACCGGCGCGGCCGGCTCGAAGCCCGGTAAGTTCGAGATGGCCGACGGCGGCACGCTATTTCTCGACGAGATTGCGGAGATGAGCCAGGCCTTGCAGGCGAAGTTGCTGCGCGTGTTGCAGGACGGCCGGTTCCAACGGCTCGGGAGCACGAAGGAGATTCAAGTGGACGTGCGTATCATCAGCGCAACGCATGTCGATCTCCCCCATGCCATCACGGAGAAAAAGTTCCGGGAAGATTTGTATTACCGGCTCAACGTCATTCACGTCGACTTGCCGCCGGTGCGCGACCGACGGGACGACCTCCCGTTGTTGGCCGATCATTTTCTGAAGAAGTACGCGGCGCGGATGCAGAAGAAGGTCACAAGCATTGGGCCGGTCGCGATGGTACAACTGCTTGCGCATTCGTGGCCCGGCAACGTGCGCGAATTGGAAAACGTGATGCAACGCGCGCTGGCGGTGGCCGGCGGTGAGGTCATCGAGACGTTCCAGTTGTTCCAGATCGGCGGCGCGACGGCGAGCGGGAAACCGTCCGGCCCATCGGTGACCGTGCCCATTGGGGCGACGTTGGCGGAGGCGGAAGAGGTGTTGATTCGCGAGACGCTCAAGATTGTCGCCGGCGACAAGGAGAAAGCCGCGAAGATGCTCGGCGTTTCTTCCCGCACCTTGTACCGCCGCGACACCAAGCCCGGCAATTGACCGGCCGCCAATCTGTCGAGCCGTCCGCTCACGACTGACAAGCTGGCACGCGCGCGGTTGCGCGCACCCGCCTGCGACCCGCGCACCCACAACGTCTTACGTTACTTCACGCTGAATGGCATCGGCAGTGCTAAGCAGCCGGTTGTGAACGAACATTGTATTCTGTTGGTCGACGACGACGTCGAGTTGCTGCGGGCGTTAACCAAGGTGCTGGAAAAAGATGGGTATCAGGTCTTCGCGCACAACTCCGCCAGCGCCGCCATCCGTTTCGTCAACGAATCCAAGCAGCGATTCGACCTTGTCGTCACCGACGTGTCGATGCCGGGCATGAAGGGTACGACGCTCTTGTCGGCAGTGAAGACAGCCTTTCCAGCCGTGCCGGTCATCATCATTACTGCGTTCGGCGACTGGGGACAGTACATGGAGACGCTGCGCAATGGCGCGTTTGAGTACCTCAATAAGCCGCTGGACAAAGACCAGTTACTCGGGGCGATCCGCCGCGCCCTCGCCAACGGCAGCCATTGAGTTCGCGCATGGCGGCAATCTCGTCATGAGTTTGAGGCTGAAAATTGCTGGGGTGTTGCAGTCGGTGCCCATGTTCGTGAAAATCATGGGCATCGTCGTGGGACTGACCGTGTTTTACGGTGTCGGCTCCTTCTGGCAGATCCACAGCACGCGCATCCAGATGATGCAACAGGAACGAGCCAATCCCCATTCGCCCGCCGAACTCGCCATTATCGAAGAGCACGTCGTGCGGGAGACGAGCTTTCTGTACCGCCGGCTGGCCCGCGTGATGTCGGTGATGGCGCTGGCCGGCATCGCGCTGGCGTGTTGGTTGACAAAAATCCTGACGCATCCCATCGAAGAACTCGTCGCGCTGACCCGCCGCATCCAACAAGGCGACTTCAGCGCGCGCGCCCCCGTCCACGCCAACGACGAAATCGGCGACCTCGCGACCGCATTCAACGAAATGACCGCAAGCCTCGCGCAAAAAGAGGAGGCTCGCCAAAGACTTCTCCGGCAAGTCATCGCCGCCGGCGAAGAAGAACGCAAACGCGTCGCCCGCGAATTACACGACCAAACCGGTCAGGCACTCACGTCGTTGATTGCCGGGTTGAGCATCTTGGAGAAGAGCAGTCCGAACGCCGCCGAATTGCGCGTGCTGGCCGAGCAAACGCTCACGGAAGTCCACGACCTTTCCGTCGCGCTCCGCCCGAGCGTGCTCGATGACGTCGGTTTGGTTCCGGCGCTGGAAAAACACTGTGCGACCTTCGCCCAACGCCACGGCATGACCGTGGATTGTCAGGCGATCAGTCTTAACGGCCCGCGCTTGCCCGCCGAAATCGAAACCGCCGCCTACCGGATTGTGCAGGAAACGCTGACCAACGCCCTCCGGCACGGCCATGCCCAATCGGTGCAGGTGTTGCTCCAACACAAAGCGACCGGTGTGTTGCTCGTCATCGAGGACGACGGCAACGGTTTCGACGCGACGCGCTGGCACGAGACCGCCAGCGAGAACGAACGGCTCGGATTATTCGGCATCGAGGAGCGCGCGGCGTTGTACGGCGGCACGTTGCGGGTCGAATCGCGGCCCGGTAAGGGTACGAGTGTGTTTGTGGAGATTCCATGTCCAAAATCCGCGTCCTGATTGCCGACGACCACGCGCTGGTACGTTCCGGCTTGCGGGCGTTGCTCAACGCGCAGCCCAACATCGAAGTCGTCGGTGAGGCTGAAGACGGTGCGGTTGTTGTGGATCGCTGCCGACGGCTTGTCCCGGACGTGGTGCTGATAGATTTGACGATGCCCGGCCGCGGCGGGATACAGGCCATCGAGGATTTGTGCCGGGAATGTCCTGACACGCGGACGTTGGTGTTGACGATGCATGACAGTGAGGCGTACGTCCGGCAGGCGCAGCTGGCCGGCGCGTCGGGCTACGTGTTGAAGAAGGCGCTGGCGGCCGAGTTGATTCGCGCCATTCGCGCGGTGCATGCCGGCAAGACACACTTCCCGGCGGGTGGGTCGGAACCGGCCAGCCGACCGAGCGGCGCGCGACTGGAGTTGATTACCGAGCGCGAACGCGAGGTGGTCAGCCTGATTGCGCTGGGCCACACCAACGCCGAGATCGCCGGCAAGCTCCACATCAGCGAAAAGACCGTCGAGACCCACCGCGCCCACATCCTGCAGAAGCTCAACCTGAAGACCCGCGCGGATCTCGTCCGCTTCGCGCTCGAACACGAATTGATGCCGGGCTGAGAAGCAGCAGCGTGGCCAGCGCGGTCAGCAGCGCGGTACTCGGCTCGGGAATGACCGTGAAAGCCACCGTCAGCACGGGCATGTTCGGCAGGTCTTCGCGCGAACCGAACCGCCGGGCCGTCTGCGGGGTGCCTTCCGACTGCGAAATGAGAATCCAGCCGTAATTGGTTGTCGGAATGTCGCGCCACAACTGTACGTCCGCCGCGAGCGTCGCGGACGACCACGAATACGTGCCGAGGCCACTCACCAATGTCGATGCGCTGACGCTCGGGACGTAATCGCCGCCGGGCGTGTTCCAGAGGGTCAGGCCGTGATGCCGGCTGTTCCACGTCACTTCGCCGGTATCGGCGAGCGTACCGGCCGAACCGACGTTGTCGCCTTCGCTCCAATCGGCCACGACGCGGAAGAGGTCGAACGTGGACGGATTGGCGATGTTGCCGTTCGGCACGGTGAGTGTGAGCGTGACGGAGTTGATGGTCGCGCCAACCGGGATGGCCCCGGCGATGCCGAAGAGAAACAGCCCGCGGCGCGGGCCGGATCCGTCCGCGCCGGCCGCCACAAACGAATTGCCGCCGGTGTTATTGTCGGGGGCGCTCTGCACCAGCGAGGCGTCGGCGGTCGCGATGAGATTGGTGAGGTCGGCACGGGCCGGGCAGGAAATCGCCACGACGAAAAGGATGGCAGCAACGATGCCGGGAAGTTTCATGTCGGCGAAGCGTACCACACTACGCCCAAACGGGCAATCAGGGTTTTCCCCGATAGACGCCGGGTGGGATGGGAATAGACTTCAAAAAAAGGGAGATGAATTATGAGAACTTTTGTTGTGTTATTGCTGCTGGGTCTTAGCGGGCGGGCAGTCGTGGTCGCCGACATCGTCACCAACACTGCCGTCAAAGACAACACGCTCTATGAGTACGTCCTCGCCGATGGCGACAAGAGCAACGGCGCGGGCGATAACATCTTTGCCGGCAGGACCGACTCTCCAGTGCTCAAGCGACGTGGTGTCGTCGCGTTCAGCGTAGCGAACGTCCCAGCCGGCTCGACCATCAACAGCGTGACGCTTCGTCTATACATGAACCGCACCACATCGGCCGCGGCGCGGACGACAACCATGCATCGGTTGACGGCAGATTGGGGCGAAGGCACATCGAACGCCAACGCTCAGGAGGGCAAAGGCGCAAACGCCACGACCGGCGATGCCACGTGGCGGCACCGGACCTACAGCACCGTGTTCTGGTCGGTTACGGGCGGCGTCTTCAACGCCACAGCCAGCGCGAGCGCGCTGGTGGCGTTGACGAATGGGCATTACAACTGGACGAGCGCGGGGCTGGTATCCGATGTGCAGGCTTGGGTCGACGGCACGGCCACCAACGTTGGCTGGCTGGTCAAGGGCGACGAATCCACGTCGCACACGGCAATGCGCTTCTCCAGCCGGGAAAACAGCACAGGTGCGCAGCGGCCGGTCGTCGTCATCAATTTCACGCCGCCAGCCACCTCCGGAGCGTGTTGCTTCACCAACGGAGACTGCACCGTACTGAGCGCAGCCAATTGCTCCGCCCAAGGCGGCACGTATCAAGGCAACGGCACATCGTGCTCGCCGAATCCGTGCCCGCAACCGCCGCCGATGGGCGCATGCTGTTTCAGCAACGCCACCTGCGTTGTCACCAACCCGACCGCTTGCGCTACGCTCGGCGGCAACTATCAGGGCAACACCACGACCTGCACCTCAAACCTCTGTCCGCTCGTGCTCGCGCCGTTTGTGGATGCGCTGCCGATTCCGGGCGTGCTCGTGCCGGTGAGCAATCAGTTTTACGAGATCCCCATTCAGCAGGTCTCGCAACAGCTTCATCGCGATTTGGCGCCTACGACGGTCTGGGGATACAACGGAAGTTTCCCGGGCCCGACCGTCGTGGCGACCGTTGGACAACCGACAACCGTCAAATGGATCAACGACCTGCGCGATGGCTCCGGCAATTTGCGCACGAATCATTTCCTGCCGGTTGATCTGTGCGTGCATGGCCCGGACATGGAAGGCCCGACGGCGCGCGTGGTGACGCATTTGCACGGCGGCCACGTGCCACCGGAAGCAGATGGTTATCCGACAGCGACACTCTTGCCGGGCCAGAGCGCAACATACGTTTACCCGAACAATCAGTTGCCGGCCACATTGTGGTATCACGACCACGCGCTCGGCATCACGCGACTGAATGTGATCATGGGCATGGCCGGGTTTTATCTGCTGTTCGACGCATTTGAACAATCACTCGGCTTGCCGTCGGGCGAATACGAAATCGGGCTGGCGGTCCAAGACCGCAACTTCAACCCCGACGGCTCATTCTCGTACCCCGCCGCGTGGGAAGAAATGTTCATGGGCGACACGATGCTCGTGAACGGCAAGGTCTGGCCGTACCTCAACGTGAAGAAAGGCAAATACCGCTTCCGCATGCTGAATGGCTGCACCACGCGCACATTGACGCTTGGCCTGTCCAACACCGCCAACTTCCAGCAAATCGGCACAGAAGGCGGACTCCTACCGGCGCCCGTGACCACCAACTCCATCACCATCGCACCGGGCGAACGCGCCGACGTCGTGATGGATTTCGCGTCGTACTCGACCGGCACGCAGTTGATCCTGAAAAACACCGCGCCCGATGCCGGCACAGTAACGAACGTGATGAAGTTCATCGTCGGCGCGAGCGCCGGGTTTAACGGTGCGATACCGGGCACGCTCCGGCCGTTGGAGAGTTTGTCCGAAAGCAATTCGGTCCAATCGCGCAATTTCATTTTGCGCAAGATGAGCGGTCCATGTTCCGGCACGATGTGGGCCATCAACGACCTGACGTTCGAAGACATCACGGAGTATCCGATCCTCGACACGATCGAGGTGTGGAACTTCGTCAATCCTTCCGGTGTGATGCATCCGATGCACATGCACTTGGTCATGTTCCAAGTGCTCGACCGGCAAGCCTGCACCGTCACCGGCACCAACATCACCACCAGCGGCCCGCGCATCCCCGCATCGCCGACCGAGTCCGGCTGGAAAGACACCGTGCAGTGTCCGCCCAACATGGTTACGCGCGTCATCGCCAAATTCGACGATTACCTCGGCCTCTATCCGTACCACTGCCACATTCTCGAGCACGAAGAAAACGAGATGATGCGACAGTTCCAAGTCGTGCCGCCGCCACGCATTACCGGCATTCAGGCCAACGGCCCGGACATTGAGATTAACTTTTCGACTTCCACCAACCACCTCCATTCCGTCGATCGGCGCGACGATCTGCTCGCCGGTTCGTGGACAAGTCTCACCAACGGCATTCCCGGCGATGCCGCCATCAAGACCGTGACCGACCCCGGCGCAATGGGCCTGACGCAGCGCTTCTATCGTATCAGCGTCCAACCCTGAGCCACAGCAAAAATCAGGGTTTTTCCCGATAGCCCTGGATTCGCTGTGTGGCCAGTGTGTGGTCAGGTATAGGCATGAAAGCGAGTTCGAGGCACTCGGACCACGGTGGTCGTGTTTGATCGGCTCGTACAACCGGAGGAGAGAGTCTTATGAAACGACTGGGATTAGTTGTCTTGGCAGTTCTTGTGGCTGTTGCACCGGTAATCGTCATGGCGGAGGCGCTGCCCGGCGGATCGCTGGATCCCGCCGTGGTGACGAAGTACGCGGCGCCATTGGTCATCCCCCCAGCCATGCCGCGCACGACCAAGTTGCCGCAGACCGCGACAAAGAACACTGATTACTACGAAATCGCCGTGCGGCAGTTCCAGCAACCGATTCTGCCGGCACCATGGCCGGCGACGACGGTGTGGGGCTACGGCTCGGTGAATCATCCCGGGACGTTCAACTATCCGTCGTTCACCATCGAGGCCAAGTACAACCGGCCCCTGCGGGTGAAATGGATCAATGACCTCAAGGACGCGCAGGGCAATTTCCTGCCGCACTTGTTGCCGGTCGACCAGACGCTGCATTGGGCGAACCCGCCCGGCGGCCCCGGCGGCACAGACATGAACACGACCGATCCGACACTGTATCTCGGCCCGGTCCCGATGGTGGTGCACGTTCACGGCGCGCACACGGGGCAGGAGAGCGATGGGTACGCCGAGGCGTGGTGGTTGCCGGCCGCGACCAATATCCCCGCCGGCTATGCAACGACCGGCTCGAAGTTTGACCAGTTCGACACATCGAACACGCAACCCGGCACAGCGGTGTTCCAGTACCCCAACAAGCAGAATGCCACCACGTTGTGGTATCACGACCACTCGCTCGGCATGACGCGCGTGAACGTCTATGCCGGTCCCGCCGGCTTTTATCTCTTGCGTGGCGGGCCAGCCGACATGGTCACCGGCGTCTTGCCGGGACCCGCTCCAGCGCTCGGCGATCCGGCGGGCAAGAAATACTACGAGATTCCGATCGCGGTGCAGGACCGGTCGTTCAATGCCGACGGCTCGCTGTTCTATCCGAACAGCCGGGCGTTCTTCGATGGTTTCACCGGGCCGTACATTCCGGACGGCGACATCGCGCCGATCTGGAACCCGGAGTTCTTCGGCAATATGATGGTCGTCAACGGCAAGACGTGGCCGTACCTCAACGTCGAGCCGCGCCGGTATCGCTTCCGCTTGCTGAATGGCTGCAACGCGCGGTTTGTCATCTTGAAGATGGTGACCGACCCCCTGGCCGGGCGGCCGGCCACGCCGGCGTTAAATTTCTGGCAGATCGGCGCGGAAGGCGGTTTCTTGCCGGCTCCGGTGCAACTCGACCAACTGCTGATGGGCCCGGCGGAACGCGCCGATGTGATTGTGGACTTTACCGGCTTGCCCGCCGGCACGCAAGTCTACCTGATCAACGAAGGGCCGGATGAACCATTCGGTGGCGGAACTGTTGGGGTTGAATTTGATCCTGCCGATCCCGAGTCGACTGGACAAGTGATGAAGTTCGTCGTCGGGCGCATGCCGCTGGGGACGCGCGATCCGAGTACGCCACCGGCCCAGTTGATCTTACCGGTGATTGCGCCGTTGGGGTCGCCGACTTCCACACGGCAAGTCAGTCTCAACGAAGTGGATTCCGAGACGACGTGCGTCCTTGAAGAAACGATGGAAGCAGTGCCGTGCGACACGCCGGGCGCAGCACCGGCCGGCCCGCGAGCCGCATTGCTCGGCACCGTGGAGTGGGTGGACGGGATGCCGATGGGCATGCCGATGATGTGGGCGGACACAATCACGGAAAACCCCACGCTCAACGCGACCGAGACTTGGGAAATCTACAACTTCACCGTGGACGCACACCCGATTCATCTGCACCAGGTGATGTTCCAAGTTATGAACCGTGAGCCGGTGCCCGGAGACATGGGTGCGGGGTCGGCGTTCCGCGGCCCGGAACTCTGGGAAACCGGCTACAAAGACACTGTCATCGCGTATCCCGGTGAGATCACGCGCGTGAAGGCGAAGTTCGACATCCCTGGGTTGTTCGTCTGGCACTGTCACATCGTCGAACACGAGGACAACGAGATGATGCGCCCGCTGTTCGTCGGGCCGCTGACGTTGTCGCCATAACCGGAGAATGTCGCCGCGGCCAACTCGACAAAAACCAAGATCGCGCTGGCGTTGTGTTTGTGCGTTGTCGTCGCGCTGCTCGTGTATGCGTGGACGCCGGTGCGTTAGAGGCTCAACGTCACCTGGCCGTAGGCAAAGTCCGCGTCAGAGTGCGGGCCGGTATCGCCGACGAATCCGCCGGTAAGAAAGTGCGAGTAGCCGACCTGGAGTTTCACCCGCTTGATCGGCGAGTAGGTCGCCGTGAAGTCGATCTCCGATCCGACGAAGCTGCTGGAATTGCCGGCAATGTCCCGGCGGATTTGTTGCTGGTTGGCGCGATACCACGCATCCCGGCTTTCGGCCAGCCAGAAAAGATGACCGTCCAGTTGCAGTTTGAGCGTCTTGTGCGGCGCGAAAGCAAACGTCGCGTGCGGGTTGTGAATGTTCTTGAATCCCACCGCGTCAAGGAATCCGAGCGGCCGGTGGGCGGTCGGAAACAACGGGTCGAATGTTCCGTCCTCGCCGTTGTTGGGGTTGTGGTCGCCGCTGGCGTAGTCGTAACCTGCGGCGAGCCGCGGTTTCCATTCGTGGTCGAACGTGTAGCCGACGTTGAACGTGCTGGCGAACGCTTCGTGCGACGCCCACGTCGCACGGGTCTCGCCGAATTGGCTGCCCGGCGTTTGGACATGGCCGAATTGGCCGATGAGCTCGACGTTGTAATCCCACGGTGCGAGCGCCGGCGTCGCGAGGAAACGCGTGCCGACCGTGTAGAGCTGCCGTTTCGCGCCGGCAAACTTCGCGTCCGCCTTGTCGCGCAGCAGCCCGTAGACGTCCCACACGTGATTGGTCACAAACGTCGTGCTGCCGTATAGTCCGTAGAAATCGTCGGCCCACTCGGCTTTGTCATCGAACGAATTGTCGCGTCCGCTGTTGACGTTGTTGTTGACGACGTTCGCCCCAAACGCGTCAATCCAGAATTGTTTCGACTGCCAGCGCAGCTTGATCGCGTCGAACACACGGCCGGTATTGCTCCAATCCGACACGCCAATCAACCGCTCGTCGCCGTAGCTCAACTCTTGCCGGCCCACTTTCAGACCAACCGGGAACTCGGCGTAATTAGCCAACTCGCCCCAGCCTTGCCGCCAGTCAATCGTGTCT
>CAZMKD010000084.1:0-41957 GCA_964566575.1 uncultured Verrucomicrobiota bacterium
GCTCTGGAACTGCATCCCCGCTTCCGCCGTTGGTGCGCCCCATCAAAGGGACCGACTCTGGATTCTGGCCCACGCCCACGACGGTGCCGGAACGGCCGAACGAGGGCAACATGCGGCTCCTGCGGCGGCTGGTGCTGGCCGTATCGATCCGCAACCGAGGAGGCCGTGGAGTTGTTTCGTCAATGGTGTGGCAAGGGGTATCCCGAGTTGCTTGACCTGCAGACGCGCTAGGGGCGGAAATGATCATCCAAGGTCCGCTTCCCCGCCGACTGGTTCTTGGTTCAGCCCACCGCCCGTCGCCCGCGCACTTGCTCCGCGCCGCCGCCCGCAATTACGATTCTCATTGCAACAATTCCTGAAGCTCGGCGCCGGTCAGTCCGCGGATGAACGCTTCATCGCTGGTCACCGTCTGCGCGATCAGTTCGCGTTTGCGCTCCTGCAGGCGGACGATCTTCTCCTCGACGGTGCCTTGCGCGATCAATTTATAGGCGGTCACCACTTGTCGCTGGCCGATGCGGTGGGCACGCGCGGTGGCTTGTTCCTCGACGGCGGGATTCCACCACGGATCGAGATGGATCACGGTGTCCGCGCCGGTCAGATTCAAGCCGGTGCCGCCCGCCTTCAAGCTGATCAGAAAGACCGGGATGCTCGATTCCTGGAAACGCCGAATCTCGCCCGCGCGGTCCACCGTGCTGCCGTCGAGATAACAATACGGCGTCGGCAACGCGGCCTCGACCAGCTTGAGCAGCTTCACGAATTGGCTGAACACCAGCACCCGGTGATTCCCGTCCACCGCTTCCTCGATCAATTCGAGAAACGTCGCCAGTTTCGCCGACGGCTCTTTCCACTCGTGTTCGCCCGGCAAGAGCCCCAGATGACAACACGCCTGCCGGAGCCGCAGCAACGTCGTCAACACCGCCAACCGCTGCTTTGCCGTGCCGCCTTTGCCGGCATGCTCGAACACCTCGCGTCGCCCTTGCGCGAGAATCGATTGGTAGACGGACTTCTGTTCGTCGGTCAACTCGCACCACGTGATCTGCTCGATCTTCGCCGGCAACTCCTTCGCGACCTCGCTCTTCAACCGCCGCAGCACAAACGGCCGGAGCCGTTGCCGCAACCGCTGCATCGTGGCCGGGTCCGTCTGCTTCTCATACCGGTCGCGAAACTCCGTCGCCGGCCCCAGATACCCGGGCATCAGAAAATCGAAGATCGACCACAAATCGCCGAGCGAATTCTCCACCGGCGTCCCGGTCAACACGAGCCGGTGTTTCGCCCGCAGATCCTTCACTGCCTGTGCAATCTGGCTGAACCGATTCTTGATGTGCTGCGCCTCGTCGAGCACGACCGCTTGCCACTGGATCTTTTGGTGTTCCACAATGTCCCGGCGGAGCAGGGCGTACGAAGTGATCACCAAGTCATAGTCCGCCAGTCGCTCGAACTCCCGGTCCGCCCCGTGCAACACGAGCGTCTTCAACTCCGGCGTAAACCGCGCGACTTCCGCCTGCCAGTTCGTGAGCAAACTCGTCGGGCAAACCACCAACATCGGCTTCGCCTTCAACGACGCCAACCAAAACAACGCCTGCACCGTCTTCCCCAACCCCATCTCGTCGGCCAAGATCCCCGCGAGATTATTCTGCGAGAGATGATGCAGCCAGTTCACGCCATCGCGCTGATACGGACGCAGCAGGCCCGGCAATTCCAGCGGCTGCACCGACCGAACCTCCGCCGGCACCTGCCACTTGGTTTGCAGCGAACTCTCCCGCAACGCCTCGGCCAGATACGGCGCGAACTTCCGGTCCACCTGCAACCCGGCCTTCGACTGCGTGGCCTGACAATCGAAGATGACATCCTGAAATTCCGCGACCGCTTCGCTCGGCACGAGGGCGACGCGACCGTTGTCTTGCCGGTGATGCGCCGCGCCTTTCTGCAACATCCGCTGCACGTCCGCCGGGCTGAGCGCCGACGCGCCGGCATCATTCTTGTACGACACATCCACCGCGAGCCAGTCGTTGCCGGTGGCTCGCACCGCAACTTCCGGTTCGATCCGGTCGCAGAGCCAGAGAAAGCGCGTGAACTGCGGCCCGTACTCGACCTGCCATTGCTCTTCCCACTTCGGCAGGAAATTCGCCAGAAAATGCCCGACGCGATTCTCCGACGTCAGCCGGTAGCCTTTGCCCTGTGCTTCAAACCCCGCCCGGAGAATCTCCGCATTGGCCACGATATAATAGCGCCAATACCGGAACGGATTCTCCGGATCCGGCGTCCAATCCGTCTCCGCCGGCACGTGCAGTTCAAGGTTCAACCCGGTCAACCCACCGTCAATCGTCACGCGAGTCGGCGCCGGCTTCGCATTGAACTCCAGTAAATCGAACTCCGGAGAAAAATCCACCGTCGCCATCTCCTCCCAAGCCGGCAACTCCTGTTGGTAGAACTTCGCGAACTCCGCGCGCGACAAGTGTCGTTCCCCCGGCGCGTACATCGCCGGCAACCGGCTCGTGCGCGTGAGCGTCTTGCCGTCGAACCGCCAATTGCCAAAGTCCGGCGCCACGACGGCAGCCAACAGCAGGCGAAGTTCGCCGGTCGGCTCCAGGGTGAGCTTGAGGGTAGGGCGCGCCTCGGTGCCGCGCACTTCGATGTGCGCCTTCTTCCCGAGCCAGACGCGCGGGTGACCGGTCAACGCATCGAAGAAAGCGTCGGCGTCGTCTCGTGCGAGCATCCAGACGCCGGGAACGCGTCCGGCATGGATGTGTTCGACCGCTGCCAGCAGTTCCTCCTCGGCTTCGCTCACGGCGTACGGCGCCGCCAGTTGTTTCGGAATCACGTCGAACGGCGTGAACGGCGCACCGGCCACGCTGCCTTCGAGGATGATCCGCAGTTCGTTGGTCCGCCATGCCTTGTGTAAATCGAGCGGCAACAGAACCATCAACTCCAGCGCCTGATTCTCGTCGCCGGCTTCGTCCAACGGGACGCGTTTCAATCCCGGCTCGCGAGCCCTGGGCGGTGCGCTGATGGCCGGCGCCTGCCCTGGTGGCTTTGCCGGTAACATCGTCGCGAACACCAATGCCAAGACATGCGCGCAGATCCGGCCATTGTCGCGGGCTTGCCGGCAGACGCACAGGTTTTCGACCTCGACGGCTCGGGTGCCGAGTTTGATCCGCGCGTCGATGGTCGCGCCGCCGCTGGTGCGGACGGTGCCGTTCAGAAACGGCGGCTGATATTCCCACCGCAACACGTTGCCGTTGACAGCGAGCGCCCGGCCTTCCTTTTCGGTGCGCCAATCACCAAGTTCGCGCAGCAGCTCCTTGGAGATGATCGGTCGCTGTGGTTCTGCGGCCATTGCGCCGCATCATCGCCGGTAGTCTGCAGGGTTTCAAGGGCGAGGCGCAGCGGGTGGTGGTGGCGTTTCGCTGCCAGGGATTCTCCGCGGTCTTGCTGCACCCCTCGTGGAACCGTGGAATTTGTGGAATCGGATTCCACCCTTTCCACGATTCCGCATGGGGTCTACCGCCTGCCTTGCCCGTGGGGTTCCCCCAACCGGCAGGTGTTTCTTGATCCAACACCCGCCCCCGTCATCCGAGCCTTTTCTCCGTGGCCCTCGTCGCCCCCAAGCAGGTTGCGGTTGGCCACGGATCTCCGCACCCCGACCCGGAGTCGCAACCTGCCCGTTGCGAGTCCCTTCCAAAGAAACAGACGTCGTATAGGTGGCGGAGGGGCGGGAGGAGTGGCTGCGGCCCGCTTGGGATCTCCACGCCGCCCGGTTGCTTGGATGCAATCGACGCACACGTGTGCGTCGGTCACCCGCCATCTGGAAGCTCCTTACCAGTTCTTGCCCGGCACCAACCGCCACTGCATGTGCCGCTCGCATCGGACCACGATCCGCCCTAGGAACGGCGGGATGGTTTCCGGCAACACCTCCGAGACGAGCCAAGAGACGCACGACGCCTCCCGCGGGTCCGCCGCCGCAGCCGCCAAGGCCGGGAACGAGAACAGCCAGACGCCCCAGAGCCTCCCGCCGCCGCCGTTGCCCACGAAGAACCGCATCAACTCGTCCCGCCGCAGACGGCGCAGCAGCGGCAGGGCGGCCTGCTTCAGCCAGGCTTGGCGCGTGGTTTCCATTTCAGTCTCTTTGATCGCGTTCGCAAGTCGGACGCTGCGCGCGGCGGTGCGGCGCACGACCGCAGCTTCCGGCAAATTGCCGGAAGGTCGGTGCAGTTGTAAACATGTTTACAATTTGACGGGCTGCAAGGGCCGAGGTTGTCGGAATCGGCGACGGCGACCGCCGTCCGCCCGGCATCCGAACGGCGGGTCCCCGGAGCGAGGCAGGCGGAACTCTGAACGAAAAACCGTCGCCCGAAATCAAAAATGCCCTGAAACTCTGATCGCTTCTGGTCTTAACCGGTACGCACTCTGAACCGCCGGCAAGGTACTCTGAACACATGGGGCGTTCCGTTCAGAGTTTTCCGAGGTTTGACGGCGTCGGTTCCCCGGTGTAGCCTTCGCTCTCAATCACCGGATACAAGGAAATGCGCCATGATTTCGACCATCACGCCGACCCAAAATCGTAAGGGAAAGAAATCCAGCCGGGTCACCCGCTCGACGGCAGTCGGTTCGCCGCATTCCACGGACTCGCACTTGACTCCGCAATTGCTGACTGCGCTGCGTCAAGGCTTCGAGGCCAATCCCGCCTACAAGCTGGCGATGAATGCGGTGACGCAGACGTCCGTGGACGACGTGGCGCTGAACCGCGACGTCGTCACCAACACCGACTTCACCTTCTCGCATTGGCTCGACGACTGGGCCGTGACGCACCAAAAGGAGTCCGGCCGTTGCTGGATGTTCGCGGGACTGAACCTGTTCCGCGTCGGCGCGATGAAGAAGATGAAGCTCAAGGAGTTCGAATTCAGCCAGAACCATACGCTGTTCTGGGACAAGATCGAGCGCGCGAATTATTTCCTGGAAACGATCATCGAGACGGCCGCGCGACCCGTGGACGACCGCGTGGTGGCCTTCCTGCTCAAGGAACCGCTCAACGACGGCGGTCAGTGGAACATGTTCGTCAACATCGTGCGTAAGCACGGGCTCGTGCCGAAGGCCCTGATGCCCGAGACGGAAAGCTCTTCAAAGACCTGGCGCATGAACAGCATCCTCGTGCACAAGCTGCGCGAAGCAGCGAAGACGCTGCGCGGGCTTCGGGCCGGCGGCGCCTCGCTCGCCGAGACCCGCGCCACCAAGTTGGAGATCCTCAAGGCCGTGCACCGCATTCTGTGCATCCATCTCGGCACTCCGCCGACAAAGTTCCGCTGGCAATGGAATGACAAGGACAAGAAATTCCATCGCGACGGCGAAATGACGCCGCAACAGTTCGCCCGGAAGCATCTCACGCTCCCCATCGACGACTACGTCTGCCTCGTGCACGATCCGCGACCGACCAGTCCCTTCAACCGCACCTATACGGTGCAGCATCTCGGCAACGTCGTCGGGGGCGGCAAGGTGCTGTACCTCAACGTCGACATCGGCCTGATGAAGGAACTCGCGATGCGTAGCATCATGAAGGGCGAACCGGTCTGGATGGGCTGTGACGTCGGCAAAATGATGCGTTGCGACCTCGGCCTGTGGGACAAAAATCTGTTCGATTACGAAGCGGTGTACGACACGGTCTTCAACTTGAACAAAGCCGACCGCCTCGTCTATCACCAGACCGCGATGACGCACGCGATGCTGTTCACGGGCGTGGATGTCGTCAACCATCGTCCGCGGCGGTGGCGGGCCGAGAACAGTTGGGGCGAGGAGAAATGCGGCCGCAAGGGTTTCTTCGTGATGAACGACTCTTGGTTCGACGAGCACATGTTCGAGATCGCCGCCCGCCGGAGCGCGCTGCCCAAGCCGCTGCAGAAGGCGCTCAAACTGCCGCCCATCGTCCTGCCGCCCTGGGATCCGATGGGGTCGCTCGCGCGCTGACGGCTGGACCGACGGAAGCGCCACCGAGGAAACACATCCGCCGAGATTCTGCCGGAGAGAGGATACATATTCCCATTTTATCCCCATCCGAGGTCGAGTGTTGGAGAACCGGGGAAACCTTTTCAGAAGCCACTCGGTGTATTCCTGTGGCAACCGACCGCGGCCGGCTCGCGCCTCCATTTCGAACTGCGGAGTGTGCGGAGTTGACCCAATGGCCCCAATGATTACACACTACCTTTGTGAAACCGATGCGGTCATATCATGAATTGATTGGCCGGTTGCGGAACTTACCGGACTGGCGCGTCCGGCAAGTCAGTACGGTCTGGGATTATCCGTGGTTTACCGTGGAGCGGACCGTTTCCAAGCGCGCCCCGACGGTTCTCCTTTCCGGTGGCATGCACGGCGAAGAGCCGGCGGGCGTGGAAGGCGTGCTTCCGCGACCAGTCTTGGAACACGTCTTCGTACAGCAGGTTGATGTACTTGGCGATTTGCGCTTGCCGGAGCATCTGCTTGTCTTCGTGCTGGCTGACGCCCACCATGCGGGCAACCAGCGCTGTCGCCGACGCAAGGTGATCAGGTGTCAGCGGGAGACCTTTCGTGTCGAGGTAATTGATCGTGATGTTGCCGTCCGGCTGGATGATGATCGGCTTGGCAGCCGGATCAACGGTCTGCACGTAGATGCCGTACGACAGTCCTTCCTCGATGATGACGGTGTACGCGAAATAGCCTTCGGTCTGTGTGAGAAGGTCGCAAACGGTGACGGACTTGCCGGCCCCGCTCATGCCCAGCAACACGGCGTGCTGCGGCGAGACGTTCGATTCCTGCCCGGCAAATGTCTTGATGCCGACAAGATTGTTCGCTGAGCCTTCGTAGATCGCTTCGGCGGTATCCAAGTGACCGGTGAACGTCGCGCAAAACGGCAGCATATCCGCGATGTAGCGGCTTTCGCCGTAAAGTTTGCGGTGCTCGTACCGGCCCCACGTCCAGCCGGGCCACGTCTCGTAAAACAACTGGCGCGATGTGCTCGGCAGCGCCGTCTCGAAATACTGCGCGCTGTTCATGCTGTTGATTGCGTTTTTGATGGCGCTGGTCTTGACGGACAGCCCTTCCTTGGCCTTGTCCCAAGTGCGCACGATGAACTGCGCGTGAAACGGGAGCGTGTCGCCTCGCGCGAGCGCCGCAATCTTGCGCTGCTTCTTTTCCAGCACAGTCAGGAGCGAGACTTTCTTCTCACTCGCGTAGTCGCCGGCAATCCGGTCGTGCTCCTTTTCTTCCTTCAGAATTTCCTGGCGAACCGGCAGCGGGTCGATGTTGACCGTGATTGTGTAGTCGAGCAGCCGGAGATTGGTGAGCCGACGAATCAGGCCGGGGTGCGTCATCTTCGGCCAGCGCGTCAGCACGATGATGGAGTGATAGTAGCCGTCCATCCAAAACCCATAGTCGGACTGGCCGTTGGCTTCGCAGTGCCAGCAATTCTCCTGGATGGACAACTCCGGGTCGAACGTGTCGAAAATGTCGTAATCGAATCGCTCGGCCAACGACGGATTCAGGAACATCTTGTAATGCCGGTAATGGTCGGCGTCGGTCATCGGAATGATACGCGCTCCCTGTCCCGCGAAAATGCTGGCCAGCATCTCGTGGACTTGGGCGAATTCAGCCTGCATCTGCTCAAGCGTCATTTCGTAGAATGCCGCCAGCGCCTTGGCTGTGCTGGTGGCCTTCGGCGAAGTCTCGATCTTGCGCGAGATGTAGAGGATGAGCCGTTGCCGGCGCAGATTGCGATCCGCCATCGCCTGCCAGTACCGCATGAACCGCTCGTTCCGGCACCGTTTCGTCCAGACGTTCTGCATCTTCTCGGTTTCCTGCTGGTAGCGGAGCAGCGGGGCGCGGTAGTCAGAGTCGCAGTAGAATTGCACCTGGAGCCGGCGCGAGTCGCCGAGTGATGCGAGCAGGAGTGTGACTTGGTCTTGGAATTCGTTCAGGTCGGAAACCTGCGCGTTGTCGAGTTCGGGCGGTTCAAAGATGAAACCTTTGGAGACGAAGCACCCTTGGTGCAAGCCATTGAAAACGATGAGGTCGCGGACAAAATAGCCGTGTGGGGCGTTATCTAACATGCTGGCCCTTGAGCGGATGCCCGGGATGGCGGCATGCGTCAGGGCCGAAGCCAGATCCCTTGATCCATAAATCCACGCAATCCCTGTCGTAGCCCGGCGGTTTGCCCTGACGGAAGCCGTACACGTACACGAGTGTCAGCAGCAGCGGAATCGCCGCGATAACCAACGACATGATAAATGACACCTTCGCCACGCTGAACGTGATCAACAGCGTCATGACCGATCCGAAGCAGCCGCCGGTCATGTACCAGAACAAGTTCCCCTCCAGCCCCCACGTCCGGCCTTTGGAGTCGTCGGCGCTGTTGGTCTCGGTGAGTCGCAGCGTTTGATTGCTCATTGGAATGTGCCCACGTCAGCGGTGCAAGATCCGAGACCGAACGACACGAACAATGCCTTCACGATTACCGGTGCGCCGGCAATGATGAGACCGCCGATGATAGAGAGTTTCCCGGAATCAGTGTCGCCACGGCGAATCGCGAAGCCGCCACTGATGACACAGATTGTGCCGAAGATGAACCCGATGAGCATGACGATACCCAACGCGCTGCTCACGCCTTCGATCAAGGTCGCGGCGAGGATGGGCGTGAACCGAAGGGTGGTTGCCAGAAGTAATGTTTTCATGGCGACAGGTTGTACTGCGATTTGCTGGCGTTGCTGTTCGCAGGCGCGAACAATTTTCAGGGCTACGTCGGGTAAATGAGAACCGATGAATGCAGCAATTTCACCGGTGAAATCGAATGGCAAGCTGCATGAACTGGAGTCACATCTGCGCCAGCGGATTCGCGGGCAAGATCACGTGCTGCCACGGGTCGTGTCGCTGCTTCACCGTGGCGAACTGGGGCTAACGAAACCTGGCCGTCCGCGTGGGAGCTTCCTGTTTCTCGGACCGACTGGTGTGGGCAAAACGGAACTCACGCTCACATTCACCAGTTTCCTGATGAGCAACGCGCTGGCATTCCGCTTCGACATGTCGGAGTACCAGACGCAAGAAAGCCTCGGCTTGCTGCTTGGCGGTAAGCTTGGTGAACGCGGAACACTGGGGATGGTTTACGACCGCTCGAAGATCGGCACTCTGCTGTTCGATGAAATCGAGAAGGCGCATCCGCGCGTGCTGGATGTGTTCCTCCAGATTTTGGATGCCGCCCGCGTAACGCTGGCAACCGGCGAGATACTGGAGTTGAGCGGGTTCTACGTGGTTTTCACTTCGAACATCGGCAGTGCCGATTTGATGAACCTGCAATACTCAACGCCCGCCACGATGGAACGCCACGTCCTGACCCGCGCTCAACAATCAATGCGCCCCGAACTTTACGCCCGCATCACGGAGAAGCTGGTGTTCGGTCGTTTGACGTACCATCACCAGTTGGAGATTGCTCACTTGCTGTTGAAGCAGGAATTGGCGTTCCTGAAAGCCAAAGGCCACGAACTCGCACCCGACACATCAGTGCTCCCATTCCTAGTCCGACGCGGGTTTCACCCCAAGCTGGGTGCGCGTCCCATGCGCGACGCCGTGGAGAAACTGGTCGGCGATGCCGTGGCGATTGATCTACTGACCGGGGGAACCGGATTCGGAAGGCTTGTAGTGGATGAGGAGGCCAATCGCTTGGCGATTCGGTCGCTCTGAGCGGCTATCGTCCACACATCCATGTCTGCCCGATTGCCAGTCTACCTTGATGCGCGCTGAAGCAGGATGCGGCGCATTTCCTCGACGACCTGCGGATGGGCGACGCAGGAATGATCCCAGCGCACGACGAACTCCGACTCCGCGTTATCCAGGTGAGCGCTCTTGTACTCGACGACAGTGTCGTTGCCCGTCGGAATGTCCATGCCCGGCACCACGGCGATGATGGAATTGATCTTGATGTCCGGTCCAAAGGGACACGCGATGAGCGCTTGCTCGAATTTGCTGCCGGGTTTCATGTTGGTGACGCTGGTGGGAATGCCCTTGCGCAGTTGCGGCGGCAGCGATTCGCCGCTGCCGCCCACCAACGCCTTACCGGCACCCATTACGTTCTGGGGCAGTTGGAGCAGCTTGGCGGAGATCCGATCGACGAAGCCGCTAATCCGGAAACTACCCCGGTGCGGCGCACAGACAAACACCACGCGCTTCACATACGGCGACGGCTCGAAGAACAGGCAACGCCGCAGCAGTTCACGCTCGGACTCCGGCAGTTTCAACTCGTCGAAGGGACGGTCGCTGGCGTTCGCCCAGAACCGGTTACCGGAAGAAACGGCCATCAGCCGCGTGAGCAATCCGCCTTGGCTGTGGCCGACAACCACGATTTGGCGCAACGCAGAGTCTTTTCCGTCGGGATCGAGTGCGGTCACCGCATCACGAATGGAATCCCGCAGGATGGCCGAAGAATACAAAATGGGAACGCCGCTCGGATAGCTGAAAAACCAAAACTGACACCGCTTCCGCACTTCCGGATCGCCGTAGAGCGTATTGAACGTGTCCGTCCAATCCGTCGGCGCACCCGCCGTGCCGTGGACGAACACCACCGGAATCTTGCCGGGCTGGTAGGGCGACAACATGTACAACCGGCTCTCGATCTGCTGCCGGCCCGAGAAAAATTGTCCGTAGGCCGTCCTCCAAACCAGCGCGCCCTCCAACCCGTACGCCAACGGCGTGGTGACGTCGGACTCCAGCGGCACGGTCCGTTCGCCGATCTTGATCTCGCGCCGCTCAAACGCCCCGTACACCTCCAGCGACGCCGGCAGTTCGCCGCGACTCAGATCGCAGACATCGCCGTTCAACCGCATCACCACCGTACCCGGCAACTTGATGTTCTTGCTGGTGAATCTCGCGATGGGGCTGTCGGCCGGCAAAGCCGCCGGCACCACAATCAGCGGCACGCCGATACCGGCTTCGCGATTGCGACGGCTCAAGCCGCGCACCGCATAATCGTCGGCGGGCAGAAACTCCTTGAAGATGGTGCGGCGAGCGGCTTCGTCCGCGAAACTGAACGTGGCGTTCAGCTTTCCGACCGGCAACTCACGCGTCCCGGACTCTAGCGCGAGACTCCGTTTGTCGGCGCTGCGCAAGCCTCCGGCCAGACCGTGATTGTACAAGTCACAAGCCAGCCGGAACTCGCGGTCGAACGCGCTGGGCGGCGCGCCTTGGAAGTCACCGAACAAATACATGTAGGCATACACCGCGGATGCGAGATAGTACGGCCGAGCCACGTCGTTGCGCCCGGTGAAGTCGCCGGTTTTCAGCCGGTCGGCAGTCGCGACACTGATTTCAGCCAACGCGAAGAGGATCTCGCGCCGGCGGTCCTTGCAGACCAGTTCGTGCAGCGCCTGGACGGCTTGCCGGGGTTCGTCGGCGAATTGCTTCTCCAGATTGCAGCGGTGCAGAACGTCCTTGGTCGTGAGGCTCAGTTTGTCGCTCGTGAGCGCGTTGGCGTTGACTTGTTCGTAGGCGCGCCGATAGCTCACCTGGTTCACGCCGACGGGCGTTGCGCAACCGATTGCCAAAGAGATCAGACCAGCAACTGCCAGCCAGAAGTGTTTTTGAATGAGTTTCATAGATAACAGTGTCCCTTCCGGTGCTTCAGTTTCAAAATGCGAAACCTGTCTTGACTCCCAACACGTGTGTGCTCGCCCAGTCGTTCCCCGTTTTCGACGCCTCCCAAAGTCCGTACACCTCGGCAGTCAACCACGAGAGCGGTTGGGCCTTTACGCCCACGTACACGCGGTTGCGATTCAATTCGCCTGCGTCGGAATCAATGAAGATTTCGTCGGCCGCGTACGGGCAAATCTTCCACTGCGTCCATCGCTTCGGCGACTCAATCATCAGTCGGTTTCGGTAGCGCATCATATCGGTGCGATCCTCGCGGACGCGGTACTCAATGCGGTTGCGATCCGAGAACGGGATGTCCGCCCACTTCCATCGCAACGTCCCTTCCACATACGGACGATTCTCCTCCAACCAGCGGCCTGAACTGCGCTCGTACTGCTGGCGGTAGAACATGCCAACGTCGAACCACGAGCTGAGTCGCCCGCTCGCGCCGCCTTCCACGAAATACACAGTGAAATCGGCCATCCCGTCGGTGAAACGAAACTCTTGGGCGACGCTTGCCTGCCAGTCATCCGCAAGTTTCACCCGGATACTCTGGTTCAACCATAGCTGCGCGTCGTCGGCCCAGCCGGACCCGGCCAGCCACGCTACGCCGAGCGCGAGGCAACCTAGGATTCGCACGAGCGCGTGCTCACTATTTTTAAGCATCCGACGGACGCAAGAAACACGAACAAGAGTGACTTTACCATGGCTTGAGTGTGAAGCCGGCGCGGTCTTCGACTTGGTGTGTCTTCGGCGTGTTCGCCAGCTCCGCGCATTGACGCGCCCAATCGTCAATCATCGGCTTCGCATGACCCCACCACGTCACGGATTTCAGGTCAATCGGCCGCCACTGCCGCTCTTCTCGGTCGGCAAACATCATCAGCACCACGCCGGTCTGGCTATCCTTCACGCGTCCCTCGATGGCGACGCTGGGCTTGCCGGCGGCGGCTTTGCTGCCGATCCCCGCGGCGGTCGCCCCGACGGCGGGCGCAACTAAACCGATCGCGCCAAGCGCGGCCTTACCGGGCACCAATTCCACGATGGCCAATTCCAGCGTGAGCGTGCGCGGCCCCGGCCGGTTGCCCACCAGCAAGGCGGAGTTCTTCCAATTCCGGAACGCGTCGTCGAACGCCTGCTCGGTGTATTGCGCCAGATCGTGCGCCGCTGAATCCAAGCTCGCATTGCCGGGATTGGCGGCTTTCCAGCCGGTATTCTCCATCAAGTAGGCCGTGTTGACCGGCTCGATGAGGATGTAATCATACTTCGCGCGGTCCACGCCCGGCTTGACCCACACGCTGTGAAACGGAAACCGCTCGCGCTGCTCCGTCATGACTTCCGGGTTGGCGAGGTAGCCGGAACTTTCCGCTGGTTTGGTTTTGCAACCGCCGCTCAACAAAATGGCTGTGAGCGCGAGTGTCGTGAGATAAGTTTTTATCTGTCCTCCGTTTGGGTTAACGCCGGCGACCGCCACCGCCACTGCTGCGACTGAAATCACCGGACTTTTGGAAACTGCTGGTCTTCGAAGCCTGCGTGTCGCCCCAACTACGCGCCTGCGCGTCGCGGTCGAGGTCTTGCTGCACGGACTTGGAACCGGAGGAAGCCGGTGTGGCGCGTGCGCCGGAGCTGGTGGCCGTCGGTGTGGCGCTGGTGGCGGATGGCGTGGGGCGGGCGCCGGTTGTGCCGGCGCTGGTGGATTGCGCATGCGGTGACGATGAGGATGGTTTATCCACTGTTTCCCAGCCGCTTCCCGAGTTCTTGCTCCAGTCGCCGCTTTCGTCTTTTTTGTAAACATTACCGTCGTGGCCGGCATAAACATTGCCTTCCTTATCCTTGGCAACGGCACCTTGATTGCCGCGCCAGCCTTCGCCGGCAGCGACCTTGCCGCCTTCGCTGCTCTCGGCCCAGCCGACGGTGCCTTGCGGGCCAGAGCGGTAACCGCCTTGAACAGATTTCCCGCCTTGCTCGGCGTAGAAGCTCCCTGCTGAACCATACTTCGTATTCACGCGGGCCTGCTGCGCGTATCCACCTGTATAGGGATTGTAAGCTTGCCGGACTCCGGCGCTGCCGTTCGGGCCGTACGCATACGCGCCACGGGAGTAGGTGCCGGTGTGGGGATTGTAAGCCGCCGTTCGGCCGGCGCCCCCATAAGGTCCGTAGGAGACATGCGCAGACGCGTGGTATCCGCCGTAGCCGCCATGATACACAGCCCCGCAACCGTAGGAGTAATGACACGGGGGTGGATAGTGGTAATAATTGTCATGATGGTCGTTGATGGCCGCGCCCACCAGCATGCCCATGCCGAACATCAGCACGCCGGTGGCGGCGACGTATTCGCCGCTATAGCCAGATGACTGGCTGTACACGACGGTGGTCGGCGTGGCCTGCTGAACGGTCACGTAGGTGACATTGTAGTAGGGATTCGAAGGCGGAATCGTGTAGATCGCGGCTGGCACGCTCATGGCAAGCAGCCACGGCCCGGTCGGTGCCGCCGCGTAGAACCAGACGCCTTGATTGCAGCAGTAGTAAGCGCCACTGACGAGGAACACCGGGTTTGGCGTGTTGACGGCGTACTGGACCGTCGTGCCCTGGATCACGACGAATTGAGGTTGGCCTTGGTAAACCACTTGCACGACCGGCGGGCTGCTGACGTTGATCGTGGTCGTCTGCGGGATGGAGGCCAGCAGCACCGCGTCCTGTGCTTCGCGCGTGCCCGGCACGGCGGTTTTGACGAACGCCACCGGACCGTCACTGTCAATGATGGCAAAGTCGGCCGGTAAGTCCGTGCTCGCAGAAGTCCACGGACCGTCGAGTGTTTTGGTCCGGAACCAGCGGCCGGCGACGAGGAAGTAGAACTGACCTTCCGTCGAGTGGAGAAACAACGTGCTGTCGGTATTGCTGACTTGCAGCAACTTCGTGCCTTGGACCGGCATGAAGGCCGGCTCGCCTTCGGTGATGATCAACTCCGACGGCTCGGTGGTCGGGAAGACCACCGGCGCCTGTTTGGCGGGCTTGCCGGGGATGTTCTTGCGCACATCGGACCAGTTGTCGTCAGCCGGCAAGTTGCGGATCTGCTTCGGGAGATCTTTGGCGGGCGTCCACGTGCCTTTCATCGGGTCGTTGCTGGTGAGCCAGCTTTCGCCGTTGAGGAGGTAGTAGCGGTTGTTCGCCGTGTCGAAGAAGACATCCCAGTTGGTGTTTTCCGCGAACAGGAAGGAAACATCGTTGGTAGAGACGGGTTTGAACTGCGGCTTGCCTTGGAACATCACCAGGATTGCCGGCTGTCGGCTGTAGAAAATCTTCGGCGGATCAAGACTGACCGCCGTAGTACGCGGTTTGGCCTGTGTGGGTTCCATGTACGCCAACATCCGGTCCAGCGCAATGACCAGCGGACGCTTCGCCGGCAGGAGATTGTTGACGATCAGAGCCAACTCGGCCGCCTTTGCTTTCGGCAGGTTGGGAAACCGGATTTCTCGGCGAGCATTGGCCGTGGTGACAGTGCGAGCGGCCTGATCCACGAAGGTGTCGGCGTTCACTTCCAACACGCCGTAGCTCTCTTTCGTGTCAGAGCTGGGGATGAGAGCGATGGCGCAACGCATGGTCGCGTTGGTGAAGCCGTCCCACTCGACAAGCTGCGGCTGATACACCGTGAGCTTGGCCCGTCCCTGTTCGAACACACGCGGCCAACCGGGATCAGTTGGTACCGGCTCGGCACAATAGACAACAGGCGGCACAATCAGCGACAGGAATAAAAACAGGGCGATCCAACGCGTTGTCTCCACGGATAACCACTTTGCAGATTTCATAATACTACCTCCAATTGCGACGGCTCTCTATGCGCCGCCATTTTTTCTAATTACACTGGCACATCCACCGCCACGCCACCTCAATTAATCTTGGTGTGCACGCAGTTCCGCCAACCGGGTCTGCACGCGTCGCGCCCAGTAATCAAAAGCGTCTTTCGCATCGCCCCAGCGGGCAAACTTACCGCGCAAGACTTTGGTGCCCGCTCGACGATCCACCGCCGCCGCAATCCGCTGGCCGGTGCCGCCATCGAGCATCTCCATCTCGCCGGTCACCAAACCGACCGACGTGTGCGTGCCGAACGCAATCCGCTTGGCATAGGTGATTCCCAGGCCGAACGGCGTCACGTTCGAAACCAGATCCAATACCGGCTTCGATTTCCGTGCTTCGGTGATCGCCGCGCGGATGACCAAGGTGTCGGCATCCGGTTTGTCCACGAGCAGGTAGTCCTTGCTCAGATGGTCGCGCAACGAGGTGTAGAGGTAATCCACTAATTGCTGCTGATCTTCTTTCGACAGGCTGCCGAGCGCCGAATCTGGGTCTTCGGATTTCCAGAGCTGGACCGGTTCCACTTTGACCTTGCTGTACTTGCCGAAGTCGGCGGCGGCATCAATGTAAACCAGATTGGCTTCCTCGCCGGCGCCTTCGCGAAGCTGCGAGTAATCCCCGAGAAAACCGGACGTCTCGACACTGCGGACTTGATGAGTCGTGGCGCAACCCGCCGCGAACAGCACGAGCACGCCGGCACTGAATGAACGAATGATGAGTGTTTTCATGGTCATTTCACCGAGTAACCTTTCGCCTCCAGACAGGCTGTCTTGGCTTTTAGATATTCTTGCTGTCGTTTGGCCGTTTCGGCCGCAGCGGCTTGAGCTTGGGCTGCCTGCTGTTGTTGCGCTTCCTGTTGCTTGTCCTTGCTCTTGAAGCGCCCTCCCATGCCCCCCGCAACGGCACCGATCGCCGCGCCTTTGCCGGCATCGCCCGCAATCGCGCCGATGGCAGCTCCTGCCGCTGCGCCGCGAGCTGCGCCTTTCACCGCTGAACCATCCGGACCGGATTTGGCTGAGGCCGGAGCTTGTGGCACCTGCATTCCGGCCGCCATCGGATCGAAACTGGTTTGTTGAGCCGCCCATTGGTAACAGTCATATTCGTCCTTTTGCTGTTGCTGGGGCGTCTGGCCCAGTTTGGGGAACACGTACTGCTCGGCGTTGACGGTGATCGCCAGCGCGCAAGTCATACTCATCAGGATTGTTTTTTTCATGATTTTTCCTCCGTGGTGGTGTGGTGACTACTTCTTGGCCATCCAACCGAAGAAGTCGAAGTTGAACCCGAGCATCACGCCGCCCATTTTGATGTTGGCGCCGTTGTTTTCATCCCCGAAATCCGTTGCCAACTCGCGCCAGCCGACAAACCCCGTGAAATACTTGTTGAAGTCGTAGCCGATCAGGGGCGTGACCGACCACGAGAACTTGGAAGTGTCGCGGCCAATGTCAAATCCTCCGATATCAGCCCGCAGCGATCCGAAGAACTTCTCGGTGAAATGCTTGCGCACCCGGAGACCGATCATTGGGTCCCACAAGTTCCTATTGCTGGAGGCTGAGCCCACGCCGGAGATGTTGAGATTGTTATGCATGTTCCACCAGCGCATGCCGGCATAGGCGTCGAGGGTCAATGGCCTGTCTTCGCCCCATTTACCGACCTGATAGAACCCGCCCGCCTCGACGATCCAGAGGCTGAGCTTGTCTTCGACTTTCACGCCGCCGGTCGTTTCGCCATCCACGCTCAGGGCCGTGTAGCTCGGGTTGACGAAGAAGCCGAACATCTCCTTGCGCACTTCGATGTAGGTCGCAAACCCGACATCGGTGTGGTCAAATATCTTGTCAAAGCCGAGATCGATATTCGCCGTGTTGCCCCGGATCGTGATATCACCTTCGAGTCCCGATGCCCAGAGGTAGGTCGGCATAAGAATCGTCCATTCATCACCGGTCGGCGCCACCGGGTTTCCACCCGCTACGGCGTCGTCACCTCGTACCGGTTGCCCTGCAGCCAGCAGCAACATCAAGCCAATTCCTGCAATCAACATTCTCGTATATGTTCTCATACGTTCTCCTATAGGTTGGTTCATGCTTCCTTGGTACTAAATTGCCGGTTGCCAGCCAATTGGACCTTAGTCCAATGACCGGGGAACGCTCCCCATGTCAGAGCTCGCGAGGTGCCACGCTCGGCTGCCATGGTCCTGGCTGCGCTCAGTCGCGTCTCCCTTGGGCTGTGTGGTTTCGAACCTGATGTCTTCCCCGGGTGCCAACCAGCTTCTGGCATTCGATTGGACCGGAATCCCACCAGGGATCACCGCCCCAGTCTCCCAAAGAAACCGTGGCGCCGGCTACTGCCCTTTGGGAAAACTCCATGGAAGGCGCGAAACCGCAGTTGACTCGGGTTCAGGCTGTCGGTTCATTTCGCGGCCAGCAGCTTCTGGCCGTACGCCAGCCGGTCCTGAGCGATGTGCAGCCGGTCGCGCTCGACGTCGCGCTCGTTTTTCAACCGCACCCATTCGGCGTTGTCCTTCTTGTAGTTCACCCGTTCTTCGTCGATCATCTTGACCAACGCGTCCGCGGCCGCCTTGCCCAGCGGTTGCGAGGCCGGTTTCGATTGGAGGATCCCCGCCTGGACCTGGTCACGGCGTTTGGCCACCAAGTCGTCGGCCTGCTGAATTAGGTCCTGGATGAATTTCCGGCCTTCGTCGGTTCGGGCAGCGCCCAGGGCGCGTTGCAGCTCCAGGCGGGCCCGGCCCAGCCGCTCGATGCTGGCCTTCAAATCGGTGACGGCCTTTTCCCGCATCAGTTTTCCCTGGATCATCACCCGCTCCTGGTGCGCATACGCCGGATTGGTGCGCTCGTAGCTGTAGCCCCGATTGTTGGAACTCGTTTCATACCGGGCGATGGCCCGCTCCGCCGGCAGGGAGCCGACCAACGCCAGCGCCTGGTCCACCCGCGTCTCGATGCGACCATTCAGCCACAACACGTCCTTCGCCAAACCTTCTCGGGTCGCCCAACTGCTCGGCCGGTACAACGCCGCAAACCGCTGGCCCCGTTCGCGCCCGTAGAACTCGAGGTTGCACTTCAGCCCGTCAAACAGGTCCTGTTTCGCGCGCAGCACCTTCGTGCCCGAGTCCAGGCTGTCGGTCACGGTCACCGCATAGCCCAGCACCCGCGCGACGCGGCGCTCGATCTGATCATCCGTGGCCTTCAGTTTCGCCGTCACCGTGTCCACCCGATCCTGTTGGGCCGCGACCTGGTGTTCCAGGATGGCGACCGTGTTCTGCAATTCCTGCCGGGTCGGGGACGTCGGTTGTTGGGCCTGGAGCGCCAGCCACGGTCCACACCACGCGAACCAGGTCACCTGCCGAATCAATCGCTTCATAGTTGTTTTCTCCTTGGTCCCGTGGCGCCCTGAGCCCGGGGGCAAAGCGGCGGCTACCGACCATCGTGCTTGTCAGGGATTCGTCTTCGGTTCGCCAGCGCCCGGTAGGTCAGGCCAGCGAGCACCGAGCCAATGAGCAGGATCAAAATCAGCAACAGTCCCAGCCAAAACGCGCGCTGCAACAGACGCTCGGCGTCGGCGGTCGCCTGTTGGCTCAGCTTCGCCACTTGCGGCGTGCTCTGGTCCACCGCGGTCACCAGGAGCTGGAGTTCCTTGGCGGCCGCGCCGACTCGGCTGGCCGCCTCGCCGTAGTCAGAGATATCGAATGGCTTGCGGGGAACGCTCGCCGGGCTGGCCAATGGATTGGACGCCGAGGTCTGGTTCACATACCGGACCAGGGTATCAACCGACTTGACGGCGGCATGGACGGAGGTGGCCAGCTCGTTCCCGGCGCTGAGCGTTTGCCGCGCGTCAGCCAACAACTCGCGGACCTTCTTCTCTTCCGCCGACACGCTGGCCAGCCAGTTGGTACGCTCGGCGGCCACTCCGTCGAACAGTTGTTGGATGGCCGCTTCCCGCTGATCGTTCACGAGCTTCGGCAACTGGTCGGCCACTTTCGCGAACGTTTCCACGGACCGGCTGATCCGTTGCGCATCGGCCAGCAGTTGTTTCGCTTCGGGCTGGTCGGCCAGTTGCAGCGCCAGCAGTTGCAACTGCCAGTTCAAGAGCGTGGGCATCCGCTGACTGTAATACATGGCGCGCTCGGCCACCTGCCGGGTTTCTTGAAGAGCCGCCGTCGTTGGATCCAGACCTGCAAGCGGGTCGAGGGACAAGTAGCCCAGCAGACTGTTGGCCATGCCGCTCTTGGCTTGCGGCGCCTTACCCAGGGCGGCCGCCAGTTCGAGGAGCCGGGTCGCTCCCACGTAGCGCAAGTGCGGGTTCTTCTGACGCCACTCCTGGATAAGGTTCCGGAACTCCTGTCGCTGATCCGGTGTGAGGACCCGGTTCACCGCCTCCCAGGCCAACGTTTCGAGGCGGCGGTGCGTTTCGAGCAACGGCCGGCGCTGCTCGCCAAAGGTCTGATCCAGTTCATCTTCCATGACCATGCGCGAAATCGTGGCCAACACCACCATGTCCAGTGCGTTGAGAACCGGGTGGTTACCGGTGGCGTTCACGTACGCGGCGGTGGCCTGGCTCAACTTCCATCGCAGGGCGGCCAGCCGCGCTTCCGTCGTGGTGAGCTGGGGACTGAGTTCATCGACCGCCTGAGCGACCGTCACCGCGTAGTTGTCCGCAAAACGCATGACTTTGATTTGGAGCACCTCCACGATGACTTTCTTCGTGGCATCGGTTCCCGTCAGTTGCAGGTACTTCACCTCGGCCACAGGCTGGCTTGGCCGGGGCGAAACCAGCGAACAACCGGTCGCCGTCAAGGCGAGGACGAACCAACGGGGCCAGTGGCCGCCCAACTTAAGTCGTGAGGTGGATCTGCGCATGGTTCACATAATCGCCGGTCTGCGGTACTCGCTCACTGGGCGGGGATGGTGATGAGCGGCAGGTTCTCGCGTTCGCCGGTGTCCGCCAGCGTGAACAGCATCATCATGAACGCGAAGGCGCGCTTGGTTTTCAGATCGCGGTCGTCAATCCAGAACCACCGGTCCCGGTAAGCGACCGTCACGAACGCGTTCGCCGGTTTATTTTTCGAGCAACCAATCCGCAGCGCATCGCCCGTTGCGCCCGGCGTGGCCCGACCCTGGGCGATGTCTTCCGCCGGCACCTCCACCTGCGCCGCGAACATCGCCATGATGTGCGTCAGGGAGCGCGTCAGCACTGCCAACTCGCGGTCGTTGGCAGGCGTGCCGGCAAACACCAGCTTGAAGTCGGCCGCCTCTGGGCTGAGTCGCAATAGCCGGCGCAGCTCGGCGATCTGGTCAAGGGTCGCTTGCGCAATGTCTTTCGAGCGGAATGTGAGCAACATCGTTTGCTGTTTTTGCGCGTCCTGCTGCACACGGAAAGCCACCGCGCCGGAGACTTGAATGTTCCGCAGTAGCTCCAGCGCCTTGAGAAAATCCGGATCCGGCGGGGTGACGCCGGCCAGGGAGGTGTCCTGGTTTTTCAACCCGTTGATCGTCGCGACGGTGGACGCCAACACGGCATCGGCCGGCCACCCGGATTGGATCGTGAAGAACACGGACTCCGGCGGCAATGGTGTCATCAGCGATCGGACAAACTTGTTACCGGTCAGCGGCGTGTAAGTCACGGTGGGCCGGTCCGTGTACCTCCCGGAGCCGCCAAGATTCAGGCTGTTGTTGCCGCCACTGACGAACTCGCTGCCAATGCTCACACCCGTTTCCAGCGTGTAGCCGGCCACGATCTGGCCCACGTCCACGAAGATCGGCGGGTCGAGATAGCGCAGTTTGACGATGTTGAGCAACGTCTGCCGTTTCCACGATTCACCGAGGGAACTGCTGTACTCAAACCGGTCGCGCGCGATGGTGCCCGGCCCGATGCTGGAGCAGCCGCACAAGCCGATCAGCCCGGCCAGCACAACTGGCAACGCTCTGGATTTCTCGTTCATGATCGTTGTCCCTCTGAAGTGGTGATCTATGTCGTTCTGACTAACTTAATCTGCATGTTCATTCGTTCCTTGCCTTTGCCGTCTCAGGGCATGCCAATTCGATCTGTTTTCGTGCCTTTTCGCGCACCCGAATCGACCGCGGGTCCGCCGGATCGAGATGGGAGATCGAAACCAGGACGTAGAATTCATCAAGAACGGCCTCACTGCACGTGCGGCACCCGGTCAGCAGTTGGGCCGCGTTGCACTCCCGCAGGATGGCCGCCGGATCGCCGCCCGTAGCCGCAGCCGCACACGCGCGCTCCAGGCACTCGCGCAGTGGCAAGATCCGTTGTTTTGCCAGGCGCGTCTCGATCTTGGCGCGCAAGGCCAGAAAATCCTCCGGCCCTAACACGTCCCGCGCCAACAGCAAAGCCTCGGGTCGCTTCATTTGAAAGTTTGCCTCGGCCTCGTCACAGAGTTGCTTGAGTCGTTCAATCACCTCTCGCGAAGCGTGCCGGTCGAGCGCCGCGGCCAGCATCTCAGCCCGGATGAATCGTTCCGCGAACAAGCGCGACATTTCCAGCACGGCTTTCTGACGCGCATCCCGCAGATGGCTGGCCTCGGCTTCCTGTTGCCGTTGGGTGGCCAGGTGATTCGTCAGCACCGTCCCCACCACGCCGGTCAGGAGGAACCCGACCAACATCGCGCCCGCGGGATGCCGCACCAAGCTGTCCAGCAGCCGGGCGATCCTTTTCGGAGGCGCGTCCTGCGTGGTCTTTTCGGTCTGCGTCATGCCTTCCACCTCCGCTTGGAACATTCCACTATCGCTTCACTGGACCCGGGCGGGTCGTTCTCATTTCGGGAACAGCAGCGTCACGGCAAAACGGAAGCCGAACCCAGACGGACCATTCGCCGGTGTCTCCGCCCAATACCGCAATCCGCCGGTTAGCTGGACTGGCAGTTTGCCGACTTTGATCAACTGGGCGACGGTGAAATTCACCGGGATTGACCAGTGATCGGTCTTGGCGTCCCAGTTGTAGGTCGACTCGGTGTTCAACCCGAACGTCATCGCTGTCTTTGTCGTGAACGACACGAACGGCTGCACGAAGGTCGTGTTCACGTCGTCGCGTTGATCATTGCCGGCGTAGCTCCAGAGGTGATTCCACAACACTCCGTACGTCCAGCCCTTCGATTGCTTGAGCGCGACCATTGTCGGCCCGGCGGCCCACTGTTCTGCCCCCAGCCGGTCATCCGTCGCGGTGGGCAACAACAACGCCGGGCCGAAGCCGAGGATCACGCCGCCCACCGGTGCCTTCGGCGAAAAGAACAGGCTCTGCACAAAGTCACCCAAGCCCCCTTGCGTCGTGTGCGGGATGATGTCGGACTGATAAATCACCGGCATGATCGTCCGCGAGATGACATTCCAATCTTCACTGATCGAGATCGGGATGACCGGCTGAACGTTCATGACGAACTTCGAGCCTTTACTGTCCGGACCGTATCCGTCGTCGAAGTTGAACTGGACCGGGAAGCTAATGAGGTTGGCGATTGGGTTAGACAACTTCTTCGCCAGCGCCTGTGCCTTGGCGCTATCGTCCGTTGGCGCAGCAGCGGCAGTGGCCGCTTCGTCAGCAAAAGCGCTCAATCCAGACAGGAGTGCGGCAATGACTGTGAGGGTGAGGAGTTTTCCAGGTTTCATGGTTGTTGTTTCCTTTGCTATTTCTGGAGTTGCTCACGGATACGTTTGAGATTGGCGGCCACTTCCGCCAACATCTGACCGCGGCCGATGCCGTGTTTCATCCCGCTGCCAAAGCCGGCCACCTGATCGGTAAAACTGCGGTTGACGTAGAACACCAGCGTCCCGCCTTCCACGGCCAGACAGCCGCCGGCAATGAAGTTGGAGTTGTAGCTGTGCCCAACGAAATACTGTTCCTCGGTCAACAGGGCGCCGTTCTCCGAGTGCCGTTCCGCCCGGTGCGCAAGGATGAATGTCGGCCGGTTCTCAACCGTTTGCTTGAGCCAGTAAAACCGATGCACCACATCCGGTAACGGCTTGGCCGGATAATTGAGCAGCGCCTGAAAATAATCCTGCTGTCGCGGCGCCGCCGGCATGGTTTCCCTAATCGCCAGCGCCAGTTCCTCGGCCGGCGATGCCGTCTTCTTACCACCGCGCGCATACGGCGCGATGCCCTTCAAACCGCTCTGCCGGTAGGTCTCGTATCGCGCCTTGAGCATCGCGCGCAGCTCGGCGTTGACCTGCTCCGGCTTCAGGTTCTTGAACTGTCCAATCTCGACCGCGGACAGGTTCAGCTTACTGCCTGCGGCAGCGAGCAAGAAGATTTGGGCCTCGCCGTTTTCCTTCTCGTCCAACCCCACGTCGGCAAACGCTTTGTCCGCCGAGTCCTCCGGCTCCCATGCCCGGTAGGCCCGGATGGTTGGATCGCTCTCCAGCATCTTGCCTTCGAGTGCGACGCCGGCCAGTTCGGCGACCGGCTTCTGGAAGAAGGCGGCTAGCACGCCGGCCAATTCCTTGTCCGACCCTTCCTTCAAAGCTTTGCTGACGATCTCCCCGCCCTTGATCCGTTCGATCTCGGCCGCATTGAATCCCAACGTCGTGGCCACTTGGGCGGGTGTCGGGGTCTCCGCGCGGACACCGGTGAAACACAGGGCCAGCACGACCAAACTGGTTAGTACGAATATTTTCATCGGCCCGTTCCCATATTGTTCTTCAGGTTCTGGTCGGCATGGCTCCGCCCAGCCCCTGCGGAAGGAATTGCCTTCCGCAGGGCAGCGCCTGTGTTAATTGATCCAGCCCTGCTCTTGGAAGCGTTGCTTGAGCACCTTGGCAATTTCATCAGCAGTCGCCTTGGCGCGGCCTTCCACCTTGCTGCTACCGCTGGCTTCGCCGTACAATTTCGTTCCGGTGCTGACGATGAGCCCTGCCGGGTTGGCGGTGGCGATGAACGTCGCCAGGCCCAAGGCTCCGCCCGGGGTCTTGCTGCCACCGGACTGAACGGTGCCGTAACCAAGCTTGCGCAGTCCTTGTGCGGTCACTTGGAAACCCTCGACGGCGGTACACAACTCCGACCCGCCCTTGCCAAAGCCGATGACGACGCGCTTGGCAGCGCTGCCTTCCTCGACGGAGACGAGGTAGCCACGGATCACAATGTCGTTGACGCGAGGCGTGACGCCCCCGACGGCTTGCTGGGCGGGCATGCCCATGTCGCGGATTTGCTGGGCGAGTTGGGCGGCAATGCCCGAGCCGAGCTGACGGCCCGTCTCGATTTGCTCGGCGGTTTGCGCGGTCGTCTCCACCGTGAATTCGCGGGCCAAAGTCGAGTCGGCTGACACCTCAGCGGCCGTGGCGGCGAAGTCGTACACCCAGATGTTGGCGGGTCGCGCGAGGCGCTCATTTACGAGGCGTTGGCTGTCCGTGACCTTGGTGGAGGCGCACCCGGTAACCAGACCGAGAGCTAGACCAACGGTCAAGAACGTGAAGCGCGCTTGGATTCGACGGCTCCCGCTACTTTGGCTTGTTGCAAACAAACTCTTCATACATTTCTCCTTTGGTTGGATTGTTCGGGCCAAAAGACTACGGTGCCCGTCCGTTACCGCCAATTGGACCTTGGTCTTACACAGTCTGGAGCGTGCCGATCGCGTTCAGGGCACGGGCAATCCGACTCGGATCAAGTGGGAAAATTCCGGGCTGCCGGCGGCGGCTTTGGCTTTGGCGGTGATCTCGCTTTGTTGCCGGAGTTCGGCGAACGGGAGGCTCGTGGCGAGGCGGCCATTGGCGTAGAGCATTTCGTCGAGATGACCGTTGGCGAGAATCCGCCAGTTGAAACGCCGCACCGGGGTGACGTGCTTGGCATTGTGGCGAATGGTCGTGGTGCAGTTTTGCGTGAGCGCGTTGTACCACTGCGGTCGGGCGGCGAGGTTGTTGATTTCCGCAAGATAGTCCTCGAACAGGGCCCGCGTGGCGGCTTGCGGGATCTTGATCCGGTATAGAAAAACACGCTCATCCCGATAATCGGTGCGCACGCCGATGACATCGCGTTCGTCGGCGACGGCGTAGTAAAGTTCGAATTGCCGGAAGAAACCACGCAGCGGGGAGTAGGTTTCACCCTGCTCTTTGCGCGTCTCAATCGAGACTGCCAAATGTTGGCCGTCGGCAAACTCCCAACTTGTGATCGTGTGCGCGATGAGGGTCGAACCCCAGTACGAGATGAAGAGATCGCAGCCGACAATCTGGTTGAGGTTGTACCGGCGCGTTTCCCAATGCGGCGTGAAATCGGTGTCGGACCGGTAATCGAAGTTGCGGACGTTGTGGATCGTGACGGTGTTGCCCTCGATGGTGGCCGTGGTCAGTTGCGCGACGCTGGGTTGCCAGTTGCGGTCGTTGCGAGCCGGTATCGAGAACCACCATGCCATCACGATCACCACCAGACTGAGAACCGCCCAAACTCCGTTCCGAAACCGCTCGGTAAAAACAAGCAGCGCGCCAGCGGCGACGATGAAGCCGACTGCCAACAACCCGGCCAGTATGCGAGATTTTGGCCCGTCGATCCACAACGCGGCAGCACTCCAGACGATCAAGCCGAAAAAGACCGCGAGCAGAACGACGCGGAGAATGATACGTAGAAGCAAGAATGGTCGCCGGCGTGATACCGGCGCCCCGTCGCGCGTTTCCGTATGGGTTGTGCCGGTCGACATGGCGCAAAGACTTCGTCGTTGGTCTGGAATCAACTATTAGCGTCAGCCGTGACGGACAGAAATTGGACCTTCGTCCAACACGGCCAGCGGTCAGAAGCGTTTAGTTTTCCGGCTGGCGCTCCGCGACACGGAAGGCCGCCAGGGCCTTGGCCAGGTCAAAAAACATCCGGTCGTGCCCGAGGGATTTCCCCAACGGCGTGCGTTCCATCACCTTGAGCAAGTCCGGATTGAGTGCGGCCAACCACAGGGTCACGCCGCGGGCGCGCAGGTTTTGTTCGCCTTCGGTCAGCATGGTCAGCGCCGTGTACTCGATATCGGGAATCGCGCTGCACTCGAGAACAACGACTCGCGGTTGGTACTGGGCTTCCAGCAACCGCATCTTCTCGGCGGCGTTGGCGGCGTTCGCAAACGTCAGTCGCCCTTCGGTGCGCAGTATCAATAATCCCGGAAATGTTTCATCGCCCGCATGCTCACCGGCGCGGCGGAAGATGTTTTTCTCGCGATTGTAGGCCACCGCATACACGGGCGGATGGTTCGCCTGATAGATCAACGTCAGGATGGAGATGGCGACCGCGATCAGAATCCCTTCGAGCGTGCCGATCAGCACCACGCCCGCCAGCGTTACGAAGGCCCAAGCCAATTCGTCGCGGCGCACCCGGGCAATGGCCCAAAATTGCGCCGGCTTGATCATCGAAGCCGCGACCACGATGATCAGCGCGCCGAGGGCCGCCTGCGGCAGCAGGCCTATGACGCGGGACAGAAACAGCAGACTGACCAAGACCACGGCGGCATTGACCCATTGCGCCATCTGACTGCGCGCCCCAGCCTTGTCGGCTACGGCGGTCTGCGACGCGCCGCCGCCGGCAGGCATCCCGCCCGCGAATGCCGCGGCCACATTGGCCACCCCGATGGCGAACAATTCCCGGTTGGCGTTGACCGGCGGGTCATCCCTCTTGCAAAACGTTCGCGCCGAAGCCACAGACTCGGTAAACGACATCAAGGCAATTCCCAGCGCGGCCGGCCATAACGCGCCGGCCAAGCTCAGATCCGGCAACGACAGCGATGGCAAACCGGACGGTAAAATCCCCACTGACTTGACGCCCAGCACCTCCAAACCCAAGAAGGCAGAAGCCGCAATACTCACTGCCACCCACACAAGGGACGCGGGCAACCGCGGCACAACGCGCGGCACCACCAGAAGAACGGCAATGCCCGCCAGCGCGGTCAGCGCCGTCGCCCCGTGAATCTGTGACAGCCGCCCGGGCAACTCCAGCAGTGTGTCGATCGTGGAATGGCTCGCAATCTTTATCCCCAACACCGATTTCAACTGCCCGATCAGGATGACAATGCCCACCCCGGCTTCAAAACCGACCAGTACCGGTTTGGAAATGAAGTTGGCCAGGAATCCCAGCCGCAGCAATCGCGCCCCGACCAAGATGCCGCCCACGAGCAACGCCAGCATCGCGGCCACGGCCAAGCCGTTTGCGCCGGTTCCGCTCGCGGTAATGGCTGTGACTTGGGCCGCCGTCAGCATGGCAATGGCCGAGGTGCTGGTGACGCTCAACGGACGGGAGGTGCCGAGCAGCGGATACACCAGCATCGCCGCCAGCGCCGTGTAAAGCCCGGCTTCGACCGGTAAACCGGCAATCACTGCACACGCCATGGCCTTGGGAATCACCACTGCTGCGGCCGTCAACCCGGCCACCACATCCACGCGCAGCCAAGCCGGCCGATAGGTGCCCAGCCAGGCGGCGACCGCCTTGGATGGTTGCTTGTCCGTCATAAGTTCTGACCTTCCTCGTCTCGCGTCGGCATTTCTCTACAATCCCGAGATCATCTTAAACAGCCGCAGGGCCACTTCGCTCAGCGGGTATTTCAGAAAGAGCAATGGCAGCATGGGCACCACCACGGCAGCCGCGAGACTGATGAGGAAGCGGCGACTGCCGGGAATGGATTGCATCTCGCGCACCACATTGACGCTGTTGGTCAAGTCAGCCAGGGATTGCATATCCGGCGTACCCAACAGCCGTTCGTCGGCGGGGTTCTCACCATGAATCCATTTGCGGTCGAACGCGTTCACGTAGCGCGACGCCATGCCCATATACTCCTCCCACCCGGCCACTCGGCAGGCCCAGAGTTTGGGTGCGAAGATGAAGAGCGGGCCGACAAACAGCACCGCCACCGCGAGAAATACAAGCGGCACCATCAGTTGCAGAGTCTCGAAAGCCATGGTTCCCGCGGCGATGCTTTCGGCGAACGACGCCGAGTAAACTGCCGAAATGGCGAAGGCCAAGGTGGCAAAATGTTCTTGGACGACCTCCAGGTACCCCAGTCCGCCGACATGATCGGGGTGAGTGGGGACGAGGCGGAGATCAAGCCGCTGGACGCGCCAGAGGAAGTAGCACCAAAGCCCGAGATGCCACAGCCAGCGGAGCACCAGGAACCGAAAAAGCGGCAGGCAGAAGCCCAAGTACCAGAGCAATACCGGACCGACTCGGCCACCGTTGTCGCCCAAGAGCGAAGTCAAACTCGCGGTCTGGCCCGGCAGGATGGACACGAAAGCGTCCACGAGCGGCACCCCAAAGGCCAAGAGGAAGAAAAGCAACTCCGCCCACCAAGGATCCTTCAGTCGGTCGACCCGGCGGATGTCCGCGGCCAAGCCCGGCCACGCCGTCTCGGGCACGATCCCGTCACGGACAAGCCGGCGCACAAACTCCGCCAGCCGGGGCGCCACCCACGTTTCGCAGAGAAAGAACGCTGGAATGGCCACCAGGAACCGGACATGCACGCCGATCATCGCCAATGAGAACAACCTGTCGCCCCCACCCTGAAGCAGAGCCAGCAACACCAGGACGCCCCACGCCAAGAGGCCGAGCGCCATCCCCAGCCAAAAGGTATTGTCGCCCCGAACCAAACCCAGCCTTCGCCCGAGCCGCTGCAATGGCCCGCCGAACAAGGTTAACTCAGGAATTGATTCGTTTTGTTTCATGGGTTGCTTTAGCGACATCACTGTTTGGCTTGTTTGATTCTCACCACATCACTCCGATGGCACCGATGAAGGTGTCTGAATTCTGCCCGGTCCGGACCTGCGTGCGCGCGGCAACGTAGGCGAGTTTCACGCCGATGGCGCGGGTGATCGGAAGTCCCAAGCTGAGTCCCCAGCCGGGAGTGCTCTGGCAGTTGTTACTCGAAACGCCATTCACGGTCGTGTCGCCGCCGTAGGCGTAGCCGACACTGCCGGCCAGCCAGAGGCCGGGGCAAAAGGTGTAAATGAGATGCGCATCGGCGGTATAGAGCGGATCCTGCGTCAGCCGATTGCCATTGAAGAAGTCGTCGTTGTCAGTGAAGGCCCAGGCTTGGGTGGTGAGTTCCATTGACCACTTGCCCCAGTTGTGTACCACGCCGAGTTGGGGGCGGAACATGAACCGGTTGTTGCCGAGGTTAATCAATTTGTCATCGTAGTATTGGCCGGTGGGCAATTGCACGACGAGGCCCAAGCCGACGATTGTCTCGCTGTCTGTTTTGGCCCGGTAAGCGGCGAACTCCCTGCCGGCGAGCGGCGGCGCTCCGAGCAGGTTCACCGCGAAGCGCACGGAGGTGTCCGCCAATCCGTCACGGTCGGCCTTGGCCGGCACGCCGTTGAGTAAACCCGACCAGTGGCCGATCTGATAAGGCTGGGCAACTTCAACGCGAGCCGACTTGCCGAGTAGCGCGAAGCTCCGCGTGTATTTGGCGGCGATGGTGTGGAGATCGAATTGGCCGTTCTCGATCCGAAGCTCGGGATCCAAGTTTATGTCACCGGTGATGTAGGCGTAAGCCACGGCACCGAAGTTGGCGCCGGTCGGCAGATGGCTCCAGCGGCGTGGCTCAATATCCTGTCCCCAACCGGGCCGGGCCAGCAGCAGGGCGATCACGGCAAGCAGCATACCGGTCTGATTCATGGTCAACTCTCACATCCGGCCTGGCCCATCCTGTTGATCCCGACCGGCAGTCCCGTCGTGGCGGGACTGCCGGTGGGATACGGATTTTATTGCCGCGCCATCGCCATGCGGATGGCGTCTTCCGCCTTGACCAGGTGGTCCGAGTTCTCCGCCGCGTCGGCGATCGCGAGCTGGATGCCCTTGATCTCGCCGTTGAAGCGATTGTCGCCCGGCTTGTACTCCGGCGACACCGGCGCGCCGCTGTCTTCACCCACGTCGCAGCCGTCGTCGGCAGAGAATATCATCGCGAGCGTCGCGTCAATCTTCCCTTCGCCGACCTTCTTGCCGTCCACGAACAATGCCGCCACGCCACCCTTGCCCAGGCCGCCGCCCGCGTAGGCGAACTCCATGCGCACCTGATGCTGGCCCGCCGGGATCTTGCCCGCCGACTCGGCATAGAAGTGCTTCAGACCGCTCCAGTTATAGCAGTACTTGAGCTTGCCTTCCTTGCAGTACAGGCTCCAGCCGCCGATGTTGGCACCCTGGGAGATGATCACGCCCTCGGCCCCCTTCTCCGGGACCACGATCTCCGCGGTGACAGAGTGCGACTTGTTTTTGATGTTGAGGACGCAGTTCTCCGACAGGCGGCCCATGCCGCCGAACAGAAGCTGGGTCTTTCCCTTGATCAGCACCGGTCGCCCGGCCGTGTCCGGGTTAATCTTTTCCATAAACCGATCATCAAGCGGCAGCACCTTGTAGCGCGTCGCCTCGATGATCCACTGGCGCTGCAGTTCGTGCAACTTCTGCGGATTCTCCTTGGACAGATCCTTGGACTGGCTCCAGTCCTTGGTCGTGTCGTAGAGCTCCCAGACATCGTCGTCGAACGCCAGTTTCGGGTGCGGGAGCCAGGGCGTGTAGTGCTTCGTCACCGCCGTCCACCCCTTGTGGTAGAGCGCCCGGTTGCCCATGACCTCGAAGTACTGCGTCTCGTGATGCTCCGGAGCCTTGGCATCGGTGAACGATGCCAACATGCTGGCCCCCTCGATCGGATCCTGCGTGATGCCGTCCACGCATTCCGGCTGGGGAATACCCGCCGCCTCAAGGATCGTCGGCGCCACGTCAATCACATGACTGAACTGTGTGCGCAGTTCACCCTTGGCCTTGATGCCCTTGGGCCAGTGGACGATCGTGCCGTTGCGGGTGCCGCCGAAATGCGAGGCGACCTGCTTCGTCCACTGCAGGGGGGTGTTCATGGCGTGCGCCCAGCCCACCGCGTAGTGGTTGTAGGAGTCTGGCCCGCCCAGTTTGTCGAGTTTCCCTGTAAGGTACTCGGGCGTCTCGAATGCCTGCAGGCCGTTGAAGTAGCCCATCTCGTTGAAGCAACCGTTGATCCCGCCCTCGGCCGACGCTCCGTTGTCGCCGATGATGTAGTAGATGAGCGTGTCTTCGAGGATGTTGAGTTTTTTCAGCATCTCGATGATGCGGCCCACATGGTGGTCGGTGAACTCCATGTAGCCCGCATAGACTTCCGCCTCGCGGCGGAGCACCGGCTTGAACGCCTCGGGCATACTGTCCCAGGCCGGGACTTCTGGGGGGCGCGCGGTGAGTTGGCAGTCCGCTGGGATCACGCCCAGCTTCTTCTGCCGGGCAAAGGTTTCCTCGCGCAGTTTGTCCCAGCCCTGGTCGAACTTGCCCTTATACTTGTCCGCCCATTCCTTGGCCACGTGGTGCGGAGCGTGCGTGGCGCCCGGGGCGAAGTACATGAAGAACGGCTTGTCAGGAGCGAGAGACTTTTGCTGGCCAATCCAGCCAATGGCCTTGTTGGCCATGTCCTCGACGAGGTGATAGCCTTCCTCGGGGGTCTTGTCCGCTTCGACCGGCGTGGTGCCCTGATAGAGCGTCGGGTACCACTGGTTGGCCTCGCCCCCGAGGAACCCGTAGAAGTACTCGAACCCGCCGCCGCCCGTGGGCCAGGCGTTGAACGGCCCGACCGGACTCGACTGCCAGACCGGCACTTCGTGACACTTGCCGAACTGGGCCGTGTTGTAGCCGTTGAGCTTGAGCGTCTTGGCCAGTGGCGACATGGTGTTTGGCAACACCGAGGAGTTCCCCGGCGCGCTCGTGGCGATCTCGGTGATGCCGGCCATGCCGGCCGAATGGTGGTTGCGCCCGGTCAGCAGCCCCTGCCGCGTCGCCGAGCAGATCGCCATCGTGTGGAAGCGGTTGTACTTCAACCCGCCCGCCGCCAGCTTTTCCGCGTTCGGTGTCGCGCAGGGCCCGCCAAAGGCGCTGGACGAGCCGAACCCCGCGTCATCGATCAGGATGACGAGGACGTTCGGCGCGCCCTTGGGGGGGCACAGGTCTTGGATTGGCGGGAACTTGCTGTCCGGGTTCTTCGCGTCGTACGCGATGAACGTGGACCGCGTGGTGTTCGGCATCGGCAGATGCGAACGGTGTTTATTATCTGGTGTGCTCATGACTGTTCCTTTCGTTTAGTTTGCCTTTGAATTCATTCGCCGGACCGAAGCCGGTGATTCTCCAATCTCCGACATCGTTTTGATCATTACCGAATCGCTCAGTGAACACCATTGGACCTTGGTCTTATTTGCCGGTAGCTGGCGGTTGCATGATTTCGTCGGCATAGCGCCCCTGGCGCAACAGGCTCGCCATCGTTTTCATCGGCTTGTCAATGTGGGTGAAAAAGGCTTTGTAGCCGGCGCACAGGTAGTTCAGCCCGTCCGCGCCGTCGGGCGTCTGGATGAACCGGTTGCGCGGGCACTCGCCATAGCAGGCGAACAAGACCGGACATTCCTTGCAGTATTTTGGCAGCGTGTCGAATTTGCTCTGGCCGAAGCGCCGCTGCTGCTCGGACGTGACCAGCGTCTTCAACGGAGTGTCCTGGAGATTGCCGAGCCGGTACTTCGGTTCGACGTAGTGATCGCAGGAGTAAACGTCGCCATTGTGCTCCAGCGCGAGGGCCATGCCGCAGGTGGGAGACACGATGCAGGCGTTGTGTTGCCCGAGCCAACTGCCGAGGGCGACATCGAACGTGGTGACATACACCTTGCCAACATCGCGCTGCACCCATTCATCAAAGATACTGATGAGGAACTGGCCGAACTTCTCGGCGTTCACCGTGCGCTCGGTCACGAGGTTGCCTTCCTGCTTGTACAGCGGCCGGTCCGTTCCCTTCAAACCACCCCAGCCCTGGTTGGCCAACGCGATTGTGTCCGCGGTCGCGCGCTCGACGATGGGGATCAGTTGGATGTATCCAGCCTTCAACTCATCGCGGAAGAAGTGGTAAACATCGAGTGGATGGTCCTGGTTGGCGGCGTGAATCGTGCAGAGGATGTTGACGTCCACGTTGTGCTGGCGCAGACAGCTCCAGCCACGAATCACCTCGTCGAAACTGCCGCCGCCTTTCTTGTTGACCCGGTAGGCGTCGTGCAGTTCACGCGGCCCGTCCACGCTCAAACCGACCAGGTAGTTGTTGGCTTTGAAAAAGGCCGCCCACTCGTCGTTGATGAGCGTGCCGTTGGTCTGCAGCGTGTGAAGGACGGTCTGGTGGCGCGGTTGGCGATATTGGTTGGCCAACTGCACCGAGCGTTTGTAAAAGTCCAGACCGCGCAGCATCGGCTCGCCGCCCTGCCAGGAGACTTCCACCTGCGGTCCGGGCGACGACTCCATTAACTGCCGGAGGTAGGTCTCCAGCGTCGCGTCGTCCATCATCGGGCTTTCGAGCGGCGGATAGAGATTTTCCTTGGAAAGGAAGAAACAGTATTTGCAGCCCAGGTTGCACACCGCGCCGGCCGGCTTGGCCAGAAGATGATAGTAAGGTAGGGCTCCAGGCATGATTCACTTCTTCAACAACCGCGTGATGCGGTTGACCGGGCCGCGTAGCAGGACATAGGGCACGACGGCCAGAACCAACGCCACGAGGAGCGTTTCGCCCGGATAGACCGTATGATGGACTTTGATCTGGTAAACAATGTCCAAAATGATCGCGATGATGAAGATCTTGCCGAAGTGTTTCCAACCGTCCTTGAGAAGCTCCCGGCGATGCTCCGGACTCGTGACGACCGCCCAGAAATACGGGACCTTACCGGCCTTCGCGTCCTTGAGACCGTCAATGATCGCGTAGATGATCGCAATCAGCGGCTGCGCGATGAACCGGAAATGCAGCGGGCCGTCCAACCGATTGACGAAATCTTCAGTAAATCTCTGCCAGAGTTCTTGCATAGAGTTATTCCTTTCGATTCTTGGCGACCTGCCAAGGCCAGCAGCCTTCCGTTTCCACCGCAATTGACCACCCCAGAACAATTCGCAGGAGAATCAAGAGTCCGAGCGCTAGCAGGTTTTCCTGGGTAGGCTCGGTCGTGACCGTGCGGATGATGTCGGCCGCGACCAGAAACTCTAGGCCGAGCATCAAGGCGCGACCGAGATAGGTTTTCAGCCGTTCATAAGCGTCTTCACGTTGTTGCCGGAAATGCAATGCACCCCGAATCAGCGCATAGGCAAAAGCCAGCGCGATCACCGCGACTCCGATGAACTCCAGCGCCTGCGCAACGTACTCAACAATCTTTGTGCATTCCATAAAGTCTCCCGGTCCGCGCTACAACACCTCGCGATTGAGCAGCATCGTAGCGAGGAGGAATAACCCCAGAAGTCCCACAAAAATCCCGATTATTGTAGCGTAATTGAACGGCCGATAATCTCTTGGCGACAGCCGATCCAAATGCTTCATGGTCTGAAAATACTCAATGGTTCCCATTATGATGGACGCGGTCCCGAGGAAGATCAGGAACATACCAATGCGTTTGGGACTACCCTCACGCACCAGGGCGAGATTTTCTTTTGCAGCCGAAAGGAGAACCTTGTAGATGGTAAAACCAAAACCAATCAGTGACAGGGCGGTCCGGATCCACGCCATCAAGGTCCGGTTGGCACCCATGACGCTTCGCTCGACCGCCAGATCTGTTCGCTCAGCGGCCAGTTCATTCGATGTCTTCGCTGGTTCTTGGGACATGATCTCCTCCGATCAGTTTGGTTTCTGCGGTCCGGTAGCCAACGCGCTCGTGATGGCCTCCAGCAGCACTTTGTCATCGATTGGCTTGCGCAGGTACGCCACGGCGCCGGCCGCCAGTGCCCGATCATGAGTCTCGGGCGAGTCGTAGCCGGTGATGATCACAACCGGTAACGGTTCTCCCGCCGCTGCCAGTTGCTCCTGCACTTCAAATCCAGTCATCCCCGGCATGTGGATATCGAGCACGATACAATCCGGTTTGTGGTCTTTGAGCGAATGCAGAAATTCCGCACCCGTGGCGAAAGCCTCCGTTGTCATCCCGGCCGAGCGGAGCAAGCGTTGCAGGGCTTTGCGCACGGATTCTTCATCATCCACAACCGCGACAAGGGGATGTTCCTTACTCACAGTGGGCGCACTCTAGCGACGATCCGCTGCTTGGAGAATTGGACCTTAGTCTAACGGGAGGTGGGTTCGGTTTGGTCCACCCAGATCAGCTTGTCCACCGCGAATCTAAGATCGCCGGCCTGCTTCACCAAGCCCGCGCGCACGGCGTCATCCAGTACCGGTTGACGAGAAAGAATCCACAGATACGACCGGCTTGGGCCACAAACCATGCTGTACAAATACCCGCTCTGGTCGAGTGCAATGATGTGATACCCGCCGTAGAACGGACCGAAAAACGAAACCTTCAAACTACCGGTTGACTGGTCACCGCAAAACAACGCCCGGCCTCGCGCCTCTTTCCAGCATTGCCGGCGCGCGTCCCAACCCCGGTTCACCACCGCAACGATCCCGTTACTGTTGAGCGTGTATTCCGCCGTGACGCGGGTCAGTCCGCGCTCGAACGAGTGATCCAGGCGCGCCACTTCATGCCACGTTCCCATGTACCGCTGAATGTCGAACTCCGTAACCGGCGCGACTCCTTTGGGCACGGCCGTGCAGCCCGACAGCAGGAAAATCCCCGCACCGAGGATCACGGCTGCGATCGTGGTAACAATGATGTTTGTCTGCATGGCCACAGATGCCACCAATACCGACAATCCGCCACCGGCAGAATTGGACTTTGGTCTAACGGGTCGCGGGGTTGACGCCGGCCATATCGCAGAGGTGAACCAGCTCGGCCACGGAATGCACCTTCAGCTTTTCCATCACCCGGCCGCGATGAACCTTGATGGTTTTCTCGACGATACCGAGATCGTCCGCGATCTCCTTGTTCAATTGACCGGCAATCACGTGCTCCAACACCTCGCGTTCGCGCGGAGTCAACGCGGCCAGCTTCTGCTCGATCCCCCTCCGCTCGGCCTGGGCTTGCCGGTTGACGTGGTCAGTTTTGAAAGCGAGACGAATAGCCTTCAGCAAATCTTCGTCGTTGACCGGTTTGGTGAGAAAATCAATCGCGCCGCGTTTCATGGCGCGCACGCTCATCGGGATGTCCCCGTGACCGGTGAGAAAAATGATGGGAATCTCACTGCCTCGGGTGATCAACGCCTGTTGCAGTTGCAGGCCGTCCAATCCCGGCATCGCGACATCCAGCACGAGACAGCCGGGCTGCGCGGGGTCATACCGGTCGAGAAATTCCTGGGGCGAGGCGAAAGTGACCGGGTTCAGTTTAGCCGACCGCAGCAACCGCGCCAGCCCTTTGAGCACCGACAGATCGTCATCCACGATGAAGACAGTGGGTGGGTGGGGAGTCATCAGTATTCAGTAATCAGTGATCAGTATTTAGTGAGCGGTCATCGTCCCGCGACATAATACTCGGAAGTATCTTCTTGGACAATGTTGGCGGCGTTGCAGAACGCGTCGGCCTTTTCAATCATTGCGCCCGAGCATCCGCCCGATCTCCAGCAGGTCAGCATTCAGTTTCGCCGCTTGCGCTGGCGTAAGATAGCCACAATCCAGCGCCTCTCCGACCCAGTGTTGGGTTTCCATCTGTTCGGCATCGGCATCAGTCAACTTGCTGACGAAGTGCTTTTCGTAGCGGCGTTTCGCCCACGCCTCGGCGATTTGCGCGCCGACGGAACGCGCGGCCCGCCGCAGTTGATCTGTCAACGAATACATCTCCTCTTTCGGAAATGTCTTCGACACCTGAAACACCATCTTCGAAACGCCTTTGGCCTTCTGATACACGATCAGTTCCGTAAAACTTTTCGCATAACTCACAATCCCCTCCCTTTCTGAATACTGATTACTGTTCACTGACCACTCTTCACTCCCTGTCCTGCCGGCAATTCGAAGCAAAACGTGGCGCCCTTATCAGGATTATTCACCCCGACCAACTGTCCGCCGTGGGCGGTGATGATCGTGTGACAAACTTTCAACCCCAATCCCATCCCCGTGGGCTTCGTCGTGAAAAACGGTTCAAAGATTCGCGTCTGCGCCTCGGGCGTGAGGCCGTGGCCCCGGTCGCGAATCGAAACGCGCACCCCGCCCGCCGTGGTGCGTTGCGTCTGCACCGCCACTTGCCGCTCAGCATAAGAGTTGGTGATCATCGCATCGGAAGAGTTCAGCAGCAGGTTTAACAAGACCTGCTGGAATTGTACTCGGTCGCCGCAAACCGCCGGCAGGTCGGGCGCAAATTCTGTCTTGAGGGTGATGCCGTGATTGAGCAAATCGTTACGAACCATTTTCAGGACGTCCTGCACCACCTCATTGAGGTCAAGCGGCAGCGAGTGCACCTCGCCTTTCTTCAAGAGCAGACGCAGCCGGCGAATAACCTCGCCGGCGCGCAGGTCGTCCGCGACGATGTCTTTGAGGATGTCGCGCACCTCGTTTATGTCGACTTTGCCATCGGCGAGGAAACGCTGCGCGGCTTGTGCGTTGCTGAGAATGGCGGTGAGCGGTTGGTTCAACTCGTGAGCCAGCGAGCCGGACATTTCGCCGAGCATCGCCACGCGTGACAGGTGCGTGATCTCGGCGCGGTCGCGGTACGACTCCACTGCGGCCCGTTTCCGTTCGGTGATGTCTTCTTTGACCGCCACAAAGTGCGTGATATTGCCAGAGATATCGTGCAACGGCGAAATGACCGCTGATTCCCAATACAGTTCGCCGTTCTTCTTACGATTGTGAAATTCCCCACGCCACGTCCCTCCGCCGGTAATGGACAACCACAACTCGCGATAGATTTCCGGTGAGCTTTCGCCGGATTTGAGGATACGCGGATTTTGCCCAAGACATTCCGCCAGAGAGTAGCCAGTCACCTCCGTGAATTTACGATTCACATACGTGATTTTCCCATGCATGTCAGTGATAACGATTGAGACCGGACTCCGCTCCAACACGTGGGATGCTTGGCGTAGCTTTTCCTCGTTTTGCTTGCTCTCGGTAATGTCCTGCATCGCACCCAACACCCGGGCCGTTCGGCCCTGAGCATCCCGCTCATACACCCGCGCCGCATGACGCAGCCACACCACACCCCGTTGCGGATGGAGATAACGATACTCCGCAGTAACGCTGCCCATCGAGCCCTCCAGGATTTGCCGGCTGATGTCGAGCACCCGGTCACGGTCCTCGGGATGCAGATGTTCTACCCAGAACTCCCGAAATCCTGAAACCAGATCGCGTGGAAACCCCAGAATCGCGTGAATCCGAGTATCAAAGTATTCCTGACGAAGAGGATTTCGCATCTCATAGAAACCCAAAGCCGCCACGTCCACCGCCTCCTCCAAACGGACCTCTTTTTCGCGCAGCTCTAATTCGGCCAGCTTGCGCTCGGTAATGTCCACCGTCACGCCCATCACGCACCGGTTTCCCGACGGACTGTCCTGCCGGAGTCGTCCCCGCGATATAAACCAGCGCACGCCACCGTTGGATTGGGGAACGCGGTATTCGACGCTCCCTTCCTGCCCGGTCCGCACCACCTCTTGGAGCACGCGCTCGACTTTTTTCCGGTCCTCGGGGTGGATCGCCTCCAATAGCCGTTGCCAACTCACCGGTTCATCCGCCGTGAACTTAAAGAACTCCCGGGTCTTCGGGGTCAACCAAAACCGGTTACTGGCGAGATCCAAGCTCCAAAAGCCCACCCCGGCCGACTCCGCCACCAGACTCAGTCGGGCCTCGCTTTCCCGCAACGCCTGTTCGAATCGCTTGCGGACAATCGCATTGGCGAAGATCCCCGCGACCAATTCAAGCCGCTTGATCAGCGGCTCCGTCCAAGTGCGCGTCTTCGTCACATCGTGAAAGGAAACCGCACCAAAGGTCGCCCCGCCCCCGGCGGCGAGCGGAAAGGTTAGTACATTCTTGAGACCATAATGGCGCCACACCTCCGCGTCGCGCTCGGCGCCGGTCGGAATCTCGTCAAGGGACGAGATCACAAAATGCCGGCCCGCCATAACTTGGGCGAAAGCCCAGGGAAAGTACTCGAATGCCAAAAATCGCTCGGGAGTCGGCGGCCCCCCCAGCGGACGGTACAGATGGGTCATGACGAGGATGCTGGGCGCTTCGGACTCCAACTGCCACAGCGCACTCAAATCGAGTCCCAGAAATTCGCAGACCCGGCGCTGAGCTTCCTCGATGACATCATCCACCTGGTCCAACGGCACGTTGATGAACCTCGTCGAGAGTTCGGCAATGAGCATCTCAAACCGCAAATGCGTTGAGGGTTCGGCACGAAGGTTGGCGTCTTCCTGAGTCATCGCAGTCTTGTTCTCTTCCAAGAAATAAACCTACCCGGTTGGAGATAAAAACGAAAGCACAGAGTCGCTGCTCTTGTCAGCGACAAGAGCAGATTGACCCACGCCGTGCGCCTCCGTCACCAAACCAGCAAATTCATCGCCCAAGTTTCAGACACGCCGAGGCGACAATTGACCAGATGACAGTAACCCAACTGATAGATGACTGTGCGCCAATGAGTAATACCCGCCGGCGCTCGTTCCGCAATTCGGCCAGCAGCCGCGATGCCGCGACCAACCATTCGCACGGCCGGAAGATGCCACAGATTGTAGTGTGCAAGCCCATATCCCAGTGATCGCCAGTCGAGCGTCCGCGTCTCCGCACATCAAGTGTTTCCCCAAGTCATCTCACGCGCGCAAAACTGTCTGCTCTTCTACGGCACGGCGCTGATCGTTTGGTTTCGAGGGTTAGGCAGCGTCCTACATGCGGACAATACGCTGGTAGCGTAACGCAAAATGCGTAATGGAAGTCCCGCCGCAGGTGTTACCGCGCCTGAGCCACCTGAATCCACAAGCGGAAGAAGCGGTCGGTGATGAGGAACGAGCCGTTGTCCCGGTCGATGATGTCCCTCTCCAGCAGTGCATTCACCGCCCGTTGCACATTCGAGGCTGAGCCGAGCCCATTCCGCCGGACGAACTCGCCGGCAAATACCTTCACGCCGGCAACCTCATTGGCCAGCCCCTTCAAGAACCGCTTCTGCGGGACAGTCAGCGATTCCCACAGCGTCGTATAGGCGTAGTTCTCACGCTCCAACAACACCTGCACGGCTCGCTGGATCGTCTTCTCGGTCACCTCGCCCTTGGGTTCACACAATTCCCAGAGCACGTGGCAAAGGTGCTGCGTGTAGAACGGATGGCCTTGGGTCAACTCGCAGACCTGGTGAATGCGTTCCTTGCCGATGATCTTGTTGGCATCGCCGAATCGTTTCAGGATGAACGGCTGCCAATGCTGCTCGGCAATCGGCCCGAGGGGATAGTGACCACCGGCGCGATACAGGGGCCGGGCGCGGTCCATAAACATTTTTTCAATCAGATGCTTGCGGCTGCCGAGAAAGAGGTAGCTCACGTGGCGGTGATTTTGAATCACGCTGCGCAGTTTCCGCTCCACCTGATCATTGCCGTATTCGAGAATCTGCTGAAACTCGTCGAACACCACCACCACGTTTTGATCACCTTTGCCCGCGATCTTGGCCGGGGTTTCCAGAACTTCATCCAAAGCGGGACCGAGCCGGGCCTGCTTACCGATCCCGAATGTGAGCACCGGCTTGTTGTCCTCGTCCACCGTAACGCTGGGAGCAAGGCTGCCAAAGAATTTCCTGGCTGTTTCCAACACCTTGTCCACCGATGTGCTCATGGACTCGGCAATGGCTTTGGCCACGGCGGTGACAAACGTGGCCTCGCTGTCGGTTGGCCACAAATCCACGTAGGCGCAAAAACAGTCCTTCTTGGGACGCTTACTAAGAGCAGTGCGCACCAGCGAGGTCTTGCCGTAGCGCCGCTCCGAGAACACGAACAACTTCTCGTTATTCTCCATCGCGCGCAGCAAATCAGCGACTTCCTTCTCCCGATTGCAGAAGGCATTTCCGCTGACCACACCGCCATATTCAAAAGGGTTCTTCATTACGCAAGTTGCGTTACGCGCCTTGCGTAATACCAAAAGCGGCGAGACAAGTAAAGGGTCTGTCCGTCACCACCATCGCCTCCTGAACCACGGCGAGACCTGGCCGTTGGGTTCGAGAGGCGGCAGGACGGTGCGCTTGAAGCCCCTCTCGCAATGAACGAGAACGGCGGTGTGCTTTGGCAGGACGCGAAGGACATGCGGCTTGATCTTGTGTTCTTCGTGTTCGGCGTAGCTGCGGTTGGCTTGGCCGGCAGAGTAACCCCACGTTTTTTTGATGATCCGTTTCTTGCCGAGAAAATCGGCGCTTTCGAGTGCACCTTCTTCGTCGGCGGCTTTGAAGATCATCCGATTGCGGAGATTGAGCGTCAGCACTTTGGCTTTCTCCTTGCCTAACGGAGGGATGAACGAAGTGGATGATTGTGCGGCAGCAACCATAGCGGCGTTGGCTTCGCGGATCACGTCGATGGAATTGTAATCGCTCATGCCGTCCTCGTTCGAGGTCATGAACCGCTGCGCTTCATCGGCCCACAGGATCAGCAGATTGTCGTCCTTGCGTTTCTCTTTGGGCTGGTCGAACCGACGCAAGACATGCGTGTAG
>CAZMKD010000085.1:0-2543 GCA_964566575.1 uncultured Verrucomicrobiota bacterium
CGACATCCTCGCGACGACGCGGCCGACGATCTCCTTCGAGTTCTTCCCGCCCAAAGACGACAAGGCGATGGCGACGTTGCTGGAGACACTCTCGCACCTCCGCGAACTGCGACCGTCGTTCACCTCCTGCACGTACGGCGCCGGCGGCAGCACCCGCGCGAAGACCCTTGAAATCACGCTGAAGATCAAGGAACAATTCGGCCTCGAAGCCATGGCCCATTTCACCTGCGTCGGCCAACGCCTGACCGAGATCGACAAAATTCTCGAAGACTTCTCCCGGCACGGCATCGAAAACGTCCTCGCCCTCCGCGGCGACCGACCCGTCGGCGTCCCGGAACCGCCCGAAAGTTGGTTCCCCGATTTCCAAAACGCCGTCCACCTCATCCGTCATCTCCGTGAAAAGTTTGCCGATCGTTTCAGTCTCGGCTGTGCCGGCTACCCCGAGAAACACCCCGAAGCCCCCGACTTCGACACCGACCTGCAACGCCTCAAAGACAAAGTGGATGCCGGCGCTGAGTTCATCATCACGCAGCTTTACTTCGACAACGACAGCTTCTTCCATTTCGTCGAGCGCGCCCGCGCCCTCGGCATTAAGGTTCCGATCATTGCCGGCATCATGCCGGTGACGAACGTCGCCCAAATCAAAAAGTTCACCGCCATGTGTGGCGCGATCATCCCCGACAAAATGCAACGCGACCTCGACCCCATCGCCACCGACTCCGAAGCCGTAATGGACTACGGCATCCGCTGGAGCGTCCGGCAGTGCGCTGAGTTACTTGCACGTGGCGTGGACGGCCTGCACTTCTACACCCTTAATAAGAGCAAAGCCTCGCGCCAGATCGTCTTAGACAGCAACAGATACTTCTATTACCGAAAACTCGCCGATGCAATCTGTGGCAGCACCAGTTTAGACAGTAGCTTGGTATTAAGATCCAACACATTCGAGGAGTTTCTCCGGAAGGCAGGATTCGAGCTTATTGTTCAGGACCCGTTCCCCGACCGCATACCCGCAACGATATTTTTTGAGAGCCATCTTGCCCTTTTTCCTCAATCAATCCGGTACGAAGCTGCCACTTACGCCGTATTGAGCAACAAGAAAGTCCTCATGAATCCAATCGCCAAAGAAATGTTTGCGAATATTCACAAAGACCTACTCGCCGCCATCGCTAAGTCTGTTCGCGATCTCTGATTGCCCAAGTACAAATCGAAGCGAGCGGCTTGGCTTACCGGGGGATTCTGGAAAGCCACTTGGCCGCAAACTGAGAACGCTCCGAATCTAACCTCTGCAGTTGCTTGAGAGCCTCGTCCGCCATCGCGAACTGCCTCTCTTTTTCGATAGAATCAGAAATTTCCCAAGTTGATAATCCGTACGCGAAGACCAAGCCTTGCCAAGCTCCGAAGCTCTCGGGATCCAACTTGATAGCTTGGCGGTACGCTTTAACGGCTTCCCGTAACGTGTTCTGCTCATGTGAGTAGCTATCTCCGAGTTCCGACCACGCAGATGCGTCTTCGGGTTTAAGTTTGATGGTCTTCTCGAATGCGACGCGCGCCTCGCGGTGCTTTTTTTGGTTCTTGTAAGCGAGTCCTAATGAAAACCATGCTCCGGGCCAGTCGGGTCTTAGCTTAGTCGACTGGATCAGCGCCGGGACAGCCTCGTCGTCGTTGCCCTTATCCAATAGTGCCACGCCAAGGTTATTCCATGCTTCTGCGTCGTCGGGCTTCAATTTGATGGCTTGGCGACAAGCGCTGATAGCGTCATCGTAGAATTTGAGCGAAAGATATGCGAAGCCGAGCTGGTAATACGCTCGGGGGCTTTCGGGAAATTTCCTTACCAGAGCCTGTCCTGTCTTGAGCATGCTCACCCAATCTTCGGCGGCAGACGCCGCCAGCGTTGCTTTCATTTCGGGCGATGCCCAGAGTTCCGACTCGCTGTTCTCAGAATCTAAAGCTGCAGCGACCAGCGGTTTCAACTTCGCTGATATTCCCGCTCTTTGTAGCAACGAAATCGCGGTTTCAGAAGGCACCGCAAAATTCAGCGACTGACCACCGCGCATCAGGAACGTGGTTATCCCGATAACCTGCGCTTTGTCGTTGAGCACGGGTGAACCGCTAGAACCGGGCGATATGGCTGCTGTTATTTGTAGCCAGCCCTGGTCGCCAAACAGGTTACGTACGGCGGAGACGATGCCTTCAGATAACGTGCCTTCTAATCCCAGCGGGCTTCCAATGACAGCGATGCGGGTACCGACTTCGGTCTTGTCGCTGTTGCCGAGCGGCAGGAACGGCAGGTCTTTGCCTGTGAGTTTCAGCAGCACGAGGTCGTTCTTCGGATCGTCGGCCAAAACACCCTCGACGGAGAACACGCCCCCGTTCTCGGCCTTGGCGACGGCGGTGGCGGCGTTCTCAATGACGTGGTGGTTGGTGATCAGCTTCCCGTCGCTGGCCCGACTTCCGCTACTGGAGGGGGACGGCGGCGTAAGTGGTTGATTTAGCGGTCAACCAACCCAAAGGTCGCCACTACAACGGCACAGGTGCTGTGACAC
>CAZMKD010000086.1:0-7492 GCA_964566575.1 uncultured Verrucomicrobiota bacterium
TGCCGTATTGCACCGCGACGATGAGCAAGTAAACCTCGCAGGTATCGAGGGCTTTGAGGCATCCTTCCAGAGCCTTATCCGGCGACGCAGGCTCGAACTCATAGAGAACGGGTTCACAGTGTGCTGCAAGGAAAGCGTCGGTGTTCAGGAGATTCTGAACAATGACCCGTTCGTCCTCCAATTCCTTTTGGACGGAACTGACGAACACTCTCAGCTTGCTCATGGCGTCCATTGCTTCGTGCTTCTTGGCTCGCATCAGGTTGAGTATCACGAAACCTGAGTTGTCAATCCAGCCGATTCCAAGCTCCTAAAACCATCTCCTTCTAAACCATGGTGAGATTTGGCCGTTGGGTTCGATTGGCGGCAGGACGGTTCGCTTGTAGCCTCGTTCGCAATGCACCAGAACGGCAGTGTGTTTCGGAAGCGCACGGAGCACGTGCGACTTGATCTTGTGTTCTTCGTGTTCGGCGAAACTGCGGTTGGCTTGGCCGGCCGAGTATCCCCAAGTCTTTTTGATGACGCGCTTCTTGCCGAGGAAATCCGCGCTTTCCAATGCACCTTCCTCGTCGGCGGCTTTGAAGATGATGCGATTGCGCAGATTGAGCACCAGCACCTTGGCCTTTTCTCTTCCGAGCGCCGGCAGAAACGACGTGGATGATTGGGCGGCGGCTACGACGGCTGCATTGGCTTCGCGGATCACGTCCACGGAGTTGTAATCGCTCATGCCGTCTTCGTTCGCGGTCATGAAGCGTTGGGCTTCGTCGGCCCAGAGGATGAGGAGATTGTCGTGCTGGCGCTGCTGCTGCGGCCGGTCAAACCGACGCAGGACGTGCGTGTAGAACAGCATTTTCAAGAACGTGTTCACGTATCGCCGTTCCGTTTGATATTTCTGCGGCATGGCCACACAGATGATCTTTCCCCGGTCGATGTCGCTGAACTCGAATGTGTTTTTGCCCGGCGAAAAGATTTGCGCGATGTCGGGCGTCAGAAAATTGTGCAAATAATTGGCAATGGTCTCCTTCACGCCACCCATCTGTTCGGGCGGTTGCTTTAGATAACGATGCTGAAAATGCGCCAGCAACGCCCGCCGTCGCTCGGTTGGATATCCGCGATGGACACTCCAGGCGGATTCGCTGACAGCGTTGGTACCGGTGATCGGCCTTGGAGCCATCGCAGCCGGCCTCTGGAACTACCGGCAGCGGGAGTGGGCGCGTGCGGGCTTGTTCGGATTGGGGTATTTCGTGGCCGCCTTGTTGCCGGTACTTGGGTTCTTCGACATCTACTATTTCCGGTATTCGTTCGTCGCAGACCATTTTCAGTATCTCGCTTCCGTCGGGATTATTGCCCTCGTCGCCGCTGCCGGTGCCACCTTCGTGCGGCCACGCGCCGTGCAAATCGGCGTGCTGACGCTCGCGCTGACAGGACTGGGCGCGTTGAGTTGGCGACACGCGCAGGTGTTTCACGACGACGAGACGCTGTGGCGCGACACGCTGGCGCGGAATCCGGATGCATTCCTGGCGCGTAACAATCTGGGCACGATCTTCAATGGCCGGAAACAGTACGCGCTGGCGGCGGAACAGTTTCGGGCGGCGCTGGCGCTCAAGCCGGAGTTCCTCGAAGCACACAGCAATCTTGGGTTGGCGTTGACCGAACTCGGCCGGCTGGAGGAAGCCGAGCAACACCTGTTGGCGGCCGTGCGCATCAAGCCCGACTTCGCCAACGTGCAGTATTGTCTGGGCAAGCTGTACGCGCGCATGAACCGTGTGGAGGACGCCAAAGTCCACTATGCTCTGGCAATCCAGTCCGAACTCGGCATGGCGGAGGCACATTACGACTTGGGCACGCTTTGGCAGCAACAGGGCGAGCGCGCCCGGGCGATTGCCTGTTACAAGAATGCGTTGGTGGTGCGTCCCGACTATGCGGAGGCGCACAACAATCTCGCCAACCTGCTGGCCGAGGACGGGAAGGTACCCGAAGCCATCGAGCACTATCGGCAGGCGCTCAGCGTCGCTCCCGATCTGGGGCAGACGCACTACAATCTCGGCGTGAAGTTGATGGAGTTGAAGCGCACCACAGAAGCGATCGAGCATCTGCGCGCAGCCAACGGGCTCCTGCCCACCGTAGCGGTCACTTACATTCAACTGGCTAAGGCGCTCGGGCAAGACGGTCGTTTCGCGGAGGCGATCGCAGCGTTACAGGGCGGGTTGAGCACGAACAATCCCAATCCGGTCATTGCCAATGAATACGCCTGGCTGTTGGTGACCTGTCCCGTGGCCGAGCTGCGCAACGCCCCACAAGCGATCCAGATTGCCGAGGAACTTGTGAAAGTGACCGGGAGCCAAGCCGTGCCGCCGCTCGACACACTCGCGGCCGCCTACGCCGATACCGGCCGGTTCGACGAAGCCGTCGCCACGGCCCAGAAGGCCATCGAACTTGCTCGCACTGCCGGGCAGCCGGAGTTAGTCAGCGAGATCGAGTTGCGGTTGCAGTTGTATCGCGATGATCGCCCTTACCGGCAGTCCGTCGATGTGACGAGTCCGCATGACCCGCGATGTACACCGGTGCAATCCGAATTGTTCTCACCACTCCCCACACACTGAGGGGCAGGATCATCTTGCCGGAGTAAAAGCTCATCGCATTTCCGCTTGCTTACAGGGGAAAAACTCCTTAGCAAATCCGGCATGTTTCAAGGCAAGCGCGTCGTGGTGGTGATGCCGGCGTACAACGCGGCCAAGACCCTCCGCCAGACCCACGAAGAGGTTATGCAACAAGGTATCGTGGATTTGGTGATTGTCGTGGATGATGCCAGTCACGATGACACGGCGGCACTTGCGCGGACCCTGCCGAACACAAAACTTCACATCCATCCGATTAATCGTGGGTACGGTGCTAACCAGAAGACGTGCTATCAACTGGCGTTGGCCGAGGGAGCGGACATCGTCATCATGGTTCACCCGGATTACCAGTACACACCGAAACTGATTCCGGCCATGGCGTCATTGATCGGCAATGAGCTGTATCAATGTGTGCTCGGCTCCCGGATTCTGGGCGGCTCCGCAGTGAAAGGCGGGATGCCCCGATGGAAATACATCGCCAACCGTGCACTGACGTTCGTGGAGAACATCCTGACCGGTGCCAAGCTTTCCGAATATCACACCGGCTACCGGGCGTTTTCCCGCGAAGTGTTGGAACGGTTGCCGCTGGAGAGTAACTCGGACGACTTTGTTTTTGACAATCAGATGTTGGCCCAGATCCTCTGGTGCGGTTACACCGTCGCGGAAGTCAGTTGCCCGGCGAAGTATTTTCCGGCAGCTTCTTCGATCAACTTGCCGCGAAGCATTCAGTATGGATTCGGTTGTTTGGCCACGGCGGTAACTTTCCGCTTGGCGAGAATGAAGTTGATCACTTCCCCGTTGTTTCCCCGAGATGGCTGAAACCTCCCAGCCGCGGCAAAACGTATTGATTTGCCTGTGTCTGGCGCTGGCCCTGGCCGCCGTCTACTGGCCTGTCCGCCATTTCGAGTTCACCAACTATGACGACGGGGATTATGTCTATGAGAACCCGCAGGTGCAAGTAGCAGAAGCCTTCCGCCTTGTCCGCAAACGCGTGATGAAACCCGCCCCCGATGTGCACGGCCACGCCCTCCTCCAGGGCCGACTCCGCCGCCCGGATCGTGCCGCCGCAGAATAGTACAAACAGATCGACGATCTCGCGCGTCAGCGGCAGCTCCGAGAACTGCGTGCGCCGAGTCCGTTCGCATTGTTGGAGATCGGCCAGGTACTGTTTGGTGTGGACGCGAAGGAGTTGTTCGGGCTTCGCAGGATGCGGCTCGACAAACGCCGTCTCCGGTATGCCGAGCTGGCGCAGGCGGTCGACAACGAGCCGGTACTTCTCAATTGGAAACACATGCGGGCCGTAGTCGGCGTGGTACCGCGCGGAATAGACAAAGTGCATCTGTCGATCAACCACTTCGGTCAATTGTGTGACTTTCGGGCGACGGCGAAAGCCTATGCGAAAATTCTGTCTCGAGGGAAGGAGGTAATCCTCCAAGCGCCGACGACGCTGTCATACCCGCCAAATATCCGTTGGAGGAGAACTCGTCCTTTGACGGCCGCCCGCCCCTACGGCACCAGCCGCACGCGGTAGAAGCGTGCTTTCCCCGGCAGGGCAATCAACCTGGCCGTGTCGTCAAAGGTGTAGGTCAGTCCGAAAACAAGGTTGAGAGTCAGCGAACCGCCGTTGGTGCCAATCACAAAGTCGGTCGTTTCTTCGAGGTCGATGTAGAGTTCATCGCCGTCCTCCGGGAACACCCACGACGGCGAAGTAAAGATTCCCAACTGGTTTGCTTTGGCTAGAGTGGGCGCATCAATGCTCAAGTTTTTCGATAACCGGGATCGGCCATGAGGCGTTTCCTCAATTTCATCGGTCCCGAACAGGCCAGTCGGCTGGCCCTGCTTGTTTTGATATTGGCGTCCCCGGCTTATTATGTGTGCCGCTTCAATCATTTCTGCATGGCCGGCCATCTTCAGCACGAAGATGAGCGCACACTGTTGGCCCACCTGACGGATGCGGGCTGGGTGGCTGGCTTTGTTTTGGCGATGTGGTTGCTGATTCGGAGCGGGATCAGCTTCCGTTATGGGAGTGTGTTTTTCTTCGGGTTTCTATTTTTGTCATTGATGAATTGGCTGCTATTTTCGATCCCCGTGCATGTTGTCCTGTGTCTGCTCTTACTATTATACGTGAAGGATTGGATTGAATGATTTGGCGCGACCCAAGAAGGTGAGAGTTGCAGACAGGGTTGCGCGACCCGAAGGCGCGACCATTGGCGCAAAACGGACCGGACGGTCACAGAGATGTTCAATGCTATTTGGCGGATCTCGCATTCAAACTTCCTTCCGCTACATGAACCACACTCACCTCTCGCGTCGCGCAGACGTGGCGCTTCAGTGGGCCGTGGACAGACCCGACAACCGGGGTGAACCCCTTTTAATTCTTGGACTGGCGGCGTGTCAATCCCGATTCGTGGGGAGCGGCGGACTGGAATTGTCAGGCAAAGCATCGCAAGTCCGTCAGTCTACGAACCCCGGCACGGAGATTCGTGGATCACGTCGAGACTTGAAACTGCCGGGAACTCGGTCACAATTCACGGCGTATGTGCGGCCGCTTCACGCTCACGACGGACATCAAGGCAATCGCCGACCGATTCAGTGCGCCCGCGCCGCCAGCCGAGTGGCCGGCTGTTCAGCCGCGCTACAACATCGCCCCCACGCAATCCGTGATCGTCGTCAACGATGACGGACAACGCCATCTCAAGCAGATGCGTTGGGGTCTGATTCCGAGTTGGGCGAAGGATCCAGCCATCGGCAGCCAGATGATCAATGCCCGCGCTGAATCCGTTGCGGAGAAGCCGTCGTTCCGGGACGCGCTGAAGAAGCGGCGGTGCCTCATTCCAGCCGATGGATTCTTCGAGTGGCAGAAGTTGGGCAAGGTGAAGCAGCCGGTCCACATCGTCCTCAAGAGCCGTGAGCCGTTCGGATTCGCCGGACTCTGGGAGCATTGGACATCGCCGGAGGGCGAGGAGATCCTGACCTGCACCATCATCACGACTGCGGCGAACGAGTTGCTCAAGGCCGTTCACGACCGGATGCCGGTGATCCTGACGCGGGACGCGGAGACTGCGTGGCTGGATCCGCAGATTCACGAGCCGGAGAAGTTGCTGCCGTTGCTGAAGCAGTATCCGGCGGATGCGATGGAGTATTATCCGGTGTCGCGACAGGTGAACTCGCCCGTAGTCGACGAGCCGAACAACATCAAGCCGGTCGTAGGATGAATCAGCCGGAGCGCGACCTACGGCACCAGCCGCACGCGGTAGAAGCGGGCCGGGAAATTGGTGGCGGCACCGATGTCGAGGTAGTTGGTGACGACACTGACGGCGTTGGTCACGAAAAAGATGTCGGTGAAGTCATTGGTGTAACTGCCGTCGGCTGCGCCGGTGGCGCGTTGGAGGGCGTTGGTATTGCCGGTGCCGGTCATCCAATTCACGCGGTCACTGTGTTTTACGATTGTGGAGCGATAGAGAGGAGGAAACACTTACCCGCTTTCGCTTACGCTTCTCCAACGGGCGGAGTAAACAAGAGCATCGCCAGAATGTTCAGCAAATTCTGGCGTTCCGAGCCTGCGGTGGGGTGCGGCTTCTTGCGGGATTGTGATTGACCGTGACCGCCGGCTGTGGCAGAAGAACACAGGGGCGGGCGTTGTGAGGGTACAGGCAACCGCAACCAGTCCAAAGACAGTTTGTTTCAGGAGGAGTCATGAACAAGGCGCAATTGGTTGATGTCGTGCAAAAGCAGTTGGGCAGGGCCGCCAGCAAGGCCGCCGCGGAGCGGGCGTTGGATGCGGTGCTGCGTGCGATCCGTAAGGGCGTGCAAGGGGGAGGGCCGGTACTGCTCGTCGGCTTCGGTAAGTTCCGTGTGAGCAACCGCCGCGCTCGCATTGGTCGAAATCCGAAGACGGGCGCGCCGATCCAGGTCAAGGCTTCCAAGACCGTGCGTTTTAGCGCGGGTCAAGGTCTCAAAGAAAGCCTGTAAGCGGGCCCGAGCGTTCAAGATTCAGAAGAGCCTTCGTCTCCATTTCTCCAGTATGTTCTCCCGCTGATCCCCGTCAGCAAAACACGGCCCCGGTCGCGCGGAAGAACAAGCTGTGCTCCGGGGACACATCGACCCCGCAAAAAACACTCATCTGACATCGGTGTTTGGAATTTGACCAGCCATAACCCACTGCCGATCATGTAACCAGCAGTCGCTTCCAAGGCACAGGATGTTCCGCGACGCGAGGCTACCCGAGGAAATTCGACAAGGACGGGTTTCTTGACCCCGCGACAATTTCAGGAACTACCATAGCGGGCACCGACCATCACCTTCTGCTCCGCCCGACCGTAGTTCCGTTTCGGAGGGATGCCAAGCTGCACGGCATGCGCGGCAATGCGCCGCCGGTACTTAATGACAGTGGGGTGCGTAACCTCAAGCCGGGCGGCAATCTCACGAGCACTCATGCCGTCCAGAAGGGAATTCAGGATCGTCCGCTCGAAGGGCGTCAGGCGGCAAGACAACAGAGTGAACATGTCGCGGGCGCTGATTTGCGTAAAGACGTCGCTCTGCTCAACATCGTCGCCGTGGCTCATCTCCTGATCATCGTCGATACTTATCCGTCCGCTCCCTCGCTTTGGAGAATCAACACTACGTCCGTTCTTGATGTAGTTTTGTAGATGAAACTTGCAGCTTTGCAGGTACCAACTCTGTCGCTGACCCGGTCGGCGTTTTTCCATCAGCCAGAGGTGAACCAGCGCCTCCTGAATTAGTGGTTGGCGGAGAACTTTTCTGAAGTCGGCTGGCGTGGAATGAAGTGGGTATGAAGACGCGCGAATCTGGCCGCTGGGTTTGAATGTTTGCAGGAGTTTCGGTGTCTCTACTGGCAACATTCACCATGCGCCAAC
>CAZMKD010000087.1:0-2924 GCA_964566575.1 uncultured Verrucomicrobiota bacterium
GCAATTCCCTTCGCGGCAATCGTGTCCACTGTCGCGTCGGCGGAATTAATCCCCACCGAGCAATTCGTCACCAATGTCGCTTCGTTCTTGGAAAGGGAGATCGCGGCGCACGTGGCCGCCGTTCCGAGCATTGACCCGCCGCCGCCGCTGGTTCTGGGAGTGCCGACCAAGGGCGATTTCACCTGGGGTTCGTTCATGCGCGCCATCGCGGAATGTGCGGCGCTTTCCGGCCAACGAAACATCGCCGGACGCGACGTGCCGCAATTTCTCGGTCAACTCGGACTCATCGAAGCCAGACAGGGCGGAAAAACTTTCGCGCAATTGGGCGCGGCGATTGCGCTGCGCCACTTCGGGACCAATCTGGCAGCCAATCCATTGTGGCAAAGTCTCACGGCCGAAGAACAGACGCAGTGGCGGGCGCTCCTTGATCCGGGACGGTTCTACGACCGCACCACCCGTCGCGTCATCAACCTGCCGGAGAATTATTTTGGCGTCGCGGCGCGCATCGTCACTCTGGATTACCAGATGGGCCTTGTCACCGACCGGGATTTTGCCAATGACATTGTAACGCGGGCTGCCGGCCAGTTTTTTCAAGGTGTGCTCTACACCGACGACAACCTCCCCGTCGGCCGCTACGACCGCTATTCGCAAGAGTACGCACGATTTGTTTACAGCGCGGCGGGGAATATTGATCGCAAGGATATCCAGGCCGCCGTTGCGCCGGCCCTGAAAGCCGTGATGCGCACCTGGTGGGATCTAGTCGGGCCGGACGGCTACGGCTATCCGTGGGGACGAACCATCGGGGACATGAGTTACATCGACACGATGGATATCATCGGCTTCCTCGCAGAACATCCGGAATTTCGCCCGGCTCCGTTGCCGGAACTTGCCAGCGTTTATTTCCGCGCGTGGCAACGCCTGCAGCTCGACTATCAACCCGACAAGCATTTGTTGAATATGTTCGGCTTTGGTCGCGGCAACTTCGCCTACATGAGCCCCGAGCGTCAATGGCAGCAGACAACAGTGTTCCTCGCCAAGTCAGCGGACTCGTTGAGGCGGCTGACGGCGGCCTTGAAGGCGGAAGCGGTCACGGCGTTTCCCGCCCAACCCCAATTGCCGTCCGTCGCGCGTTTTGAGTTTTTCCGTCATGGCGACCGACCGGCCGGCGTGTGGTTGGTGCGACAAGGCCGGGTCCGGTTCGCTCTGCCCATCACGACGGGAACGATGTCGGGCATCGCCGATTATTTGCCCGCGCCCCACGCGCTGCCGGGGTTCGCTGCGCCGGTGGAACAATTGGTCCCGGCCTTGGTGCCCTATTTGGAACTGGCGGATGGCCGGGTGATTGTCGCCGGCGATGGCGCGGACGAAATTGACCCGGGCGCAGATGGTCAGAGCTTGCGGGCGATGTGGAAACGCTGGGCGGTTGTTAATTCCAATCCTGGGAAAACCGAAGCGCAGAAACTCGTCCTTGGGCCAGGACAATTCATTGACCCGGGCCTGACCAGCGAAGTGAATTGGCAGATTGACGGCGACACTCTGGTCCGCACTGAAACGATCACGGCGGAGAAGCCGGTCACCCTTCACCGCTTTTCCGTGATGTTTCCCAGCACCGGCAACCGCGTTTTCACCCGGTTTGAAAATGGTCACCGCACCGACCGGTTCAATTCGCCTGATGGGTCGATGGAAGTCACGATCTCGGATGTCAGTTTTCCGTCGGACGAATCGCTTCAAGCCACCGGCAATTCTGCGGCTGGCAAAGGCACCCGCGGCGCCATCCCGTTGATCCTGCAACTTCAAGCAACCAATCTAGTCCTGAAACCCGGCGACTCGCTCCACTGGACGATCCGCCTTCGAGAACTGCCCGAATAGCCAAGAAAAACTGCGAACGGAACGGACCAGATTCGGGGCAGGCCGGTTGGATTCGCAAAGGGCTGTTTCGTCTCAAGCCGCCCCACTTGTCGCGTGCCCCTGCTTGCGTCGCCAGCCAGCTTTGCAGTACCGGCTTATTGGACAAATTTCACATCGACCGGCTCACCAATTTGCAATTCCTGGCCGGTGGGCGTGAGTTTGCCGGTCTCGGCGTCGATGCTGAACACGACCGCGTTGTTCGTCTTCTGGTTGACGACGATGAGCCAGCGGCCGGTCGGATCAATGCCGATCGCGCGTGGAATCTTGCCGTGGGACGGCACATTCTCCACGAATTTGAGCCGGCCGCTCCGTGCGTCCGCCGCGAACACGCTGACGCTGTCGTGCCAACGAACGGTGGCATAAACAAACCGGCCGTCCGGGCTTACAAGGATTCCCGCCGCCGTGAAGTTTGTTTGCACCGTCACGGCCGGCGGCAGCAGCAGATTGGTTGCGAGCGCGGTAAGCGTTCCGTTGGTTGCCTCCCACGCGAACGTGGTCACGGCGCAGGCAAATTCGTTGATGACGTAAGCGAACCGACCGTCACGGCTGAATGCCAGATGCCGCGCGCCTGCGCCCGGTGGCACGGTGGCGAACGGCGGGTCGCTGGCGATCAGGGTGGCGTTGGTCGGATTTAGTTTGTAGATCATCACTTTGTCCATGCCAAGGTCGCACGCGAGCACGAACCGGTCAGACGGGTCGGCCGCGATCCAATGTGCGTGCGCGGCCGCCTGACGGTCGGGATTCACGCTATGGCCGGTATGCTGGATGAACGTGCCGTCCTCGCCGACGCGGCCGTCGGCTTTCAGGGGGAACGACTTGATGCTGCCGCCGTTGTAATTGGCGACGAATAGGAATTTGCCCGACGCATCCACGCTCACATGGCACGGCCCAGCGCCGCCGGAGGATTTCTGGTTCAGCAGCGTGAGCTTGCCCGCTGCGGCGTCCACCGCAAACGCACTCACCGCGCCGCCTTTCATCCCGTTGAATTCATCCATGCGTGTCGCGGCGTAGAGAAA
>CAZMKD010000088.1:0-7146 GCA_964566575.1 uncultured Verrucomicrobiota bacterium
TCATGATCACGAGCACGAGAAGTACAAGCTCGCTGGTCAATTCGACGGAGTTCAACAGGCGGATGTCCCCGAGCCATCCAAAATGGCTAATCCGTTTGAAAAGCTGGATGATCTGCTGAAGACCAAGGGGAAGGATTCGCCCGATCAGCGATAACGCCCTTGCGACCGCCCCAGCCACTGGGCGACCGCCGACTCTGTCCGCGGCTGGATCGAGGAGCACCGGATCCGAACCGGCGATGTTGCGGGCAGATGGAGGGCCACCAGCCGGGCATCCGTGATCGGTCGGCGGCAGTTTGCGTCGTCACTCGCATCAGGCGGCATTTCCAATCGCCACCACATGGTGTGAAGTGAGACGAACCCGTCCGCGGTGGATGGGCCCGACAACATCGAGCCGATCCAAGTCCGTGCGGGTATGCCACTGGGTATGCCACGCGTAACAAACAATCACCCTGTGTAACCGATGGTTGCATTTCAGCCGTTCCTAAAGGCAATTCCCTGATTCCGAAGCTGTTGGCGTTACATCCAGCAACCACCAAGAACCCGTTCTAACCAGTCTTTTCGCTCTCTCAATCAGCGGGTTCTCGGTTCAAGTCCGAGCGGGTCCACCAACTAGCGTTCCGGCATGGCAAACGTTTCCCCAACTTCACGAATCACAATGCGTGCCGCATCGTCACCGGCGGCGACAAGCAATCGTCGCAGCGGTTCGTCCGGGGGTTCGTACGAGAGAACGAACGTCTGATGATGGATGGGGATGAGATAATCGGCGCCAATATCGCGAAACATCTGCCACGCTTGCTCGGGCGAGGCGTGCGCCCGGATGTACGGCTGGTAGCCGCCGATTGGCAGAATGGCCAGATCGATCTTCTTGCCGGCGCAGGCGCGGCGGAAAGATTCGGTGTACGCGGTGTCGCCGCCGAAGAGGATGGCGGTGCCGTTGCGTTCCAGCAAGTACGCGTTGTAGCCGTGGTCCCGGCTCCACGGCAACCGTTCGCCCCAGTGCTCAACCTCGATGGCTGTGACTCTTAGTCCGGCAACTTCGGTGGACTCGCCCCAGCGCAACTCGGTCACCGGCGAAAAGCCAAACCGGCGGATGTAGCGTTCGTTGCGCGCGGCCATGACGACGGCCGGGCCGGGCTGCAGTTGTCGCCAACTGCGCGTGTCCAGATGATCCATGTGCGCGTGCGATTGCACGATCAGATCGAGTCGCGGCAATTCCTCCGGTCCCAGCGCGCACCGCACCAGCCGCCGCGGCCCGAAGCTGATGCCCAACGGCAAATGCAGCCCGACGCTCGCGCCAAAGACCGGATCCGTCAGCACGTTCTTGCCGTGAAAATTGATCAACAACGTCGCGTGCCCCAGCCAGCCGATCGTGACCCGATCGTCGCGCCAGTCGCTCGGCGTCGGCCGCCGCGGCGGCGTCCCGACCGCAAACCGTCCTTCCCGACGCCGCTGATGCACCAACCACGTGATCCAGCCTTGGAACGGATACAAGACGATCAGAATCGCCACGACCACGATGAGCCAATACCAAGACATGCCGGGAAGTGTTCCTCATCCGGGATGAAAATGCAAAACGCAATCAAATGATTTGCCCTTGGTTGCCGTAAGAGGTAATTTGCAGGTGGTAAGCAGGATGAAAATGACTACAGCCACCAAACCGCTCCGTGTGGCCATTCTGTTGTTGGCGACCAGTGGAGCGGGAATGTTTTTCCTCCTGCCTATTCACGGGATGGAGTGGTTTAATTCGCACGGAGTTCCTGCATCTTTGAGGATGGTCACAAACCCGAGATTCTGGTCGTGGTTCTTGCGGTTCGGTCTGGCGGACGACACCTGGCTGTTGCTCAGTGGGTTTGTATGCGTCCTTCTGGTCACTCCCTTATCCATTGTGAGTCTGCTTCGACGCGATTACATGGGAGTCTACGGATTGATTGTCGGATTGCCGCTGGCATTCGCACTTTGGGTCTGGCTTCATCTCCTGCGATGAAGACGGCCAAAACCGCTTCCGCGATTCGCGAATCTTGTGTTACGATGCCGGGCAACTGGCCGCCATGCACGAGACCGCATCGAACTCCAATCCATTGCGCGAAGGCATCGTCACGCGGCGCACGCCGGAGCCGTGCGTGCTCGTCATCTTCGGCGCGACCGGCGATCTGACCGGGCGCAAACTCATCCCGGCGCTCTGCAACCTCGCCCACGAAGGTCAACTGCCGCCCGGCTTCGCCATCGTCGGCTTCGCGCGTCGGCCAAAATCCAACGACGAGTTTCGCGCCGACTTGCTGAAAGGCGTCCAGCAGTTTTGCCGGTTCAGTGCCCTGAGCGCAGGCGAACGGGTGAACCCGGCCGTCTGGGACGCGTTCGCGCAAGGCGTCTTCTATCATCAGGCCGAGTTCCACGAACCAAGCGGCTACGCGAGGCTCAACGAGCTTTTGCAGAAACTCGACCGCGAACGCGGCACGGCCGGTAACCGCATCTTTTATCTCGCGACCGCGCCGACGGATTTCACGACCATCATCCAGCAACTCGGCGCGCACGGCCTCGGCCGGGAAGCGTCGAGCCGCATCATCATCGAGAAACCGTTCGGCCGCAGCCTCGCGACCGCGCACGAGCTGAACGGCGTGCTGGCCGGCGTGTTCGATGAGTCGCAGGTCTATCGCATCGACCATTACCTCGGCAAAGAAACCGTCCAGAACATCCTCGCGCTCCGGTTCGCCAACGAAATCTTCGAGCCGTTGTGGAACGCGAAGTACGTCGATCACGTTCAACTGACCGTCAGCGAATCGCTCGGCGTCGAAGGTCGCGGTAACTACTACGATCAGTCCGGTGCGTTGCGCGACATGGTGCAGAACCACATGATGCAACTTCTGTCCCTAGTCGCGATGGAGCCGCCCACCGCGCTCGGCTCGGAAGACATTCACAACGAGAAAGTCAAAGTGCTCCGCGCCATCCGGCCCATCGCGCCGTCGCAGAGCGTGCGCGGGCAGTACGGGGCCGGTTCGATTGCCGGCAAGGAAGTTGTCGGCTATCTCACCGAGCCGAAAGTTGCGCCGAACTCGCGCACCGAAACTTTCGTCGCGCTCAAACTTTTCATCGACAACTGGCGCTGGGCGGGCGTGCCGTTTTATCTCCGGCACGGCAAACGTCTCCCGAAACAAGCCGCCGAGATCGCCATTCAATTCAAAGCCCCGCCGGCCGTCTTGTTCGCCGCCGAGACGGCTGCGCCGTTGCAGCCGAATGTGCTCGTCATGCGCATCCAGCCGGACGAAGGCATCGCGATTCGCATGAACGCGAAGGTGCCGGGCACGATGCTCAATATCCAGCCGGTCAAAATGGATTTCCGGTACGGCGGCACGTTCGGCGCGACCTCGCCGGACGCATACGAGCGCTTGCTCCACGACGTCATCGTCGGCGACTCGACATTGTTCACTCGCGACGACGAAGTCGAAACCTCGTGGGCGTTGATGGACGCGGTGCTGGCCGGCTGGGACAGCGCCCCGCCGCCGGCCAGCTACGAGTCCGGCACGTGGGGGCCGGTCGAAGCCGATGAGTTTATCGCGAAGGACGGTCGCACATGGCGTCGACCCTAGAAACTTTCACCGCTGGCAACGAAACGGCCGTCGATGTCGTGCGCATCGAGCGGCAACTCCGGGACCTCTGGCAGTTGGCGGCGGAATCGGAAAAGGGCCAGATCACGCGCGCCTCTCTCTTCAACCTCGTCGCCTACACCGAGACCGAAGCCGACCGGGACCACGTGACGGAAGTCATCAGCACGTTGACCAGCCGGCATCCGTGCCGGGCGATTGTGTTGCTGGCGAAACCGTCGGAGCCGGTTGATGAACTGACCGCGTCGATCACCGCGCATTGTCACTTGGCCGGCGGCGGACAGAAACAAGTCTGCTGCGAACAAATCTCGATGTACGCCTCTGGCAAGAGTGTCGCGCATGTCGCGGCGGCGGTCTTGCCGTTGCTGGAGTCGGACTTGCCGGCGGTGTTGTGGTGGCGCGGGAATCTTCTGGAGCAACCGAACACGTTCCGCCGGTTAAGCGGTGTGTCCGACCGGATTTGTTTCGACTCGTCCGCTTGGGCGGTGGTGGATTTGGCCGGGCTGGCCCGCACGATTGCCGGCAAGTGGTGCGCTGATTTCAGTTGGACGCGGCTCGGACTGTGGCGACGGCTCGCGGCGGAAGCGTTCGAGGAATGTCACTGCCGCGCGATGTTGCCGGCCATCCGCTCGGTGAACGTCGAGCACGGCCGCGGCGAAGGTGCGCGATTGCGGGCGGTCTTGCTGGGCTGTTGGTTCGCGGCGCAAGTCGGCTGGTCGCCGGATGAGACGCGCGACCGGGTCGAGTTGATCGCGCGCGACGCTGACGACGCGGCGAACGTCGGCATTCTGTCGTTCACGATGACCGGCGAGAACTTCAAAGTGCGCGTCTTCAAGAGCCACGGTGAACGCACCGCCACGGCGGTCGTCAACGTGCCCGAGGCGTGCGGCCTGCCTCGGAAACACGCCTTCTGGCCAAAGGACGACGCCTCGCTGCTGTCACAGGAACTCGACCGGTCCACGCCGCACAAAGTCTACGAACGCAGCCTCGCGCTGGCGGCCGCAATTTCCTGATTGATTTTGTTCGTTAAGTGCGGTTCTCTACGTGTATCGAAGCTGGAAAAGGAGGCCAGCAAAGATGCGGCGTTCAATTCTTTGGTCATTTATCACAAGTGCGGTGTGTCTGTTGGCACCCGCCAGTCACGCAGCCAACAGCGATTCACCCGAGGGGACATGGGCGACGGAAATCGTCGGTCGCGACCACGGCATCTGTTATCTGACGTTCTCGAATGATGTCTCGGTGGCCGGCTACGGAATCTCGATTGACGCGCGTGGACCGTTTGATGTCGTCGGCATATGGGGCTTCGACAAGAAGGGGCGCATCACGGGGGCCATTGACGAAATCATCGACGGCAAACACGACATTTCGGAGGTTCGCGGTAAGGTTAATAACAACAAATTGCGACTGCATGCCGGTGGAGTGAATCTCAAAGGCGACCCAGCCGGCAGCATCTCCGACCTGACCGGAGCGTGGGTCGGCGAGGTGCGTACCAGAGGCAAGAGGTTCTTCGTAACGTACGATGCCATGCTTTCGACCAACACCCCCGCATGGTTTGATCTGACCGGGCAGGGCGTCAACGACGGTGGGACGTTTACTGTCTCGGGCGCGCTGCTGATCGCACCGAACCGTCGAGTGGCCGGCTACACCATCGACGACTACGGGACGAGTACGAAGGCCGCATCGTTCATCGGCAAGATCAACTCGCGCGGACAGAAACTCATATTGCGTGGCCGCACCGACAGCAACGACCCGATCACGATCCACGGCGAACGACCGTAGCTGGGGCACGAGCTGGATTCGACAAGACCGATTTCTCGCAGTCGCCGGCGCGTTGGCCAGTGGAGAAATCTACTTCCGTCCACCTCCCTCCCAGCAACCGGCCATCTGCGCGATTTCCGATTCCAAATCGTGAAAGCCGGACGACGAAGGTATAAACTGACAATGCTTTATCGGAGGGAAACCTATGAAGAAATTCATCGTCCGTGTCCTTGCGTTGGTTGGCGGGCTTGCAGTTATCGGTGCGCTCGTGGGTGGGCTGGCGCAATGGATCTGTAAAGGCCGAGTCCCCGCCAAGACCATTCTCGAAATCGACTTCGAGCAGGGCCTTGTCGAATATGGGCCCGACGATCCTACCGCCAAGATCATCTCCGGCAAGCAGCCGCGTGTGCTTGACGTTGTGCAAGCGCTGGAGCGTGCGGCAAACGACAAACGCGTCGTTGGTCTCGTCGCCCGCGTCGGCGCGGCCAAGAACGGACTCGCCACCATCCAAGAACTTCGCGATGCCGTCATGGCCTTTCGTGCGAAAGGCAAACCGGCCACCGCGTTCATCGAGACCACTGGAGTAGACAAATCCGGCCTCGGCGCGTACTATCTCGCCACGGCATTTGGCGAAATCTACCTCCAGCCGTCCGGCGACATCGGCGCAGCCGGCTTGCTTCGTGAATCGCCCTTCATCCGCGGCACGCTCGATAAGCTCGGTTTCGTGCCACGGTTCGACCACCGATACGAGTACAAGAACGCCATGAATCTGTTGACGGAAAAGAAATTCACCGACGCCCACCGGGAAGCCACGACCAAGATCATGGACTCGCAGTTCGGCCAAATCGTCCGCGACATCGCCGCCGCGCGCAAGCTCACCGAAGTCGAAGTGCGCGCCTTAATGGATCGCGGCCCATTTCTCGGGCAGGAAGCGCTCGACGCCAAGCTTGTGGACGGCTTGCTCTACCGCGACGAATTGTACGCCAAGCTCAAGACCAAGGGCACTCAGTTTCTCTACCTCACGAAATACGCCGAGCGGGCCGGCACGCCGTACGAAAAAGGCAAGACCGTCGCTCTCATCTTCGGCGTCGGCGACGTGCAACGCGGCAAGAGCGGGTACGACCCGGTTTTCCAGGAAGTCACGATGGGTTCGGACACCATGACCGCCGCGTTCCGCGCCGCCATCGACGACAAGGACGTGAAGGCGATTCTGTTCCGCGTGGACAGTCCCGGCGGCTCGTACGTCGCCTCTGACACCATCTGGCGTGAAGTCGGCCGCGCCCGCAAAGCCGGCAAACCCGTGATCGTTTCGATGGGTGACGTGGCCGGCTCGGGCGGCTACTTCGTTGCGATCCCGGCCGACAAAATCGTCGCGCACCCGGCCACGCTCACCGCTTCCATCGGGGTCGTCGCCGGTAAGTTCCTATCGACCAATTTCTGGGACAAGCTCGGTATCTCATGGGACGAAGTCCACACCAGCAGCAACGCGCAAATCTTTACCGGCCTCAGCGATTTCACGCCCGAGCAATGGGCAAAGTTCGAGGCCGAACTCGACCGCGTCTATGAAGATTTTACGAGCAAGGTCGCCGACGGTCGCAAACTGCCGAAGGAAGAAGTCCTCAAAATCGCCAAAGGCCGCGTGTGGACGGGCGAAGATGCCTTGGCGCTCGGCCTCATCGACGAACTGGGCGGTTTTCCGGTCGCGCTGAAACTTGTGCGCCAAGTGGCCGGTCTCTCCGCGGATGCGAAGATCAAACTCAAGGAGTTCCCGGCCAGAAAATCGCTGATT
>CAZMKD010000089.1:0-4394 GCA_964566575.1 uncultured Verrucomicrobiota bacterium
CCTCCGATGCGGGCCTGCTGGTCTACCGGGAACTCGATGAGGCGCTGGAACTGACCACAAGGAGTGGTGGTCTGTTGGATGATTGGCGCACCAGCGATGGAAAAATACTCGGCACTTCGTGTGATCGCCATGCTATTGAAAGCAGCAGCGACGATTTGTGCTGGCTTGGGAGTGGCTTCCGCATTCTACGTAGTTGTAAACTCAACGGATGTGTTGGGGAGAAATGTCACCAACCCAGCCGCTATATTTTTCGGGTTCGTAGGCGCATTACTTGGTGGCACAGTTTCCTTCCTAGTGCTCTGGGGTATGAGCGAGATGATTACAGTGTTTATTGATATTGAAGAAAACACTCGCGCTGCCCGGCTGCTACAAGAGCGCAGGTAGATCACCGCCCCACCTTGCTTCATCCGCGGTACTCCGTTCCCGCCGCGCGACGTCCCAGCCAAGCCGGCCCCGAGCAGTGAGGTGCTGCGTTCGCAGCGCGAGCCAACACCTGATGAGTTGGAACAACTAATCTCCGCCGAAGCCATCGACATGGCGGAATCCGCCGGCGGTTACTGTGGCCATCCGGAACAGTCAAGACGAGGGAGGATTTCCGATTAGAGCGCCACCAACAATTCTGGAATATTGCCGACAACGGTAAACACCGCTACACTCCCCGCCACATCAGATGAAATCCTCCGCTGACCCCGAAGCAGATCTAATCCGAAAGGTTCTGCGACCACTTCCGATTGATCCACTACCACAGAGGGAATGGGACTTTTCCAAGTGCCCAACGTGGCAACACGGGCGATGTTGGGAGTACGAGTTGTGGCGCGAATCCAAAGAGGTTCAGTCGAAAATCGCGTATTGGCGGAAGGACTTTCCAAAGTGGGTAGACGCCAGACTCCGCGCAGATGTCGCCGCCGCTGAATGGGAAAAAAGCGGGTTGACCAAACAAAACTGCGAAGCGATGTATCCGTGCATTGTCCCCAAATGGCTACTCATCGCATTTCCAGAGTTCCCGTTAACTCCCTATCTGGCTATTAGTCCCGCCTCGTTACGCGTCGACCGACTCCGCTGTCTTGGTTGTACTCCACAACAGAACCGACAGATTCTCCCTCTCGACACACGGCCAATCACGCATGTTTTAGGCGAGTTAGCTGAACAATCTGGCCTGTTGAATTTAAGCGATCTGCCCCCTGCCTTTGCGAACCCAACCGCTCATATTGCGGCTGCAAGAGCCAAGATCGCAGAAGCACTCATAGAGAATCCTTCTGTCTTTGAAAATCACCAAGTAGTTCGGAAGTTGGGGAAGGAACACTACATAGCGGACGTGGTTTTCCGTATCCCGTGGCGACTATCGAATAGGGTCCTGTTAGCCATGTTCAAAGCATGGCTGGAAAACGAAGGGAATCGACCACCAAATGCAAAGGTGATGGGTGGAAGCGGCTCAACCTCCGACGGTGACAGATTGAGGAAACTCGGAGCTTTTCGCTTGTTACGGCATTGTAGAGGTAATTGGGAATTGGCTGCCGATATGTCAGCCCGTTTCCGACCGAACGGTAAGGCTTTGTACGAGTACAAAGACAAATGGGATAAGGCTGCAACAGAGATCAGTGCTTGGCTGGAAAACGCTTTCACCTCAACCGGTTTTACCCCCATCCGCTAAAACTGAACTTTTACCGGTAAGGAAGTTTTTCAACGCGCTCAAGTATCGTCGGGCGTGTATGAACAAGTACCAAAACCAAGCGGCAGCCAGTAGCCAATCAATCACTGGCCCGGTAACGATGCCACCGGCGAGCGGCATCCTCCAGCGCGACCCTGAGTTTATCCGGTTACCCAAGACCGGGACGCTCTGCCCATACACCGGAAACTCGCGCTCGAAACTCAATGAATTGATCCTGCCCTGCCCGGCGAACGACTTCAAGCCCCCGGTAAAATCCGTTTGTCTCCGGCAGAAGGGCGCGATCAAAGGCGTCCGCCTCATCGTGTGGAAATCGTTGATGGATTATCTCCACGCACAGGAAGGACGGGCCGCAGCATGATTGCGACAGAAAAACGATGCCCACCGTTTCGACCGGCGGGCATCGCATACAACAGACCGATTAACCAGCGGGACAATAGCAGCCCGTCGCCACTGGCGCAAGCGAAGTCCATCCTCACGATCTTCGACCTGTGGCGACACTTCGGATTCCCCGGCAATCCTGAGAAGCAACATCCCGTGAGCAGCCCCTTCCGTCCTGACAAGCACCCCTCATTCAGTGTGAGCAAGAACGGGCGGACGTTTCACGACTTCGCCACGGGCGACAAGGGTGACGTGATAACATTCTGGACGCGGGCAACAGGATTGCCTCTCACCGATGCCTGCAAGACGTTTATCGAATACGCGGGGACGGGGCGCAGCCCGGCAATCGTAACGAGAATCTCCCGGCCGACTCCAGAACCTCAGCAGCGAGAGAAGCCCAGCCTGCCCCCGATGCAGCAGGGCGATCACAAGCGTCTGCAAGTCCTGGCTCAGTTTCGCAACCTGAGCGTGGAAGGACTCCAGCTTGCCAGTGAACGCGGCCTGCTCCACTTCGCCACGATCTACAAACTCAGCGCATGGCTCGTAACCGATGCAGAGCGTGTGAACGCACAAGCCCGGCGGATGGATGGCGGACTGTGGCAGCATCTCAGCCCACCGGCGAAGGCATACACCTTGCCCGGATGCTGGGCAGCATGGCCTATCGGTATCCGTGAGGCTCAGGACTTCCCTATCATCGCCCTTGTGGAAGGCGGCCCCGATCTGCTGGCAGCGTTTCACTTCATCATCGCAGAAGGACGCGAGCGGGACATCGCAGCAGTGGCGATGCTGGGCGCGGGCAACCGGATTCACGAGACTGCCCTGCCTCACTTTGCCGGCAAGCGCGTGCGGATTTATCCTCATCTCGACAAGGCAGGCGCAGACGCAGCCCTGCGATGGACGGCGCAACTCGAATCCGTGAACGCGGACGTGGACTGCTTCGATCTCTCCGGCATCCCCACTGTGAGCAGCGGGCGCGTGAGCGACTTGAATGACCTCACGCAACTCGACGCGGACACATTCGAGAGCGACCGGGAATTGTGGGGGGTGTTGCCATGAGCAGAGTCTATTCAGCAATCCTGGCCCCGGATAATGGCGCACCAGAAATCCCCGCGATTCAGTTTTTCAAACCGACTGAGTTGCGGGACTACCAGCCTCCGGCGGGCGTGGTTCTAGCAGGCGATGCCCACATTGTGCGCGGTAGTGTATTTGCCATTGGCGGAGCACCGGGTGTGGGCAAGTCCCGCGCAGCGGTAGCACTGGCAGTGGCAGGCGCAATCTGCGCGGAATGGTTCAGCCTTACAGTCCACACACGATTCAAGACGCTCATCGTGCAGAACGAAAACGGGAGATTCCGTTTGTCCAAAGAGTTTGGCGACCTCGACTGTGCGAGATTGGATGAATACGTGCGCGTCTGTGAACCCCCGCCCTATGGCCTTGCGTTTGATGACCCGAAATTCCAAGAAGCAATCTTGGCAACGATTGCCGACTTCCAACCGGGAGTCGTCATCGTTGACCCGTGGAATGCTGTGGCGCGGGATGAAAAGGCAAAGGACTACTTGGAGACGTTCATTCGGATTCGTGCCCTGATACCGTCGGGCGACACCGCCCCGGCTCTCGGCATCGTGGCGCACACGCGCAAGCCTAAGACCGATGAACGCACGAGCGGACGCGGCCTGCTGAATTTGCTGGCAGGCAGCTACGTTCTGGGCAGTGTCCCGCGTTGCGTGTTTGTCATGCAATCGGCCAGCGACGAAACCACAGATGACCGTATTGTGTGGACGTGCTGCAAAAACAACGACGGCGATCTTGGGGCGCGTTCTGCATGGCGGCGGCGCAACGGTCTATTCGTGCCGGTGGATGACTTCGACTGGCAGGACTTCGATTCACCACCGGAAAAGGACAAGCACCGTGTGAGCGTGGATGATGTTGCAGACTGCATTGGCGCCGGTAGACAGGTTGCCTACAAGCAACTCGTGAGTGACATCCGGGAGCAATGCAGCGTCCGTGACCGGGCAGCAAAGGCGGCGATCTCCCGCGCACTGGAGGCAGGCAGAATCCGCAAGACTCCCACCGGCCTGTATGAAGTCCCTGAATAGCGCGGGACACTTGGTGCAAGGTGCATCTTCTCTAGGGAGTGTGCACCCTGCACCAATGGTGCAGGCAGTGCATTGCACCATCTTGCACCACTTGCACTCGGCAGCGTGGCCATAACCCAAAACGCAAACCCAGAAGGAAACGCACATGAGCATGAAACCGCAGGCAGGAACAGACGTTGCCAGCAACGCACTAGCAACGGGCAGCAACGCCCTTGCAACGAAGCCCAAGAGCGGCGGCATCACCGGCAAGG
>CAZMKD010000090.1:0-22929 GCA_964566575.1 uncultured Verrucomicrobiota bacterium
AACTTGACACTGCCCCCATAATCGGGTCGTGAATGGCTTTCCCCCCATTCGGAACCAACAACCGAAGATGGGAGGACCATGAACTCTGACCCGACTGGACCGCGCTCGCTGCGCGCGATTGAACTCGAGGTGGAAGCCGAAGGCCGCGAGTGGATGCGCCAGCGACTGCAACAGCAACTCCAACAAGACGCCGACCGCCATGGCGAGCATTTCCCCCCTCAGCGGCCAGCGGCTGCGCCACCGCCGCCGCCGTCCGATGCGCCTGCGCAGCGGCGTCGGCGTCCTTGAACTGACGGTGTGGCTCGGCCAAGACCCCCGCGATCAGCACTGGGGTTGTCCGATCCGCGAACACTGGGGACTGTCCGCGCACCAGCAACTCAGTCCGGCCTTGCAGGAGAAATTGGCGTTCACCGCGACGGCCACCGGCTCGTACGCCGAGGCGGCAGCGGTCGCGGCGAAATGGGGCAGTCCGGTGGAAGACTCGACGGTGCAGGCGTTGGTGCAACGGCAAGGCGCCCGCGCCGAAACGCAACTCCAGGCGCGTTTGCCGCACCCGCCGGCGGAAGCGGCGCCGGCACGCGCGCCGGCGGAGTTGGCGGTGCTGATGGTGGACGGCTGGCTGGTGCGCCAACGCGGGCCGGGCTGGGGTCGCCAGAAGCCGCGGCAAAGCCGCGTGGATTGGCACGAATTGAAGACCGGCGTGTTCTATCGACACGAGCAGGCAGCGCACACGGCCGGGGGCCGGGGACTGTTGGCGGAGAAGATCGTGGTCAGTTGGCAGGGCGAACCGCTGGAGTTGGGACGCCGCTTACATTGGGAAGCGTTGCGCGGCGGCTTGGGACGTGCCCTCGACACGTTGGTGGTGGCCGACGGCGCACCGTGGATCTGGAACGTGGTGGCCGATCGCTGGCGCGGGGCGACGGAGGTGTTGGACTTTTATCACGCCAGCCAACATCTCTGGGAGTTGGGGCGGGCCGTGGTCGGCGGGGACAACGCAGCGGCGGCGGCGTGGGTCGAGCCGCGCCTGCAGCGGCTGCGCCACGCACGGGAGCGAGCCGTGTTGACCGAGATCGCAGCACTCAAACCGTCGCGGGGTCCACGCGCCGCGGTGGTGCGGCGTGAACAGAGCTATCTGGCCGGGCACGCGGCGCGGATGCCCTACGCGACGGTGAGTGCGCGCGGCTGGCCGATTGGCAGCGGGGCGGTGGAGTCGGCCTGTCGGCAACGGCAATGTCGGTTCAAGCGTCCGGGGCAGTTCTGGACAGCAGCGGGCGTCCGCAATCTCTGCGCTTTGGAAGAAGCGCGCCGCAACGATCACTGGGATGAACTCTGGCGCACCGCCTAACCGGGGCAGTGTCAAGTTGCGCCCGGTTTGAACTGCACCTGGAGATTGCTCTCGACTCGCATGGATGCCGGGAATAGATTTACCACGAAGCGCCGGTCGGCAGTCGTTGCGAACCACCATGGAAGCGTTCAAGAATCTCCCTATCGGACGAAAGTTAACGCTGATCATCACATTGACCACCGGCGCGGTCATCGCCTTGGCGGCGACACTGATCATCGGCTACCAGTTCGTGGCGACGCATCTCGCGAATGTGGACGACATGCGCGCCGTTGCCGACGTCATTGCTCCCCACACCGCCGGTGCGTTGCAGTCGCGCGCAGTGGAACGCATCGACAGAACGCTTGCCGTATTGGAGGCAAACCCAGACATTCTTGCCGGGCGCGTCTTTGACAAGGACGGCAATCTCGTCGCCAGCTATACCATGCCCGGCAATGATGTCGTTCCAGTGGGGCTGGAGCCGAAGGGCGACCGGCATTGGTTTGATGGCCGGTACTTGGTGGTGTCGCATCCCATCCTCGCGGGGAGCGAACCGGTGGGCACGTTGGTTTTGGTGGGTGACCACGCGAGACAGCAGTCGCGACTGCAATATTCCATCCTCGTCGTCGTGCTGTTGATGTTGGCGGCGATTGGCGTGTCGGCACTGCTGGCGGCGCGGTTGCAGAAGGTCGTGTCGCGGCCGATTCGCAATTTGGCGGCGCTGGTTCACGCCGTGGCCCAGGAGAAGAATTACGCGTTGCGAGCGGTGCCGGAAAGTCGCGATGAAACCGGCACTTTGGCGGACGCATTCAACCAAATGCTGGGCCAGATTCAGAAGCAAGACGAAGAGTTGCGGGCCAGCGAGCGGCGGTTCCGGCAGATGACGGAGACGATCAGCCAGGTGTTTTGGCTGACGGACGTGGAGAAGAAGCAGATGATCTACGTCAGCCCGGCCTACGAAGAGATTTGGGGGCGCACGTGCGACAGCCTGTACCGGTCGGCTCGCGACTGGTTGGAGGCCATCCATCCGGACGACCGTGCGCGCGTGGTTGAGGCGGCACAAACGAAACAAGCGTGCGGCGAGTACGACGAGGAGTACCGGATCGTGCGCCCCACCGGCTCGATTCGCTGGATCCGCGACCGCGCGTTTCCGATTCAGGAACCCAACGGCGAAGTGCACCGCATTGCCGGTGTCGCGGAGGACATCACCGACCGCCGACTGGCCGAGGAGGGGTTGCGGCTGCAAGGCGAAATCGCCCGCAACATGGAAGAGGGGATCAGTCTCGTGCGGGCGAGAGATGGAGTCATCGTGTACGCCAACCCGAAGTTCGAACGCCTGTTCGGCTATGGGCCGGGCGAACTCGTTGGCCAGCCGGTCGAACTCATCAACGCCCGGTCAGTTCGCTCGCCGGAGAATATCGCGCGGGAAATCGTCAGCGCATTGAAGCGTGGCGGAAACTGGAATGGGGAAGTTCACAACCGCAAGAAGAATGGCACGGAGTTCTGGTGCCATGCCAACGTCTCGAGCTTCGATCATCCCGAGTACGGCCCGGTGTGGATTTCCGTTCACACCGACATCACGGAACGCAAACGCGCGGAGAAGAAACTGCAGGAGGCCGAGGCGAAGTACCGGCTCCTCGTGGAGCGCGTCCCGGCGATCACTTACATCGCGGAGGTCGGGCAAAAAGGCCTGTGGCAATATATCAGTCCGCAGGTGGAGCGGATTCTGGGGTTCTCGGCCGAGGAGTGGCTGGCCGACCGGGGATTGTGGCTGCGGCAAATTCACCCGCACGATCGGGCTCAGATGGTGATGTTTGATGAACAGAGCCTCGCGACCGGTAAGTTCAGTCAGGAATACCGGTTCGTAGCGCGCGATGGCCGAGTGGTCTGGTGCCGTGATGAAGGCGTGCTGGTGCGCGATGTGGACGGCGGGCCGCCGTTGATGCAAGGCGTCATCTACGACGTCACCGAACGAAAACGCGCCGAACAGACATTGCGCTCACAGCAGCAGGAACAGCAGGCCATCCTGAATTCGGCTCCGGCGCTCATTTGGTACAAGGATTGCCACAATCGCATCATACGGCTTAACCAAAGCGCGGCGGCTTCGATGGGCAAGACGATCGCGGAAGTGGAAGGCAGACATGTCGAAGAGCTTTATCCTGACGAGGCGGCAAAGTATTACCGAGACGATTTGGAGGTGATCAATTCGGGTCAACCGAAACTCGGTATCATCGAGCAGTTGTTGACCGCGTCAGGCGAGAAGCGTTGGATTCAGACCGACAAGGCACCGTTCTTCAACGAGCGCGGCGAAATCATCGGCCTCATCGTGTGTGCGGTGGATGTCACCGAACGCAAACAGATCGAGCAAGCCCTGCACACACAGGCGCGCGTCTTGGAGAATATGGTCGAGGGCGTACTCGTGTACGACGATCATGACCGCATCACGTTCACCAATCACGCGCTGGACGCGATGTTCGGCTACGCGCGGGGGGAGTTGATTGGCCAATCGACGTTTGGGCTGAACCCGTTCCCGCCGGAGACATCGGCGCGGATCGCGAAGGAGATTCGACATCATCTCGAGACGCACGCAAGCTTGGAGCGGGAGTATATCAACCGGCGCAAGGACGGCAGCGAGTTCGTTTCCGAGTCGCGGGTCTCCCGCCTGCAAATCGACGGCCAATGGCGCCAGGTGGCCGTGGTGCAGGATGTGACCAAGCGCAAGTGGATGGAAAAGGAGATCCTCGAAGTCAGCGACCGGGAACAACGGCGCATCGGCCAGGATTTGCACGATGGGCTGTGCCAATTGCTGACCGGCACGACGTTCGCCATCAAGACGCTGGAGCAAAAGCTCCAAGCCGCCAGCTCACCCGCTGCGACTGAAGCCGGTGAGATCGCCGAGTTGTTGCGGCGCGCCAATGTCGAAGCGCGCAATATTGCGCGGGGTTTGCATCCGTTAGAACTCGATGCCGGCGGTCTGGTGGCCGCGTTGCACGAGTTGGCGTTCAATGTGCAGGGCCTCTTCAATGTGGACTGCCGGTTCCATTGCGAGCAACCCATCGACTTGGCGGATAAGGGGAAAGCGATCCACGTGTACCGCATCGCGCAGGAAGCGGTCAACAATGCCCTTAAGCACAGTCAGGCCAAACACATTGGCATTACGCTCACCCCGTCCGACGGCAACGTGACCCTGACGGTCGATGACGACGGGGTGGGGCTGCCCGAGCAATTCAAGGGCTCGACCGGGATGGGCTTGAACATTATGGCTTACCGGGCCAGAATGATTGGCGGCTCGCTGCAGGTACACAGCGGAGACAAGCGCGGGATAATCGTCAGTCTGGTGTACCCGGGTTCGTGAATGGAGACAGGACTGTGAAACAGGCCGCGGACAAAACACACAAAGCGCAGGTGCTGCTCGTGGACGATCATCCCATTGTCCGCGAACAGCTCGGCCACTTGATCGCCCAACAGCCCGACCTCGCCGTCTGCGGCGAATGCGAAGACGGACCCCAGTGTCTCCAGATGCTACACCAGAAGAGACCGGATTTGGTGATTGTGGATTTGTCATTGAAGAATTCCCACGGCCTTGACCTGATCAAGGACATCAAGGCGCACGATTCGGAAATGCGCGTGCTGGTGCTGTCCATGCACGAAGAATCCGTGTTCGCCGAACGCGCCCTGCGCGCGGGGGCGCAAGGCTACGTCACCAAACAGGAGAGCACCGATGTCATCATGACCGCTATCCGACGCGTCCTGGCCGATGACTTGTTCCTAAGCGAACGGATGGCCACACAACTCGTCGGTCTCCTGATTCGCGGACCGAACGTCGCCACCGGATCCCTCCCCGTCAACCTCTCCGACCGGGAATTGGAAATCTTCCATATGATCGGCGATGGTCAAAACACCCGCCAGATTGCCGGGGCCCTGAAAATTGATGTCAAGACGGTCGAAACCTACCGGTCGCGACTCAAGGAAAAACTGCAAGTGGCGACCGCCACAGAACTGCTGCAAAAGGCGATTCAGTGGGTGCAACGCGCCGGTAAACGCTGACGGGTTGCCGTCGTCCCCCTACGCCGTATAAGGGTTTCCCTTACACGTCAATCGAGAAATCCTTACAAGAGAATCCTCCTACGCCCTGATTGCGCTCCGCCGGCGACGGCGTAGAATCACACAGGAAAACCCGTGCAACCCATCGGTTCAAAAAATAATCGGCACATGCCTCGCAGCGAAGATTTGCCGACGATCTGGATGATCGTACCGGCCTTAGCCGCGATGGCCGGCATGTTGTTGTGATCTTTGCGCACATGAGCACCACAACAACAATCGAATTCGACGCGGTTCGCGTGGGCGGCATTAACTCCGGAGGGTCACTCCCTGACAGTGCGGTTTTTATCTCTCCTGGGTTCGCTGCGCTCCCTACCTCAGCGCAGGAAAACCTCACCGTACCCCATTGCCAGAGACGACAGACCAGCGGTCAGTGCCGCCCACACGGATCGTGCGACGTCCGCTAGAACTTCATCGACAGTAGAAACTCGGCGTTCGACCGCGTCTTCTTGAGTTTCTCGACGACCAGTTCCATCGCTTCCACCGGCGGCACGCCGGCCAGCGCCTTGCGCAGGATGTAGATGCGCTGGATTTCATCGGGATGGTACAACAACTCCTCCTTGCGCGTTCCGGATTTTTCGATGTTGATCGCCGGGAAGATGCGCTTGTCCACCAGATGCCGGTCGAGGCACAGCTCCATGTTGCCTGTTCCCTTGAACTCCTCAAAGATCACCTCGTCCATCCGCGACCCGGTATCAATGAGGGCAGTGGCTATGATTGTGAGCGAGCCGCCTTCCTCCACGTTGCGCGCCGCGCCGAAAAAACGCTTCGGCTTATGCAACGCATTGGCGTCCACTCCACCCGACAGAATCTTGCCAGAGTGCGGCTGCAGCGTGTTGTAGGCGCGGGCCAGCCGGGTGATCGAGTCGAGCAGGATCACGACGTCTCGTTTGTACTCGACCAGGCGCTTCGCCTTTTCGAGCACCATCTCCGCGACTTGGGCGTGCCGCTCAGGGGGCTCGTCGAACGTTGAACTGATGATCTCGGCGCCGACGGTGCGCTTAAAGTCAGTGACCTCCTCCGGGCGTTCGTCAATGAGAAGAACGATCAGAATGGCTTCAGGATTGTTTTGGGTGATCGCATTGGCGATTTTCTGCAGTAGGATGGTCTTGCCGGTCCGCGGCGGCGCGACGATGAGCCCGCGCTGGCCCTTGCCGATGGGGCAGAACAAATCCATCACGCGAGTGTTGATCTCTTCTGACTTCGTTTCGAGGATGAACCGTCCGGTCGGGAAAAACGGCGTGAGATTGTCGAACATGACTTTCTCTTTCGACTTCTCGGGATTCTCGTGATTCACGCCTTCGACTTTGAGCAGCGCGAAGAATCGCTCCTTGTCTTTCGGCGGGCGCACCTTGCCGGAAACGATGTCGCCGGTCTGCAGTTCGAACCGCCGGATCTGCGACGGCGAGACGTAGATATCCTCGGGGCAGGGCAGGTAGTTGTACGCCGGTGATCGCAGGAAACCGAAGCCGTCCGGCAGGATCTCGAGCACGCCCTCGCCGATGATGTTGCTCTGGGTGTGCCGCTTGAGAACCTCAAAAATGATCTCGTGCTTCTTTAGCGTGGCCACAATCTCCACGCCATAATCGCGCGCCATCTTCTGCAAGTCCTCAATCGTCATAATCTGCAGGTCGGCCAGACTGATGGTGGTGCCGGGCACGGGCGTGATCACGACCCGCGCGGGCTCGGCCTCGACGACGACGGTTTCGATGATCGGCTCGTCAACCGCAATTGCGTCTTCCGTTTTCCTGCTGGGTTTACGCGGCATGGCTAGTTCTCCTTGATCCCGCTCCGAGCGGGATTGATCTTGTCCCAAATCACTTCGGCTTGCAGGGCCAATACCGCCCGCGAGCCATCGTTCCAAATCGCAAATTCTGCCCGATCCAGCTTCTGTTGCACCGGCATCTGCGAACGGATGCGCGCCCGCGCCTGAGCTTCGGTCAATCCATTGGCGGCGAGCCGGGCTAATTGTGTCGCCTCGCTACAGCCGACGGCGACCGTATGGTGGAAATCCACTTCTGCTCCGACTTCGAACAACAGCGGTACGGACACCACAGTCACTCCGGTAGCGTTGGCCAATGCTCTCGACCACTTCTCGCGCACGGACGGGTGGACAATCGCGTTCAGTGTCCGCAGCTTCTCTTCGTTGGCGAATACAACGCGGCCGAGCGTGGTGCGGTTGATGGTCCGGTCGGCATTCAGCACGCCCTCCCCAAACGCCCTCACAATTTCCTCGTAGGTCGGCGTGCCCGGCGCGAGCGCTTCGTGGGCAAGGACATCCGAATCAATGACCGTCGCGCCCTTCGCGCGCCAGAGTTCGGCGACCGATGATTTGCCAGCGGCAATGCCGCCCGTTAGACCCACATTGGTGGAACGCATTGGGTGGTGAGTGGCTCGAAATGTGTATTGGGATGACGAACTACGGAAGACGAACACTTACTCGCTCAACTTTGATAAGAATACGCCTCGACTTTCGGGGCGTCAAGCTTTTGCTTTGCGGTCCGTGGCGGTTGCGTTAAGGTCACGCCATGCGGGCCGATCTCGATGAAATCCTGTTGAACGAGAGTCAGATTCAGCTGCGTCTGGACGACTTGGCGCATGAGATTCAGCGCGATTATGCCGAGCGCGATCTGACGTTAGTCGGCATTCTCACCGGCAGTGTGATGTTCATTGCCGACTTACTGCGGCGATTGCCGATGCAACTGCGGTTGGACTATATCGGCGTGTCCAGCTACCACGGCGAGACTCGCTCGACCGGCGAATTGCTGGTGACCAAAGCCTTGCGGCTGGATGTGCGCGGCCGCGATGTGCTCGTGGTCGATGACATTCTCGATACTGGACTGACTTTAGTGAAGATTCGCGAGATGGTTCAGAAGCTCGAACCGCGTAGTCTGAAGTTCGCGGTGTTCCTCGAAAAGGAAGTACCGCATCGCGAAGATTTCCGCGCCGATTACGTGGCGTTCCGCATCCCGAACAAGTTCGTCGTCGGCTACGGCCTCGATTACCGGGAACGTTACCGAAATCTCCCGTACGTAGGCACGCTCAAGCCCGAGGTGTATGAAGGTCACCGTCCAGTTCTTTAGTTTTCTGCGGCAACTCACCGGCCAGACTGAGATGCCGGTGGAACTGCCGGCCGGGGCGACAGTCGCGGATTTGCTTGCCACGCTCTACCGGCAACACCCGCGCCTGCGGGAAGCCGAGAAGACCACGCTCATCGCCGTCGGCGTCGAGTTCGCAAAATCGGGAGAGAAGCTCAAGGACGGCGATGTGGTGTCGTTGATGCCCCCGTTACAAGGTGGCGTGGACGAAGAGTCGTTGATCACCGATCAGCCGATTGAGGCCGTCGAAGTGGCCGGCGACGTCGGCGGCGTGGTCGTGTTTTGGGGTGTCGTACGCGACCACGAGGACGGCCAGCCGATCACGGCGCTGGAATACACGGCGTATCGGGAAATGGCGGAGCATCAATTTCGCAAACTCATCGCGGAGACAAAGCGCCGCTGGCCGGTGAAGCGGCTCCGGGTTGTTCATCGTCTCGGCGTGATCAAAGTCGGCGAGCCATCGCTGCTGGTGCGGGTGGAGGCCGCGCATCGGGCGGAGGCATTCGCGGCGGCGCAGTTCATCATTGATGAGTTGAAACAGACCGTGCCCATCTGGAAGCGGGGCGTGGCCGGCTAGCGCGCGGCTTTGCCGTTGGTTTTGGCGGACGGCAGATGGATTGACACGCGCGTGCCTTTAGCGGGCGCATTGTCAATTTCGATCTCGCCTCCATGACGCTGGATGATCGATTGGGCAACGGTCAGACCCAGTCCGACGCTTTCAGGTTTCGTCGTGAAGAACGGCTCGAAGGCGTGGGCGCGGGTCACCTCGGTCATGCCTTCTCCTTCATCTTCGATTTGGATGGTGACGCGGTCCTTGACGCCATTCTTCAGGGACAGGCCGATGCGACCGCCGTCGGGGGAGGCTTGGATGGCGTTGGTGATCACAGCGACAAACGCCTGCTCGAACTGTCCACGGTCCATGACGACGTCCGGCAGTTCGTCGGGCGCATTGTACTCGACGTGGAGGCTACGTTCGGAAAGCGGGGGCTGCAGCAGCGACAGTGCGTCGTGAATGATAGGCTCGATCTGATGTGGTGCGAGATTGGAGCCGTGCGGCCGGACCGCGGAGTGCAAATCGCGCACCCAGGAGTCGAGCTTGTTGACGGTAGCGATGATGTAGTTGAAGCCCGCGCGCGATCCGTGCTCGGCGCTATGGGCGTTGCTTTCATGCTGCGCGAGTGACCGGATCGAGCCGAGGAGACTGCGGACGTTGTGGGTGACGTGCGTGCACGCCTCGCCTAGGACAGCGAATTTTTCGGCCTTGGCAACGCGCTCATTGAGATCGCGCAGCGATATCGCGAGCGCGTTGATCGGCTCGGCGATCGTATCAAACTCCTGACCGGCGTGAGATTTGATCTTGTGGTCCAGCCTGCCACCGGCAATGAGCGACACCGACTCGCCAAGGTCGCGCACGGGATTGAGCAACCAGTAGCGCACGAGCCAAGTCAATGACACGAACAGCACGACGCTCCCGACGATGATGACAATGATCCCCATGACTGCGCGATAGTGGATCTGGAGAAGTTGCCGGTGCGCCCCCGCCGTTGCCTGGCAATAGTAAGCATTAAGCTGCTCCAACTGCGCCGTTGCGCCGGCAAGCGACCGGTTCTGCGTCAGTTGGTCGCGCGCCAGCTGCAGCGTTTTCCGCTCCGCGTCGGTGCGCGCCCACTTTTGCAGATCGCCCACCCGCGCCAGATGATCCGCGATCCGGTCGGGCGACAACCGCACACCCCGTAACGCCGCTCCAACCTGCTCCATCTGCTGGTTGTAATAAGTGGTATCGCCAAGAATCTTGTTGAGATGGTCAAACACGAACACGGCGGAGACCTCCACAGCCAACAAAAATAAGGCCGCCACGGAAAACGAAATGCTTAGCTTATGACTGATTCTCACGCCCACATTATACGCAGCCGGGGGCGCGTTACGAAGCAAAAAACTAGCGCACGGTATTCCGAGGTACGCCAGCGGCGAACGCGGCGATATTGCCGGCCGTGGTGTCGAGAATCCGTTCCAACGCCTCCTGGCTGTTGAACGCATTATGCGGCGTGAACACGACGTTCGGCTTCTTCAGGATGAGATGATTCTGGATGGCGCGGCGTAACAACTCAGGATTTGTTGTGTCGCCGAGCAACGCGCTTTCCTCCAACACCGTCTCTTCGCCTTCGAGCACATCGAGCCCCGCGCCGGCAAGAGTCCCGTCCTCGAGCGCCTTCAGCAGCGCCTCGGTGTCCACGAGGCCACCGCGGGAGGTGTTGATCAGGACCGCACCGCGCTTGATCTTGCCGACGTTGCCGGGGTTGATGAGATGATGTGTGTGTTTGTTGTACGGCGCGTGCAACGAAATGATGTCCGACCGGCCCAGCAACGAATCCAGTTCCGCGTATTCGAACCCGAGCACCTCCGCCATGAAATTGTCGCGCTTCACGTCGAACGCCAGCACCTTCATCCCGAACCCCCGCGCGATGCGGATCACGTGCAACCCAATGTGACCGGCCCCGATCACGCCGATGGTTTTATCTTTCAAATCAAACCCGCGCAGCCCGTCGAGCGAGAAATTACCGGCGCGCACTCGTATAAACGCCTCGTGCACCTTGCGTGACAGAGCGAGAAGCAACGCAAACGTGTGCTCCGCCACCGTGTTCTCGCCATAAAACGGCACGTTGCACACCGTAATGCCACGCCGGCCACACTCCGCCATATCGATGTGATCGAATCCGGTCGAGCGTGTCGTGATCAACTTCAACTTCGGCAACTTCGACAAAACGTCAGCCGTCAGCTTCGTATAAATGAACGGCGACACAACTTCGGCATCCGCAGCCATTGCCGAAACGATTTCGTGCGCCGAATCAATTCGCTCACGAAGGAATTTCTCCTCCCAATCGTGAAGTTCAAGAAAGACGATTTTCATCAGCCCATTTCCGATATTCGAACGGTGAAATCTCGCTCGGTTTGATTTCGCTTCGACCGCCCCAAAAAACGTTCGTGTAGCTGACATGGATGCCGGCTTCTTCGAGATGACGGTCGATGGCGGTTTTGTGGGCTAGCAACACTTGCTTGTCCGTGCCGTGTGCCACGCCCATGACGTTGACGTTGTGAAATTCCGGACCCCCTTCGCGCCAATATGCGTGCGTCATGATGTGATGCCGGCCGACCTCCCGGCCCGCGTCGAGTTCCCGCCCCGCCGGCACGGCCCAGTGGAACAACGCGTTGTACCGCGTCACTTGCTCGCCGTCGGTCAGCGGTTTGACGTGTTCCAGAAACGTCGAGAACCGGCCGATGATTTTCTTGCGGTCGAAGTCGACCGCGATCTGAAGAAATTCTTCGTGAGTGACACCGGCCTCCTTCGCCCGCGCTGCCCACAAATCCTGCACAAGCTCTTCGGGCGCGAATTCGCGTTTGAGTGCCGTCAACACGTGCCACTCCAAATCGGTCAACTTCACCTCGCTCACGTCTGTCACCTCGGCCGGCACGTCGGCGCGGCTGCCGGGCTCCAGCCCTCGCCGGCGCACGTGACCGACGCCGAGCGCGAACAGCTTCTTCGCCGGTAACAGGACGAACTTCTCCGCGCCCGTTTGCCGGCAAAGGAATTCGCAGTGCTTCGTCATGGAAAATCCCTGTGGGACTTTCAACGTCGTCCACAGTCGATACTTCGTCGGGCCAGCATCCGTCGTCCGAATGACGACGTGACCGGAGAACGGATCGTTCTGAAACATCCAATCGAACGCCGCATTAAGTTTGTCTTCCGGCACCTGCCACGCGACGAGCGCGCCTTGGGCGAGATTGGTCGCGAGCAGCGTTTGCCGCACACGCCGAATCGTGCCGGCACGCAACAGGGACTGGATGCGCTCGATTACGACTGGCAACTCCACGCCCGACTGCCGGGCAATCTCGCCCAGCGGGTCGGGCTGGAAACCTTGAAGCTGATCTTCGGAGACGGTGAGAATCTTGGCGTTGACCGGATCGGCGATGCCGGTATTCAATGCCCGCGCGACGAGCGGCGGCAATTTCATGGTAAGCGCGATCTCGCGGGCTGGCGGCGTCATCTTGCGCCAAGTCTTTTGCAGGATGCCGATCATTTTCTCGTCGCCGGTCTTGCCGAGCGTTTCTTCAAGTTGTGTTTCGAGAAACAACAGGCACAACGCGTCCTCCAATACATTCGTCTCTGGGTGTTTCTTCTTCAGATTCAGATTCTTGACGTGATTGATGATCGCATCGCCGTAGCCGATCTCCTCCAGAATCTTGCCGGCTTCCTCAGCGTGAAAATGTTTGAGCGCCTCGCGCCACTTCAGGTAGGCAACACGACCGGCCGGATACGATTCGCGCGGGATTTCCCAGCGTCGCAGATGTTGGCAACGCGCTGCCAATCGCAGCGATTCGCTGGCGTCGGGCGCAAGGCGATCCACCCAGGCGCTGAGCCGTTGTGCGTAGGGCAGCTCGATGCCGCGCGGATCTTTTGCGTTGGCCGCGTCAAAGCGGGCAATCGCGTCTTGAAAGCGACCCGAATCCATGTCACAAAGAATAACATGAGTGAGCTTATCAAAGTAGCTGAGACTTCCGACCTGCAACCCGGTGAAGGCAAGACCGTCGCGGTCGGCGAACGTGAACTGGCGCTGTTCAACGTCGACGGCAAGTTCTACGCGACCGACAACGTCTGCCCGCATCGCGGCGGGCCATTGGGCGAGGGCACGTTGGACGGCAGCGTCGTGACGTGTCCATGGCACGGCTGGCGGTTTGACGTGTGTACAGGCGTGTCGCCGGTCATCCCGACGGCGAAGGTGGACCAGTTTGAATGCGTCATCGAAGGTAACGATGTGAAGGTGAAACTGTAGCCGAGGTGTGAGCCTCGGCCGAAGCTCACGCTTCGGCTACAGAACGGACAAAACTATGGCTTTGAAATCCGCGTGGGAGTTGGCACAAGAACGCACCGGCGGCAAGACCACCGGCAAGCTCACCGGCGCGCAGAAGGAGAAACTCGCGGAGATGGACCGGGTTTACACCGCCAAGATCGCCGAGTGCGAACTGGATTTGAACCCAAAGATTGCCGCCGCACGCGCGACCGGCAAATTCGAGGATGCGCAGAAACTCGAAGCGACCATGCGCGCCGAGATCGCCAAGCTGCGCGGCAAACTCGAAGCCGAGAAGGAAAAAGTCCGGCAAGCCAAGTGAAGCGTTCCGTCTGCGCGCTGGTCAGCGGCGGCCTCGACAGTTGCGCGATGCTGGGCGAGTTGGCGAAGACTTACCGGCGCGTCTATCCCGTCTTCATCCGGGAAGGCCTCGTTTGGGAAACGGCCGAACTCCGTGCGCTCCGTCGTTTCCTCCGCTTTGTTCGCCATGAGCCATTAGCCATTCTGCATCTTCCTGTCAATGATCTTTACGGCAAACACTGGAGTACGACCGGCCGCCGGACGCCGGGTAGCAAGACGCGCGACGAAGCTGTGTACTTACCGGGACGCAACCTGATGTTGTTGTCGAAGGCGGCGGTGTTCTGCGAACTGCACAAGATTCCGGTCATTGCGGTCGGCTCTCTCGGCCACAATCCATTTCCCGATGCGACGCCGAAATTCTTCCGCGACTTTGCCCGGGTGTCCGGCGTGAAAGTGATTGCGCCGTTTCGCCGTCTCACAAAGGCGCAGGTCATTCGACGGGGCCGGCATCTATCGTTGCACAAAAGTTTTTCCTGCATCGCGCCGAAACGCGGCCGGCATTGCGGCCGTTGCAACAAATGCGCCGAGCGCCAGCGCGCGTTCCGCGAAGCAGGCATTGAGGATTTGACCCGATATGGAACGACTCATTGAAGGTGTGCACAAGTTTCGCCGGGAAGAGTTCGGCCGGTATCGCGAACTCTTCGCGCGGCTTTCTCGCGAAGGCCAGAACCCGCACACATTGTTCATCACCTGCTCAGACTCGCGCGTGCTGGCCGAGTTGGTGACGCAGAGCCAGCCCGGGGATTTGTTCGTGGTCAAAAATGCCGGCAACATCGTGCCGCCGGCAACGGTGGTCGGCAGCACCAACTCGACCGCCGCCGCTATCGAATTTGCCGTGTGCGTATTGGAAGTGAGCGACATCGTCGTGTGCGGTCACACGCAATGCGGCGCGATGGCGGCGCTGTTGAATGGCTTGCCGGATCCGCAGAGCATGCCGCATATGGCGGCCTGGCTCGAAGTCGCCGCACCGGTGCGAGAGATCGTCCGACGCGATTACGGAAAATTGGACGCAGCAGCGCGGGTGACGGCCGCCGCCGAGGAGAATGTGTTGCTGGCACTGGAAAATCTGCATGGTTATCGCGTCGTGGCCAAACGCTTGAACGCCGGCAGTCTTCAAGTGCACGGCTGGTGTTTCAAGCTCGCTACCGCCGAGATGTTTGCGTACGAACCGAGCGTTGGCCAGTTCCAGCCGCTTGTGGTATAAGCGCGGGCATGGCCTACGATTCGTTGCGCGCGTTCGTCCAGAGGCTCGAAGCGGCCGGTGAGCTCAAACGCATTTCCACCGAAACCGATCCCGTTCTCGAAATCACTGCGATTGCCGACCGCGAGATGAAGTCGCCCGGCGGCGGCAAGGCGTTACTGTTCGAGAAGTGCAAGGGTTCGAAGTTTCCGCTGTTGATCAACGCGTACGGTTCGCAGAAACGGATGGCGATGGCGTTGGGCGTGAACGACGTCGAGGACATCGCGCGCGACCTCGAAGGCCTGCTCAAAGCCAAACCGCCGACGTCGTTCAAGGACGCGATGGCGCTGCTGGGGACAGCGATTCAGTTGCGCCATGCCAAACCCGGCCGCGCCCAGAAGGGCGCTCCCACAGAGGAATTGCCGGGGTTGAGCGAGATACCGATTCAGAAATGCTGGCCGCAGGATGCCGGGCGATTCATCTGCCTGCCGCTGGTCATCACGCGGGATCCGGATACTGGCGTGCGCAATGTCGGTTGTTACCGGATGCAGGTCATCGACGACCGCACGACATTCATGCACTGGCAACTGCACAAGACCGGGGCGCGGCATTGGCGACGGTATGTCGAACTTAAGAAGCGAATGCCGGTCACCGTTGCGCTCGGTGGCGATCCGGTTTACGCCTTCGCTTCGACCGCACCATTACCGGATGGGCTCGATGAGTTTATGCTGGCGGGCTATCTCCGCAAGAAGTCCGTCGAGATGGTGAAGTGCCAGACGAACGACTTGGAGGTGCCGGCCGATTGCGATTTCGTGCTCGAAGGCTACGTCGACCCCGATGAGAAGCTGGAGATGGAAGGACCGTTTGGCGATCATACCGGCTACTACACACTGCCGGAGCCGTACCCGAAGTTTCACATCGAACGCATCACCGCCCGACGCGACGCGATCTATCCGAGCACCATCGTCGGTGTGCCGCCGATGGAAGATTTCTACATGGGCACGGCGAGCGTCCGCATTTTTCTGCCGGTCTTTAGAATGAACTTCCCGGAGATCGTGGACATGGCGTTGCCGGCCGAAGGCGTGTTCCACAATCTGGTCGTCGTCTCGATCAAGAAACAATTTCCCTATCATGCGATGAAAGTGATGCACGGGCTGTGGGGCATGGGGTTGATGATGTTCACCAAGATGATCGTCGTCGTCGATGCCGACGTGAACGTGCACGACACCCGGGACGTGCTATTTCGTCTGTGCGCGAATATCGATCCCGAACGCGACATCATTTTCACCAAAGGTCCGGCCGATGTGCTCGACCATGCGACGCCGGTCATGGGTTTTGGAAGCAAGATGGGCATCGATGCCACGCACAAACTTCCCGGCGAAGCCAACACCCGTTCGTGGCCGCCGATTATCAAGTTCAATGCCTGAGGACGATTTCATCTGTCCCGCCTGTGGCGCAGAGGTTCCTGCGAAGGCGAAGGCGTGTCCCGAATGCGGCTCAGACGAGAAGACCGGCTGGTCCGAAAACACCATCTACGACGGCACCGGCATCGAGGATCCGGACGAGTTCAAGTACGAGGATTGGAAGCGGCGCGAGTTTGGGAAACGTAAGCCCGGCATCGGTTGGCTGTGGTGGCTCGTCGCGGTCGGGTTCTTCATCTTTTTTCTCTGGATGTTTGTGCTGAAGCGGATCATGGAGGCGTTATGAAAGCGGTCATCTTTCGCGAACACGGCGGCGCGGACAAACTCGAATACGCCGACGTTCCAGACCCGAAACCTTCTGCGGATGAAGTTCTCGTGCGTGTCCGGGCGTGCGCGCTCAACCATCTCGATATCTGGATTCGTGAAGCTGCCGGTTTCCCTATTGAAATGCCGCACATCCTCGGCAACGACATTGCCGGCGAGGTGGATGGTCAACGCGTCATCATCTCGCCCGGTGTGACTGATGGCGTGATTGACGAGTACACTTCGAGCGGCTGGGATTCGATGAGTCCGTCGTTCGACATCATGGGCCGCAAACGGCAAGGCGGCTACGCCGAGTTCACCAAGGCCCACCGGAGCGACGTGATACCGGTGAGCGACAAGCTCAGCTTCGAGGAATGGGCGGCGATTCCGCTGGTGACATTGACCGCATGGCACATGCTGGTAACCCGGGCGCAGTTGAAAGCCGGTGAGTCTGTGCTCGTCCACGCCGCCGGTTCCGGAATCGGCGCGATGGCGATTCAAGTCGCGAAGCTTTGCGGCGCGGCACCGGTCATCACGACGGTCGGCAGCGATGAGAAAGTTCCCAAAGCAAAAGCGCTCGGTGCGGACGCAGTCATCAATTACCGGACACACGATTTCGCCAACGAAGTAAACAAACTGACTGGCAATCGTGGCGTCAACGTCATCTTCGAGCACATCGGCCCGGAGACGTGGCCGAAGAATTTCAAATGCTTGGCAAAACTCGGTCGCATGGTGACGTGCGGCGCGACGAGCGGGCCGAGTGCAGCGGTGGACATCCGTCCATTCTACGCCCGGCAACACACGATTCTCGGCAGCTTTATGGGCGGACGCGCGGAATTGCTGCAGGTGATTCGATTGGTCGAAGCCGGCAAGCTACGGCCGATTGTGGATCGCGTGTTCCCGCTGAAAGAAGCCGCCGCGGCACATCGTCACATGGAGTCGCGGAAGTTTTTCGGCAAGATCGTGCTGAAAGTCTAGCGTGCGCATTCTCGATGTCATTAACAAGACGACGCCGTACTTTGAGAAAGCCGGTATCGAATCGCCCCGGTTGACGATTGAGTTGTTACTCGCACACGTCCTGAAGAAGAAACGGCTCGAACTGTATCTCGAATTTGAGCGCGAGCTGGATGAAAAGACGCTGGAGGCGCTGCGCGAGATGGTGAAGCGACGCGTCGCGGGCGAGCCGGTGCAATATATTGCCGGCGAAGCCGAGTTTTGCGGGCTGAAGCTCGCGGTGGATCGGCGTGTGTTGATTCCGCGGCCGGAAACGGAGCTGCTGGTGGAGGCGGTTGTCGAGCGCAAACCCAGTAAGATTGTGGATGTCGGCACCGGTAGTGGGTGCATCGCCGTAGCGCTGGCAAAGAGGTTGCCGGCAGCCGAGGTGACCGGCATCGATGTCAGCCCGGAAGCGTTGGAAGTGGCGGCGGGGAACGTAAAACGTCACGGTTTGGAAAAAAATGTTCGCCTTTTGCCGGGCGATTTGCTAGAAAAACTTCCTGACAGCTTCACGTGCGACGCGATTGTTTCAAATCCGCCGTACATCGCCAGTGGGGACTTGGCGAAGCTGCCCAGGGAGGTGAAAGACTTCGAGCCCGTGCAGGCGTTGATTGCGGGTGAGGATGGTCTCGAAGTCATCCGCCGCTTGGTCGTCGAGGCCAGGCGCTTTCTTTCACCGACCGGGTTTGTCGCGCTCGAAATGGGCGCGGGGCAGCGCGCGGCTGTCGAGCAGTTGTTTGTTGGCGCGGACTATACGGTCGCGCAGGTGTTGAAGGATTTGCAGGGGCACGAACGCGTGATCGTGGCCGTGCCGAAGTAGTGGGGAAACGCAGCAGCCGTAAATAGCTTTCACCAAGGAGGGAGCTATGGAAAAGATTATCGTGACCGGGGGGAATCCCCTCCGTGGAACTGTGCAGATCAGCGGATCGAAGAACTCCGCTTTGCCCATTATCGCCGCCACGTTGTTGACGACCGAATCGTGCGTCATCCGCGGTGTGCCGAATCTCAGCGACATCCAATTTATGGGTGACATCCTGCGCTGGCTTAGCGTCAAGGTCACCCACCACAAAGCGGAGGGCGTCGTCGAAGTCCGCGCCGAACACCCACTCGGTGTTGCGCCGTATGAACTCGTCCGCAAAATGCGTGCGTCGGTCTGTCTGCTTGGCCCGTTACTCGCGCGCTTGCACAACTGCAAAGTCTCATTGCCGGGTGGCTGCGTCATCGGCGACCGGCCAATCGACCAGCATATCAAAGGCCTCAAGCGTCTCGGCGCGGAAGTGCTCGTCGAAAACGGCTACGTCCACGCCCGGTGCCACGAACTGACCGGCACCGATGTTTTCATGGGCGGACGTTTCGGATCGACTGTGCTCGGCACGGCCAACGTCATGATGGCCGCCGTGCTCGCCAAAGGCACCACCTGGATCGAAGGCGCAGCCTGCGAGCCCGAGATCGAAGACCTTTGCGATTTCCTCACCAAGATGGGCGCGAAGATCAAAGGCGGCGGCAGCCACATCATTGAAATCGAAGGCGTTGAAGAACTCCACGGCGCGGAACACACGGTCATCACGGACCGCATCGAGGCCGGCACGTTCATGGCCGCGGCGGCGATTACCGGCGGCGACATCGAAATCAAAGGCGCGCGCGCCGAACATCTTCATGCCGTCCGCGACAAACTCGAAGAAACCGGTGTGACCGTTCAGCGCACCAACGGCACGATTCGCGTCACCGGCAACGGCGATCTGAAACCCGTGGACGTCATCACGATGCCGTACCCCGGATTCCCGACCGACATGCAAGCGCAGATGAGCGCGTGCATGACCGTCACTCCCGGCATCAGCGTCATCACCGAAAAGGTTTTCCCGAACCGTTTCATGCACATCAGCGAAATGGCGCGTCTCGGCGCGGACGTATCGCTGGAAGGCAGCAGCGCGATTGTGAAAGGCGTCAAACGTCTCAGCGGCGCACCTGTCATGGCCAGCGATCTGCGCGCCAGTGCCGGTCTGGTGCTTGCCGGTCTGGCCGCTGATGGCGAGACCGAGATCAACCGCATCTACCACGTCGACCGCGGCTACGAACGCATCGACCAGAAACTCCGGCAACTCGGCGCAAAAATCGAGCGCATCGCAGAATAGTCGCCCGATTTAAATGGGATTGCACGCTGAATTCGGTGCTTTCGGCAGCATTTTGAACCAAATCCTGCCGCCGTGCATCTAACTTGGGTGAAGGGTCGTAGTGCCCGGACAGAAAGAACACCCATGGTTATTGGCCGATACAACGATAGCGGTGACTCCCACCAACTCTACATGCGGGAGGTTGGGAAGACGCCGCTTTTGACACGCGAGGAGGAGACCAAATTGGCTGCGCGGGTCAAGCGAGGCGACAAGCGTGCGCGCGAGCACATGATCAAAGCGAATCTGCGCCTCGTGGTCAAAATCGCCCACGAATACTCCAATCTCGGACTGCCGCTGCTCGACTTGATCAACGAAGGCAACATCGGCCTGATGAAAGCCGTCGAGCGATTTAACCCCAACAAGGGCGCGAAACTTTCCACCTATGCTGCGTTGTGGATCAAGCAATCGATCCGTCGCGCCCTTTCGAACCAATCCAAGACGATTCGGTTGCCGGTCCACATCGTGGACAAGGTTCACAAATTGCATCGCGCCAATCTGAAACTCACCGAGACGCTTGGCCGTGAGCCTAGTGATACCGAGTTGGGCGAGCGCATAGGCGTTTCAGCGGCCCGGGTGGCCCAGCTTCGCAAACTCGGCGTGAACCCCATCAGCCTCGACGCCCCGATCGGCGATGAGGACGACAACCGATTCAGCGATATTGTCGAGGACGAGGGCGCGACGAGCCCCTATGAGCAGCTCCGCGCCAAGATGGGCCGGCAGGAAATTCGCCAACACGTCAAACATCTGTCGCCACGCGAGGCCGAGATCGTCACCCTGCGCTACGGGCTCGATGGGCGTGAACCTCGCACGTTGGAGGTCGTGGGTAAGAAGTTCAAAGTGACCCGCGAACGCGTCCGTCAGATTCAGGAAATTGCGCTGAACAAACTTCGTCGCCGCGTCGATGCGCTCGAGGCCGACGATCTCAACAGCAAGTCCTGATCGCCTTTCCGCCCCGGTAATTTCCTTGCCGGTCAGCATCTCAGCGGTGATATTCCGCGCGGCGAGTATCCATGTTTGACTCACTTTCAGACAAACTACAGTCGGTCTTCAAGAACCTGCGCGGCTACGGCAAGTTGACGGAGAAGAACGTTGCCGATGCCCTGCGCGAGGTGCGCGTCGCGTTGCTCGAGGCGGACGTCAATTACAAGGTCGCCAAGGATTTCATCGAGCGCACGAAGCAGCGGGCATTGGGGAAGGAAGTCTTATCCAGCGTCACGCCGGGACAGCAGATCGTGAAGGTTGTCCACGACGAACTCGTGGCGTTGATGGGCGAGAGCCAGCAAAAACCCATTACCGGGCACGTAATGATGGTTGGTTTGCACGGGTCCGGCAAGACCACTTCGACCGGCAAGCTGGCGAAACTTTTGACGAAGCAAGGCCGGAAACCGTTGCTCGTGGCGTGCGATGTTTACCGGCCGGCGGCAATTGACCAGTTGGAGACACTTGGCCGGCAATTACAGATACCGGTCTTCGCGCTGCGCGATGAGAAGGACGTGACGAAGATCGCGAAGCAGGCGTTGTCGGCGGCACAGGCGCAGGGGCGCGATTTGGTGATCTTCGACACGGCCGGCAGGCTGCACATTGACGAAGAGTTGATCCAAGAACTTGTCCGGCTGCGGGATTTAGTGAAGCCACAAGAGATTTTACTCGTGGCCGATTCGGCGACCGGCCAGGAAGCGGTGAACATCGCGGAACATTTCGACAAGGCGTTGGGACTGACCGGAATCGTATTGACGAAGCTCGATGGCGATGCGCGCGGCGGCGCGGCGCTTTCGATGCGGGCGGTGACCGGTAAGCCGATCAAGTTTGCCGGCGTGGGCGAGAAGTTGGACGACTTGGAGACGTTCTTCCCGGAGCGGATGGCCGGTCGGATTCTCGGCATGGGCGACGTGGTGGGGTTGGTCGAGAAGGCGCAGGAGTCGTTTGACGCGAAGGAAGTGGAACGGTTGCAGGAGAAAATCGCAGACCAATCGCTGAATTTGGAGGATTTTCTGGGGCAATTGCAGCAGTTGAAGAAGCTCGGGCCGCTGGAGAATCTGCTTGGCATGTTGCCCGGGATGGGTAAAATGCCCGACCTCAGCCTTGGCGATTCCCAGTTGAAGCGCGTGGAGGCGATTGTGCAGTCGATGACGCGCGAGGAACGCCGGCGTCCTGAAATCCTAAACGCAAGCCGTCGCACGCGCATCGCGCGCGGCAGCGGCACAAGCGTGGCGGAGGTCAACGATTTGCTCAAGCAGTTCAATCAAATGAAGCGAATGATGAAAGACATGGGCAAGCTGCAGAAAAAAATGGCACGCAAAGGCGCGTTGCCCGGCATGCGGCTGCCCCGGTAAAGGAGTTTATACACTGTGCCAGTAAGAATCAGATTGCGGCGGGTTGGAACGAAGAACGTACCGGTGTATCGTATCGTGGTCGCGGACGGTCGCAGCCCGCGCGACGGGCGGTTCATCGAGAATATCGGCACGTACAACCCGAAAAAGGCCGAGAACAATTTCACGGTGAACGTGGAGCGCGCGAAGTTTTGGATCAGCAAAGGCGCGCAGCCCAGCAACACCGTTCGCAGCTTTTTGAAGAAGGCTGAGCGGGCAGCAGCCAAAGCGGCCTGAGCGCTGTAGCCGAGGCGTAAGCCTCGGCCGAAGCTCACGCTTCGGCTACAGGTCGTGGACGAGAGTGCGATGAAGGCGTTTATCGAGTACGTGGTCAAAGAATTGGTCGATTATCCCGAGCAGGTCGATATCCGCGAAGTGGACGGCGAACGCGTGGTGGTCTTCGAAGTGCGGCTCAACCCGACCGACGTCGGCAAAGTCATTGGCAAGAGCGGACGCACGATCACTGCGATCCGCACGTTGTTGACCAGCGCGGCCGCGAAGCATGGCAAGCGTGCCATGCTGGAAATCATCGAGCCAGAGGGGCGGCCCCGCTCCGAGCGGGGCGGCGGCGAAGCACCGGCGGCGTGATGGAGTTCGACATCCTGACGTTGTTCCCGCGGATCTTCGACGGGCCGCTGGATGAAAGCATCCTGAAGCGCGCGCGCGAAGCCGGGCTGGTGCAGATCCGGGTGCACAATTTGCGGGACTTCACCCACGACAAGCATCGCGTGGTTGACGACAAGCCGTACGGCGGCGGGCCCGGGA
>CAZMKD010000091.1:0-8588 GCA_964566575.1 uncultured Verrucomicrobiota bacterium
GTCTTTTTGTTATAAGCATGTTGCTTCTGCTGAGTCTGTTGGGGCCCTGAAAAGGCTGGTGTCGACAGTTCAATTCTGTCCCTCGGCACCACTCCTCACCTCTTCCCTTAAATCACGCATGCTTACAGCAGCCTCAGCAAGAGCAAAGCTAACAAACCGCTAACCAGCCTTCACCCGTTGTACAGGGCGCCGAGTTTTGCGGCCGCCTCTTTCTGCATTGAGGGCAGCGCATGGGCATAGATGTCGAGCGTGATCGTGATTTTCTTATGGCCCAGCCGTTCCGCCACCACCTTGATCGGGATGCCTTCCTTCAGCATCAGCGTGGCCGCCGTATGTCGTAGGCCGTGAAACGTGATCGGACGGACCTTCGCCGCCTCGATCAGCTTAGAGAATTCGCGTTGCCCGATGTTGTTGGCGGAGAGCGGCATCCCGAACGGCGGTTGAGTATAGGCAAAGATCAGCCGATGGTCCTGGTAGGTATTCCCCGCCAGAAGCTTGACCTCAGCCTGGTACGCCTTTTGCTTGCGGAGTAAGCCCAGCATTTCCGGCGAGAGATCGATTGTCCGCGCTCTCCTATTCTTCGGCGGTCCGAAGATCGGCGCCGGCCACCGCTTGATCAATTGCCTCATGACCGTCAGCTTCCCCGCTTCCATGTCCAGATCACCCCACTGGAACGCGCACAGTTCCCCCTTACGGGCCCCGCTCTCCAGGGCAAGGCGGTAGAATGCCGCCGGCTGAGGTCCAGCCTCCTGAGCCGCCTGAAGCAGCGCCCGAGCCTCCTCGATGTCCCAGCACTGCGCCTGAGTCTTTTCGGGATTGTCCCGCGCGCGCGGTTTATTCATCACCAGACTGGCTACATTGTCACGAATCAGCTTATGACGAACAGCCACCCCCAACGCCCCCGACAACACGTTATGATGGCTTTCCAGGGTCTTCGGCTCAAGCGTGCTGCCGTGGTAATACCCCTCAAGGTGATCAGGCCGGAGTTCTCCGAGCGTATAGTGTCCGAGGTTTGGCTTGAGATGTTTGTCGATGAGGCTCTTGTAGGTTTCATAGGTCCTGAGTGCCAAGCCAGGCTTTACGGCCGTCTCCAACCACCGATGGAGCCAATCACTCAAGAGCAGCTTCGAGGGTTCGAGCACTCCCCCTTGATGGTAGCGATGGAGGAGCTCGGAGAGATGCTCTTCTGCCTCTTTTTTCGTCCCTCGAAAACTAAACCACTTCTGAACGCGCTTTAAGAAACCCGTCTTGGGATCTCGGCGGCGGTCAAGATCGAGCACGATGCTCCAGCTTCCTTTGTAGCGTTTGACGAGATGGCCTCTCATTACACAGGCTGCAGGTATCTCTGCTGCAGCCCTCCATGTGACCGGACACCGCACCGGGTTTTAACCACGGTGATGATGAACGCGGTTGGATGGTCGGGGGCAACGATTTTCAGTTCATCCTCGGCCTCGAGCCTTGTCGAATAGTGAAGGCCGAACGGATAGAGTCCATGCTCGTCTTCCGTGCAAATTTCATAATGCACCCAGGTCGCGTTCATGCCTCACCGTCCTTTCGTCACGAGCGGGTGCTCGATGATCGGTCCCCAATTCACTTTTTCAAACTCTCCTTCGTTTGCGTACCGATCGAGCACATCGTCTACTTGCGTCCAGAACTCGCAGATTGTGTTGTGGAGGTTATCAAGGAACAGGATGGCTTTACGCTTGGTGAGAAAGGGACCATACAGGCGAGGATAGAGGCCGGTGATCGTGAAGCGGAGATACCATTTCGTGCCGCCACGGGGCGTCTTCTTGGCGATGAACCAGTCCTCTTCTGGCCGCCGTTCCAGCATTTCAATCCGTTCGCGCTTTTGGTTCGGCTTCGGTGCAGACCTCTGCACAATCGCCAGTGCCTTTGCCATCGCTCACCGTCCTTTCTTCGAACATTCCGATATTGGCCCAAATGATGCCTGCGGCGCGCTGGATCAAAGTGATCTTGTACTGAATCATCTTGAGAGCTCCAATGCCCACATCCTATTCATCCGTTTCCGGCGCGGCGCCCAATGTCCACATCAACCACTTTTCCGACATCACGGATTTCGGCGCACAGATCCTCTGCCGCTGCGGCGATCGCGCTCAGTCCGTCCTCTGTCTCTCGCATTCCTTTGGCAGCCGGCGGGCGCGCAGGATGTTTCTTCAAAGCCGGTACGTTGGACATAGAAGGGCCCCTTTCATAATGGGTCGATCGACCCGTTAGGCTGCAGGCTTTCGCCGCGTTTGGTTGAAATGTTGGTCCAAGAGATGGCGGATCAGCCCACTGGCTGTAGTGCCGAGCTTACGCTGCGCGTCGAGCTTGGCTTTCACCGTCATCGGTACCTGAATCACGATTCTCACCATTCGCATAAGATTTCCTTTCTATAACTGCATGCTATCAAGTGACAGCATAGCATGTCAACAGTTATTTACCTCGGTTAACGGTTCATGCTACGGTCCGCTTATGTCAAAGAATAAATCTCAGGACGAGAAAGCCGGCTCGTGGGTCTTTCGCGACATTCCCCGCGATTTGATGCACAAAATTAAAGTTGCCGCCGCGATCGAGCAAAAGTCAGTTAAGCAGTTGCTTATTGAGCTCTCACGCGCCCACCTCGAGGAGATGGAAAAGAAGGGACAGTTCCCGAAGTCTCGCCCTTAGCCCTCAACCGCCGCCGATCAGGGTCCCAGATCGGCTGGTTCGCATGTGGGCCAGGCTCCGGAGGATGGTCGAGCGCGTGGTGTATGTCGATCGTCGTTTCCCCGCCGATCCATCCGCAATTCACACAGCGTTCAGCTCGAATCGTCTCTTCGTCTCTCATGAGATAGATCCATCACTATCGAATAGCCGGCGCACCGTGGACAGGACACTCGCACCGCCGCCAGGGCTTCTCTGCAGACGTCTGCACTTGGCGCGCCGCCTAGACCGCATCCGTCGGTATTTACGCTTGTACCATCACGCGGAACATCCCGCCGGCACTGGCGGTTAATCCCGCGTCTTCTTGCATGACCTTTTACACGCTGAAGTCAGTCTCCTGCGCGTCGCGTAAATTCTTTTTGAATCGCACGCGGTCGAATCGTTCCTTGATACTGATCACGCCGTTCGTCGCATCCTTCGGAATCAACAGCTCCAGCGTGTTCACCCCGAACTGAAAGCCCCCGGCACGCTCCACTTGTGTAGGCCGCCGCTCCACGATCGCCAGAAACGTCTTCGCGACCCCGCCATGTGGCGTATAGGTAACCAGCTCTCCACCCGGCCGCGCGACCATGTCGACCGAATCTGAGGCCATGTGATCTCTCCCTGCGTCTTCTGCGGACCGGATAGCCGTGTGCGTGACGAGCGGGATCCCGGATAATCTGCAGCACGTTTTTTGTTTCCAAGCCCCGTATAATCCGGACCACCCCGGCCGGTGTGTCGAGCGACTCCGCTGCGAGGCGCTCGAGCGATACCCAGGCCTCACCGCTGTCTTCATTGTGGTAATCGGCCAGTACGAACAGGAGCAGCTGTTCAGATTTGGTGATCGGCCTGCCGGCCAGCGTCACTTTGAGCTTTTTGATATGGGCGGTATTAGCCCAACTCATCGGCCGCTTTCCTCCAGTAGTTCAGAGATGTGACGCGGCCTTGTTTAAGTATTTCGAGATGGTGTCCATGCGCTGGTCAAAGGATAGATTCATGGCCCGATGGAGCGCCGCGCGCACCGCTTCTACCCCTCCTGGCAGTTCTTTCCTCCAGACGGATTCGAACGGTACACGAGCGGGAATTGTCACGGACCTGACCCGCGCAAAGACCTTGCTTGCCGATGTCCCACTTTTTCGGCTCAGAAAGAGAAAGCCCGCGCCCTTGGCGGTGATGGTCGCCCCTTCCACGTGTGTGCGGAGCACCCGGGACACTTTGTTGACGGCCGGCAGATCAGAGAGATCTTTCCCCGCCACGAACCCGCCCACGTTCTTATCTTTGATGCGACGCCACGGCCCGCCCACAATGCCTGGGCGGCCGCTCAGGTAGTCAACCTTCGTTCGCTTGGCCACTCGCTTCGCGAATCGTTGCAACGCCGTCTTGACGAATCTTGCGCTGATGTTCGAAGCGTCCTTCAAGGCTTGCTCGGCTTTATCGAAATTTATGGCTGTAACGGTAATCCTGGCCATCACGAATCTCCTTGTTGGTTTGACTCCCCATCGAGCTCTTCAGGGTCTTGCACGTCGTGCTCACCCGCTTCATCCATGGCCTCTGTCTGATCCGTCGATTGCTTCGGTTCCGGGGCAACCCCTAACGGTAAGCGACCCGCTACAGGCGCGGGGGCTTGTCTGGTCGATAACTCCGTAAGCACCTGAAAAATTTCACGCGTGAACTCGTCGAAAATTTTTCGTTGATCACTCTCCGCCGCAAATGGTCCGCTCAATCGAGCGGGGAGGTTTAACAGGGTATCCCGTATACGCCGCGTGACTTCGAACCAGTCTTTCGCCACGCGCTCGGCCGGCACCAGCGCGCCCGCGATTTTCTGGAGCTTGATCTGCCGCGTTTGGTTTTCGAGCTGTAGTTTCCTCACCGCCTCGCCAGCGTGCGACTGCCTCTCCTCGCGCTGCCGAATATGCTGCACATACCGCGAGACTGCTTCCCGTGGGGCATAGCGCCCCTCGATCGGGGAGGGCAGGATACCTTCCTTCACGAGTTGGTTGATTCGTTGAGTCGAAAGACACAGCGCCTCCGCCAGTTCCGTCGCCGCCCAACGCTCCGCACCAAAAAGGGAAGGTCCATAAGACATGAAAAGGAATCTCAGAAACTCTAAGGAAAACAAGCCCCAAATTTTTCCCCTCACTCTAGCTAAATAACGAGAGCGCGGGCACCCGCTTACGCTAACGCCAACTGGGACCCGGTGAAATTTTCGTACAGTCAATCATAGCTGTAGAGCACCGGACGTTTAACGGCCCACCATGGCTTGACCTGCAGTCGCGCGGCCCGCACCTGTTGGCACAGGACGCGCCAGCATCTATGGCAGAGATCATGATCTGCGAGATCTTGATGGGAGACGGAGCGCTGGGTAGGTTTAAACTGCACGAACACGGATTTGCCACAGGCGCAATAGCGTTTCATGTTCGCGGCCTCCCTCGGGGATCGGGCGGCGGTTCTGGGGCGTTTACGCTGTGACCAATCATCCACTCTGCTAACCTTAGAAATCGAAGATAGTCCGCTCGGGATCGTGAGACGGTCACCACCTCGCCCACCTGCACCACCTTGTCGCCCAGCTGGAACTCGACCACACAACGGACCTGGACGGGTTCGAGCATGTTTGGTGAAATTGTTCTCGGCTCGTAGCGGTCCGCCATTGGGTCACCCAGGCCATTGGTTATGTAATTGAACTGGCGACGATGAAGCTCGATGGATGCAGCACGGCCACGTCGCAACTGACCAAGACTCTCGCCTGAATGATCCCGGTCCTGAAGAGGGCTTGTTCAAAAGGGTTAACCTCTAATAGAAATCCGGCTCCCCAGATACCCACATAGATCAACGAGAAGTCGCCGCAGATCATCGTCGCGGTCGGCATGTCGGTTGACACCCTCGCAGGACGATCGGCGACTTGATCCTTGTCCCAGACAAATCGGCCACCGCCGGCCGCCCGCTCTCGTCCTTCCAATACTTCTCGCACGGCCGGCGTGCTCAAGAAGCTGATCGATTCATCTGTGACATTGGCCTCAGCCGACTTCCGTTTCATCGTAAAGACCCCGCTGTTCAAGGTCGTGCCTGTTTGCGTTTGGACTCCGCCGGTACCGATCAATCCCAGGGGTTGACCACTGACCCCACTTCCGTTGATGATCGCTTGGTCAAGCGCCGTGCCGACAGTGCGCAATAATTCCCGCCCTGCAAACTGCTTGACGTTGGCCTGCGTCGACAGCTGGCGGGAATAGTTCAACACGCCCGCTACATTCTTTGGCGTCAACGTCACCTGGCTGAGTTGCGGAGTCGTGGCCGTGCCCGTAGCCGCTTCGTTCGGCAACCAATTCGGGGTGATTTTTGCTGTCACTTTCGGCACCACTTGATCGCCGACGAGGCCAAGCTCGACTCGAACCCCCATCCTGGCCATCACCGAAAAGGGCCTGAGAATATCGATGGACTCTTGCGTGTCCACCTGTTTCAAAAATCCTCCGCTCGCCGCCACAGCCGCCGACAAATCACGAAGTGAAATGTAGGGTCGCACCGGGTCATACGTCACACCGTCCCGCCGCGCTGATTCTTGCAAGGCCTCCTGGTTTTCACCCGCCAGCTGGCCACGTGCCAGATTGGTGAATAAATTATCCAGGTTGAGTTTCGGCCCTTTGGCCTGGTCCGCAATGGTTTGTCGTAAGTGGGCTTTTTGCAGTAAATCCATTTCACTCCTCCGATCAAAAAAAAGTCGTATCGTTCTGTCGGAGATCACCCTAGTCTAATGGAACATAACCGTTGCATTTGCGCAGGGAGATCCTCTATATCGACCGGCCTGTGCGTGAGATCTTTCGCTAGGCGTTCATAGGTCAAAATTAACAAGCCTGCCGCCTGGCGTGCAGAGATCCCCACCTTCGCAGCGGCCTCGTCATTCTTCAGGACGCGCCACAGGCTTTCGGCGAGCGAATCGAGTTGGGCCGCTTGAGCCGTCTCGGTCAATCCTGGTGCCGCACGGTTCGCCAGCCAGTGCTGAAGGGCGTCGAGATCCACGCGAGAGCTGTGCCCCCGTCCCACTTCACCCAGCTCGAAACAGGGCGCCCCTGCCGCAATCCACCGGCGCAGCGTCATCGGGCTTTTGCCCAACACCTTCGCCGCCTGTGCAACCGTCAAAATATGAGAGGCTGGCAGTGCTGGCGGGAGGCCAACACTGCCAGCCGAGGCCACGCGCAGATCCGAACGAGACTGGTTAAGAATCAGCGCGCGACCTTTCATCGTTCCTCTTCGGCCTCCTCCGGATCCTCACTAACATCGAACGAATCATGATGGAAATGCCTAAGCAGATCTTTCATGAATTCAGTTGCAGCCTGATAAATCGATTTCGGCGGCACCGCCTGTTCGCTCACGGTCCCTCCTTCAGGTGTGGCCGGAGATCCAACAGACCGGAAATTGGGTTCAATGGGCTCATCGTTTCTCCCTCCGCTGTCCGAACCTCCGCTTTTTGCACCCTACCAACCGTCCGCTTCTTCCACGTTTCGATTAAGATTACCCGTATCGCTTTGCGATACCGGTAGGGAAAGCCTTCATTGAAGGCTTCGGGAGTGATCCTTGATTCTTGATTCTTGATTCTTGATTCTTGATTTCTGATTCATGATATAAGATTAAGAGTTCCAACCCTTGTTCGGACACCCGTTCCGACAGGTGTTCGGACAAACGTTCCGACACCAGTTCGACAAGTGTTCAAAGGTCGTCATGGGTTTTGCTGTGGCCTGAACTCCTTCCGGAGGAGCTCAGGAAACCCCTGTGCCCATGGCGAAAGCCCGGTTTTCCGACAATGTTCTGTCGCGAGGTCAATAAAATCCTGCAATAGTTTCTGGTTTTCAGGAAGGTTTCGGATCCTACTAAGCACCGCCTTTTGCACGTTCTTGCTGTCTGGTTGTTGGTACTTCAAGGCATTCCTGACGAGGATGAGATTCGTTGCGGGATCGAATGACAGAAATCCATCGGCTTCGAGGAGGCCAAGGCCCTTCGACACTCGACTCCTCTTCCATCTGAGATCCGCGGCGGCATAATCAGGCGGCAACACGAAGAAGCCTTCTAGATTCCTGTGCTTTGTTGTCAGCAGATACAAGGCGAATAGCTTGATCCAGTCCGGCCAAGCCCGGACCTTTTCGTCGTCGTGGAATCGGCACGCGACTCGAAAGTATCGCGGCACATCAACCCGAGGCGGCTTTGTTTCCCCTCCAGCGGCGATCATCGGCGTATCCGGCATCATTGGTACTAACTTCGCCCAGCCGTCGGACGTAGGGCTTCCTTGGCGATTCGGAATTGTCGACCGAACCGGCGAGATATAATTTCTCCGTTCCTGAGTCGTTCATATAGTGTCGACCGACCTATGCGGAGAAATTTTCTAGCCTCATCTGGGGTCATCCAGTCCGGCAACGACTCAAACCGCCCGATCGGTGATTTAGCCTTATAAATTTTTCCCATGTGCGCACTCCCCCCTGTGTTGTCCTAAGAATGAGAAATACCAGCTACTGCTATGTAGTATCTCCAATACTACAGCTAGGAGGCTCGTAACATTTATGACAGACAGGAAAATGGGCGCTAAGCCAGGAAGGGAGGGATCTTGCTGGGACGCGAGGCGCGTTTGAGGATTTGTTGAATCGAGAGCACGGTCAATGTGCCAGTATGGAGGGCGGCCAACAGAGCCGGGATTAATTCGCCTGGGGCTTTGAATCCATCCAGCTGTGAATCGAGACTTTCAAAGTCAGGCCGGTACACGCAGCTACAATGCCAGAATGAAAGCTCCTCGTAGAGTCGGCTGCGATTGCGCTCTAACCAGCGCCTTGGCGAGTCGTGACGTGGTGCGTACCCATCCCCGAGGATGCGCCCATTCGTAACCTGAATCCTTCTGGACATGTAGCTATACACGTGGTCTCGAT
>CAZMKD010000092.1:0-14229 GCA_964566575.1 uncultured Verrucomicrobiota bacterium
TTGGTCTTGGGCAATCTGTTTCAGTTCGGTCACGTCGATGCTATGCTTCCTGTGGGTCATGGATCGGTTCTCCTTGTTTGAGTTGTTCACATTGCAGGGAGAACTACCATGACCTTTCTATTTGCTGAACGATTCAGACACTACCATCTGCGCCTTGTCCATTCGAATCACGGCCGCGCTGCGCGGTTGGGAGATGTGTTGAATCGCAATGAGTGCCGATGCTAAGCTTGCCCCCACCCAAAACCAATGAAGCTTCTCATCAAGAACGGCCACATCATCCGCTGGAACGCCGGCAGGGTCGAACAACTTCCCGGCCACCACGTTCTGATCGAGGACAACCGGATTCTCGATGTCAGCAGTATGTTGTCAGAAGCCGATGAGATGATTGACGCGACTGGCTGCGCGGTCATCCCGGGGCTGATCAACACGCATCATCACCTCTACCAATCGCTCACGCGTTGCCGGCTGCCGGTGCAGAACGCGAAGCTCTTCGACTGGCTGCTCGGCCTTTACGAAGTCTGGGGCAAACTCGATTTCGAAACCGTGAAGCTCGGCTCACAAATTTCGATGGCGGAGATGCTGTTGTCCGGTTGCACCACCACCAACGACATGTTCTACGTTTACCCGCGCGAATCCGACGTGAAAGCCGAGGCAGTCATCGAGGGCGCGACTGAACTCGGCATGCGCATCCATGCCGGTCGCGGCTCGATGTCGCTGGGAAGAAGCGCCGGCGGCCTGCCACCGGACGACGTCGTGCAAAGCGAGCCGGTCATCGTCAAGGATTGCGAACGCGTGATAGGCCGGTTTCACGACGCGAAGCCGTACGCGATGACGCGCGTCGATTTGATGCCGTGCTCACCTTTCTCCATCACGTCCGATCTGCTCAAGGAGACGCGCGCACTGGCGAGATCGCACGGGGTTCTCTGCCACACACACGTCGCGGAGACCGTGGACGAAAACGAGTTCTGCCTCCGGAAGTTCGGCAAGCGTCCCGCCGACTATCTGGCGAGCGCCGACTGGATTGGACCGGACGTTTCTTGGGCGCACGGCGTCTGCCTTAACGCCACCGAAGTCAAACTCGTGGCTGATACCGGCACCGCCGTTGCTTACTGTCCGTCGTCAAACATGCTTCTCGGCGCCGGCATCCCGCCGGTCTGCGACCTCCTGCGTGCCGGCGCGACCGTCGGTCTCGGAGTAGACGGTTCCTCCAGCAACAACGCCGCGCACGTGCTCGGCGAAGCCCGTCAAGCTCTGCTCTTGCAGCGCGTGAAGAACGGCGCGGACAGTTTCACCGCCGAGGACGCGCTGCGCCTCGTCACTCTTGGCGGCGCGAAACTTCTCAATCGTACCGGCGAACTCGGCAACCTTGCCGCCGGTCACGCCGCCGACATCGCGATCTTCGATCTCAACGCCGTGGAGTATGCCGGCGCAGCCGCGCAAGATCCGCTCGGCGCGTTGATGCTATGCTCCCCTACCCGCGCGAAGTTTGTCATCGTGAATGGCCGGGTCGTCGTCCGGTACGGTCAGTTGGCCACGCTGCACTTGCCAAAGTTGATCGAACGGATGAACGAACTGGTCCGGCAACGGTTTCGCTAATCCTGCCGATGGAAGGCGTGCTCGAAGGAGAAGTAGAGAAACACGCCGTAATCGGGCGCGGCAGAGGTCAGCCCGACCGGGACGGCAACACCGAGCACGCACTGTGCGCCGCCGGAAAGGTTGACGGCGTAGCGGATACCGGGAGAAATCACGACCGTTGCCGGTCGGCGACCGCTGGCTTCCTCATCCCAATTGCTCACCACTTCCAGCATCGCGTTGAATGTGGGTGTGGCCGCGTAGATGGCGCTCGCGCCAAGGCTGAAATGCTCGAGGTCACCATCGGCAGCGTCTGGCAACAGAGTCATACCGGCGTTGAAGTGAGCAGTCCAGCGATCGGTGAGGATTTTGCTGACCGGCAAATTGAATTGATAGCCGACGGTGTCGTCGGTCAGGCCGTTGTCGCCGGTCGGCAGGATCAGGCTGAAACGCGGCGCGAACGCCGGCAGCGAATCGGTTTCCATCAGCGCTTGGAGCCGGTAATTCAGCAGCACATCGCCGACGCCCTCCTCGGACCGGTCGAAGATGTACGGCACGGTGTAGGAGAATTGATGCGTCTGGGTGAAGACCGGCCATTCCTGCGTAAACGCCAGCGTCCAGACGCCGTTGTGCTCCCACACGGCGTTGAAGATGTGTTGCACGACGCCCGCTTCCTGGTTGTAGGCTTCCTCGACGAGGAACGAATTGTCCTGAATGGCTTTCGCCGGCGCATCGGCGCGCGCAACGCTGGCTGTGCAGATTAATAACGTGATGATCCATTTCATTTCGGCACTCGCTTTCCGTGCGGGTCGCTTTCGGGGCGGCCGGTTTTCTCGGCCAGTTCCTCCTGCATCGCCGGGCTGGTGACGTGCTCGAGGCGTTCGGCGGTGGGATGAACGTGGTCGGCCGGCAACAGGAGATGTTTTTCAAGGTAACTTTCCCAGAGCCGGTGCGTCCGCACCAAACCGCGCGCCTCTTGCCGGCCCGATTCGGTGAGAACGAGCGTCTCGCCCGCGCGCTGAATCTTGCCGGCGCGCGCCAGACCGACAATCGCCCAGCGTTTAAGGAAAGACCCGGCGAGGATCGTTTCGCGCAAGTGCGCGGAGGTCAGCGCCGCGTTCAATTCTTCGAACCGGTAAAGTAATCCGAGAATGTCTTCGCGCGTGATCCGCACACTCAGCAGCGCGCGATGCAGCAGTTTGCTCAACAGCCCGTACCGGGGCGCCGCGACGAACACGACGGCAAAAATCACGCCCGCCGTCACTGCCATCATCCCGGCCGTGCTTGTGTCGGTGAACCCGAACCAGCCGGGCACCGTGATCGCCGCGATGTGGCCCAACACGGCGCACAGCGCTGCGATCACCAGACTCACCACGATCATCCAATCCAACCGGTCGGTCAGCAGATGCGCCGCGGCGGCTGGCACGATCAACATGGCGATGACCAGAATGCTGCCCACGGTCTCAAACGCCGCGACCGTCGTCACGGCCACCAACGTCATCAGCGTGTAATGCATGACGTTGGCATTGATGCCGAGCGTGGTCGCCAGGCCGGGATCGAACGCGCAGATTTTGAGTTCCTTGAAAAACAAGATGACAAAAAGAACGTTCAGAAGAAACACCACGCTCAGGTTCACCACCGCTCGCGGCACGGCCTGACCGAAAATCATTTTCACGTCCAGCGGCACGAGTTCGATCGCGCCGTACAACACGCAGCCGGGGTCGAGGTCCACCTTGTCGGCGCCGCGCACGATCATGATCAGGCCCACGGCAAACAAGGACGTAAACACGACCCCCATCGCCGCGCTTTCCTCGACCTGACCAAACTTGTGGATCCATTGCGTGAACAGCGCCGTCAACACGCCCACGATCGCTGCGCCGACAAACATCGTCAGGCTGTCGCGGCTGCCGGTCAGGAGAAACCCCGCCGCCAATCCCGGCAACACCGCGTGGCTGATGGCATCGCTCATCATGCTCATGCGTTGCAGCACCATGAAATTGCCGAGCAACGCGCACGCCACCGCGCTCAGCACGCCGGCCACCACAATCCACGTATCGAGCGCCGTCCAGTTCATGGATTCTTCACCTTCAACAAATGCGGACTCGGCGGCACGTCCAGGTGCGCCTCATCCGCCGCCAGTAGCGTTTCCAGCTCGCCAATGATGACTGGATCCAGCACGTGCTCGATCCGGTCGGCGTCGCGATCCACATGACTCGGGGCGATGTCGGCGTAGTGGATCAGAAACAATTCCCAGAGCCGGTGATTGCGCACGACACGCTGCGCCTCAACCCGGCCAGCCCCGCTCAGCCGGTACGCGCTTTCGACCAGCGCTTCGCGACGAGCCGCGGCCAGCAAGCGGCGCAAACTGGCCGCCGACCACGAGCGTTCTGCCAGCAACGCATTCCACGGCATATCGGTTGCGGGCGATTCCTCGTGCCATTCGAACAACGCCCGCAACAAATGTTGCCGCGCCACCTTCCGGCTCAACCGCACGTGCTCGATCAATCGCCGCAACACGCCGCGCGCCGACCCGAACACCATGCTCACCAGAAAAATCGTTGCCGCCACGACGACGATGATCGCGCCCGCCGGCATGCGCGGCACGAGCGCGCTCAACGCCGCGCCCACCAAACCGCTGACCGCCCCGATCCCGGCCGCCGTCGCGACCATTTGGGGCAAACGATCCGTCCAAAACCGCGCCGCCGCTGCCGGTATGATCAGCAGCGCGATGATCAGAATCAGCCCGACCGCCTGCAATCCGATCACGGTGACCGCCACCACCAACGCCATCATGATCGTGTCGAGCACAACGACCGGCCAGCCTTGCGCGCCGGCGTAAGCCTGGTCGAAACACAACAGCCCAAACTCCTTAAACAGCAGCGTGCACGCAACGATCACCATCAACGCCACGCCGGCAATCATCATCGCGTCACTCGCCAGCATCGAGGCGGTCTTGCCGTAGATGAACGATTCCAGCCCGGCGGCGTTGCCGGTGGTCATCTTCTGAATCACCCCGAGCACCGCGATGCCCAACCCGAAAAACACGCTGAGCACGATCCCGAGCGCCGCATCCTCCTTGAGCCGCGTCCAATGCCGGATCAACAGCACGCACGCCATGCCGGTCACGCCGGACACCAGCGCACCGGCTAGAAGCCCCGGCAAGTATTTGCCCGAGCCACCGGCTGCGCTCATCACGATGAACGCGATGCCGATGCCCGGCAACGTGGCGTGGCTGAGCGCATCCCCCATCAGCGCGCGTTTGCGCAACAACATGAACGTGCCGATCACTCCCGCGGCCACGCCGAGCAGCATTGTGCCGAGCACGACGACGCGCGTGTTGTAATCCTGCAGCGTTAGCACGCGCAGCAATTGCTCGCCCGTCGGCGTGGTGACGGCCGTGTCGGCGATCTGGGACGCGAGCAGCATTACCGGCCTCGTTCGCGCGCCAGCGCCTCGGCGGCTTCATCGAGCAACGTCAGACGGCCGCCGTAGGTCTTCTGCAAATTCTCCCGCGTGAAGACTTCGGCGGTCGGGCCGATGGCGACCACGCGCATGTTGAGGAGGATCAGATGATCGAAATATTCCGGCACGGTGCCAAGGTCGTGTTGAATCACCAGCACGGTCTTGCCCTGCGACCGCAAATCCTGCAGCAACGTGATGATCGCTTTTTCCGTGCCGGCGTCCACGCCCGCGAACGGCTCGTCCATAAAATAGATGCGCGCGTCCTGCACCAGCGCGCGGGCCAGGAAGACGCGTTGCTGTTGGCCACCGGAGAGTTGGCTGATCTGGCGTTTGGCGTACGCGGCCATGCCGACGCGGTCCAGCGCCGCGAGCGCCGCTTGCCGGTGCGGGCGGGTGACCGGCCGGCACCAGCCGATTTTCCCGTACACGCCCATCGCCACGACATCGAGAGCGTTGACCGGGAAGTCCCAATCCACGCTTTCGCGTTGAGGCACGTAGCCGACGAGATGCCGCTGTTGCCGGTAGGGCTGGCCGTAGATGAGGACGCGGCCGGAAGCTTTCGGGACGAGATCGAGCACGGCTTTGAGCAGGGTGCTCTTGCCGGCGCCGTTGGGGCCGATGATGCCGATGAGTTTTCCTTCCGGCACGTCGAGATCCACGTCCCAGAGGACCGGCTTGCGGTGATACGCAACGGTCATGTCGTGAATCGACAGCGGCGAGTTGCGCGGATGCTCTGCGCCGGAGGCGACGGGCGACGCGCCGGGGCGCTGGGTGGCGGTGGTCATTTCTTCGCCAGCTTTCCGTTCAAGCCTTGCGAGGGCGTCTTGCCGCCAAGCGCGTTGGCGACGACGGTGACGTTGTGGTCGATCATGCCGAGGTACGTGCCTTCGTAGGTGCCGGCCGCGCCCATGGCGTCGGAGAAAAGCAAACCGCCAATGCTGATCTTTTTGCCTTTCGCCCGCGCTCCGTCCACGAGCGCGCGGACGTTCTTATCGGACACGCTGGTCTCGACGAACACCGCTTTCACGTCATGGGCCACAATCATGTCCACGAGGCGGTTGATGTCCTGCAAGCCCGCCTCGGATTCGGTGGAGATGCCCTGGATGCCCATGACCTGCAGGCCGTAGGCGCGACCGAAGTAGTTGAACGCGTCGTGCGCGGTAATCAGGATGCGGCTCTTCGACGGTATGGTCGCGATCGTCTGGCACGCGTACTCGTCGAGCTTGGCCAGTTCGGCCTGATAGCGCGTAGCGTTCTCCCTGTAGAAGCCGGCATTTGGCGGATCGAATTCGCCGAGCGCCTTGGCGACGGCGGCCACGCCCTTCGACCACGCGCCCACATCCATCCAAACGTGCGGATCGTAGTGCCCCTGGAATTCCTTCGGTTCGAGCAGATATTTTTCGTCGATCAACTCCGTGACGGCATACACCGGCTTGTTGCGCGCGACCTTGACCAGCGTGTCGCCCATTTTGCCTTCGAGGACCAAGCCGGAGTAAAACACCACGTCCGCGCCGAGCAAGGCCGCCACGTCGTTGCGAGTCGGCTTGTACAAGTGCGGGTCCACGCCCTCGCCGATGATACCGGTAACCTTCGCCTTCTCGCCGGCAACCTGCTTGACGATGTCAGTCACCATCCCGACGGTCGTGGTGATCTTGTACGGATACGTCCGCTCCGCCGCAGTGCTACATACAAGTAATAATCCAACCATGATCAATGTTTTCATTTTGAGTACTCAAAGTATTACCTTTGACCTTGCGTCGTGTCAACTCCCAAGATATAGTCCGCCGCGAACCAATATGGCACGCGCTGTCACACTCACGCCGACGGTCGAGAACTACCTCAAGCATCTGTTCACCGAACAGCAGCAGCGAGGCGAGAAATTGCTGCCGATGGGCCGCCTCGCCGCCGCCCTCCAGGTTACGCCCGGCACCGCGACGACGATGGTCAAGACGCTCTCCGACTCCGGTTTGGTCGACTACGAACCGCGCGACGGCGTGCGGCTGACCGCGGCGGGCGAGCGGCACGCGCTGCGGGTGATTCGCCGGCATCGCATCATCGAACTGTTCCTGGTGCAAACGCTCGGGCTGGATTGGTCGGAAGTTCACGAGGAAGCCGAGGAACTCGAACACGCGCTCTCGGACAAAGTGCTGGAGAAACTCGACGCCTTCCTCCGTCATCCGCAATTCGATCCCCACGGAGATCCGATCCCCGGCGCGAAAGGCAAACTGACGCGCACGCCGCTCAAGAGTCTCGCGAATTGCGAACTGAGCCGGCGATTGCGGGTGGCGCGGATTGTGGATCAGGACGCGCAGTTCTTGCAGTTTGTCCACGCGCAAGGACTGATGCCCGGCACGAAGGTGGTCGTGGAATCGCGCGACAAACTCGCCGACGCCGCCATTGTGCGCGCCGACGGTCGCGCTGTGTTGACGTTGGGCACGAGCGCGGCGTTGCAGATTCTTGTCGAAGACGCTTGACCTCGCTGGCGTTTGGCACGAAGTCGCATCGTGCCTGAAACACGGACAACCCCGACGATCGCGACCATACCGGCCGATACTTCGGCGCAGCCGCGGCGTGTCGTGGCCGGTGGGATCAGTTGGAGCGATACGTTTGCGGCGTTGTGTTGCACGTTGGCGCGCGCGGGTTTGGATTCTTGATGGCTGCGAATGGAGTGGGCGCGCTCGTCGGCGCGTTGACGCTGGCGTCGCTCGGTGATTCGCCGCATAAGCGAAAGCTGTTTTACGGCGGCTTGTTTTGGTTTTGCGGCATGCTCGTGTTGTTCACGCACTCGACGGTTTACTGGCTTTCGGCGGCGACGCTGGCTGGCTCCGGCTTCTTCATGATCATCTTCTTCGCGCCCGCCAACACGTCCGTTCAAACGCGCGTGCCGGACGAACTACGGGGCCGCGTCATAGGCATCTACGCGCTGGCGTTTCTTGGATTGACACCGTTCGGCAGTTTGCTGGCCGGTGCCATCGCCAAAACGGCGAGCGCCGCGTTTGCCGTGACTCTTGGGGCGGCGATTTGTATCATGGCTGGGCATGGTCGTCATGCGAATCATGACACCACCGAAAGGAACGCCATGAAATACTTCCTGCTCCTTCTCATCGGTCCGATGGCGGTCTTCGCCGGTGATCCCGACTTCGATTCGTACTGGCATGATGGTAAAGCCGAGCTCAACAGTTACCAGATGACCATCTCGCGCTACGGCCAGGTCCGGCAGGCGCAGGGTGTGGCCGTCTACGTGACTGAGCCGTTCAGCGAATCGCAGCGGGTGAAGGTGGACGATCCCGGTAAGAATCCGCGCGATGTCGTGGACGCGTTGAAGCTCAACCTCGTCCGCGATTTTCAGACCGGTATCTACGACTACAACACGATGGTCAGCGTCTTCGTCCGCAGCCGGGATTTCTCGCCACTCAAGGTCACCTTCAGCAGCGCCGAGTGGTGCGGGCATGTGTTTGAGGAATTACTCTTCCATCCCGGCAAGATCACCGGCTTCTACAACAGCTACTTCGAAGGCGAGACCGGCGCGCGCGACCTCGTTTGGCCGAAGGGTGGTATCAGCGAGGACAGCTTGTGGATTTTGCTGCGGGGCTTGCGCGGCGACTTTCTGAAATCGGGAGAGAAAAAGACCGTTCCATTACTAACCGGCGTTTACTTTGGTCGTCTCGCCCATAAACCACTCGCGTGGACGGATGTGGAAATCGAATTCGTGTCTGTGCACAATAAGGAACTGGATTTCCGCGTCCCCGCGGGCGACTTTTCGCCGTCCGGCTGTTACCACGTGAGATTCGCCGATGGTCGGGAGGGCAAATTCTGGATCGAAGCCAACTACCCACATCGCATCTTGCGTTGGGAGTTGTTGCCGGACATCTCCGCCGAACTGACCGGCAGCGCTCGCCTCGAATACTGGAAGCTGCACAACAACGGCGACGAGAGATACCTTCGGCAATTTGGGTTGAAGCCGACGGTGCCGGCTCCTTGACGATAAGCCCAATCAGCAGCTCGGGTACTGACGTCTTGACAACCGTGACTCGTCAACGCCCGGCACGTCCGCGATTTTAAGATCGACAACTTCCGTATCGGCTTCGAGAATGAAAACGTGCGCCCGCCAATGGTGTGCGTGGACGTGAACTTTACGTGAGACTCCGAATCCCCTCGCTTTCTCACCGCGTCAGTCGTCGTCGTCTTTGTCGGTGTGGACGAAGACAAAGCCGGCCCGCGTGGGGGCCGGCATCCGCGAATCCTCACCGCGTACGGCGCGCCAGATCACTTCGTTGAGCAGTAAATCATCGGCGGCGTCTTCCTTCGTGAAATCCATCTGGCGCGACTCGCGTTCGCCCCACGAGGTCTTGCTGTTGCGTTCGTCCAAGTCCACTCGCGCCGATAACGCGGTGTAGGCACGCGCGTCCGGCTCCGGTTGGAATGAATTGACCATCGGCGTGGCGGCGGCATCGAACTGCGACATCGGCTTGAGGCCGAGGATCAATTCGATCGTCCGCAACATGCTGCTCGTGGAATACATCGTCGAATCGACCGTGCCGCGTTTTACGTACGGACTGATCACGAACGCCACGGTGCGATGGGCGTCCACGTGATCGGCGCCGTTTTGCGCGTCGTCTTCGACCACGAAGATGGCGGTCTGCGGCCAGAACTTCGAGTGGCTGACCGCCTCGACGATGCGGCCGAGCGCGACGTCGTTGTCGGCGACACAGGCGGTCGGGGTGCGTTTGCCCAAGGTTGCGCCAAAGGTGTGATCGCCCGGTAAGCGGATAATTTGGAGCCGCGGCATGTCGCCTTCGTCTTCGAACCGTTTCAATTCGCTCGCGAACCGGTCGGCGCGTTTGGCGTCGGGATAGTCGAGGTCGAACCCGCGAAACATTTCGTCGATGTGGCCCCGCAACGCTTTCACGCGGGCGCGACACGGGTCGGCGGGCGTCTTGCCATTGGCGACGAATTCGCCGTAGCTCCGGTAACTGATGCCGGCTTCGGCGGCGCGGTCCCAGAGATAACCACCGGCGGGCGTGGCCATCGGGAAGATGCCTTCGGACGGGTACGGGTACTTCTTGCGTTTGTTGTGGCCGTAAGACAGCGGCCAGATCTTCTCGACGTAATCACTCGCATACGCGCCCATCGACCATTCGTGGCCGTCGGCGCTGACTTCGGCGTCGGCGTAGAAGTTGTCGAGCAGGACGAATTCGCGAGCGAGTTGATGGTGATTCGGCGAGACGCTCTCCGGGAAGAGACACAGGTTCGTGTCGCCGTTGCCCTGCGGCAGGTCGCCGAGAACTTGGTCGTAGGTGCGGTTCTCTTTGATGATGTAGAGGCAATACTTGATCGCGCTGGGCAGTGTGACGGCAGGCAAGTCGCGTTTGAGCGGACTGCATTGGAACGCCGTCGCCGTGTAGCCGGCAAGCTGCGCGGGCGACGGCACATCAATCACACTCAGCGTCCCGCGCAAAATCTGGCCGATGTATTGCGAGATAGTTTCGGTTTTGGTCTTCTTGCCGGGTTCGGGTCCATCCGGGTTGGCTTTCGAACTGCCGCCCTTGCCATTGGCGACGAGCAAGTGTTTGCCGTTCGGGGTGACACGGACGGAAGTCGGATACCAGCCGACCGGAATGAAGCCGAGCGAACGACTGCGTCCCGGTCGGCGCACGTCGAACACAGCAAGGTTGTTGTTGCCGGCGTTGGCGACGAAGAGTGTCCGCTCATCGGGCGTGAGTGCGAGACTGTTTGGTGTCGAACCGGCTGGGGCGTTGGGATAGAGCGAGCCGGTGAGGGTTTCCAGTGCCTTGCCGGTTGTCGCGTCGAAGATGGTGACGGTGTTCCGACTCGCATTAGCCACGAAGAGAGTCCTGCCGGAGCGCGTCAGCAACATCTCGTTGGGTCGCTCTTGCGTGGGCCACCGGGCAATGACAGCTTGGGTCTTCAGATCGATGACCGCGACCGCTGCTTCGCCCCACAGGCTCACGTACAGCCGCTGGCGCTTTTCATCGAGCCGGCACGCGTAGGGAAATGGGCCGGTACGATTGAGTGTAGTCAAGGTTGTGGCCGGATGGATGTCGTCGGCTTCATTGGCCGCGTCGAATTTGCCGGATGACACAGTGAGGTCGGCAACGCTGTAGGTTTGCAGGCCCACGCGTGAAACGCTTTGTCCCATGAGATTGGCAATCCACAACTCCCGCGAACCGACCGCGATTCCCGCCGGCACACCTGTGTCTTTGGCGTCGCGCAGGCCAAACCGCTCATGATCGGAAAGTTGTCCGTCGGCAAAGCGGAATTGATGAATTAGTTCGGCGGACGCGCCGCTGCAGAAGAACCGCGAGCCGTCGCGGGAGAATTCGATGCCGTAGAACGCTTCCTCAACCAGCGCGTTGGTGAGAACAGTCATCGTCTTCAAATCGAAAATCATGATGCCGTGTTGGCTGTAGCCGCTGTGCAAGACGGCGGCGTACCGACCCTTGGGATGCATCGCAATGTTCACCGGGAAATCGCCGAGTTCGATCTGTCGGCCGGCCGGGCGCAGTGACCATTGGTTCGGCAAGAGCACCGAGCCATCGGGGCGCTGTCCCGGCAACTGCGCGAGCGTGCTCGTCAGCGGAATGAGCAGAACCAGGAGCAGTCTACGCATATCCATGAGCTTTGGCCGGCCATGCCGCGATGAACAGCAATGTCCCTGCGATGATGGCCATGATGAGTATTTGAAACGCGGCGTCCCAGCCATAGTGCTGCACCAGTGTACCAAGTCCCCAGCCGGAAAGCACGGTGCTCGCATAGCCAAAGATGCTCGTCAGCCCGACGGCGGTGGCTGCGGCGCGCTTGGTGGCGAGATTCGCAGCGGTCACGGCGAGCAGACATTGGGGGCCGTAAATGAAGAAGCCAACTGCGCCGAGCAGGATCGTGGTCAGCACTTCCGATTGCACCGGCACTTTCCAGAAGACCAGCACTGACACACCGGCAAGGACCATGTACACGACGCACATTCGCACGGCGCGTCCGCCGAGATGAGGACAACCACGTGCATCAACCCCATCTTCATCTGTTCCATCGGGCGCCACAGCGATGCCGTGTCCTTGTACGACTGGGCGAGAATCACTCCGTAAATCACGAAGTCGATCGCCGACCACGCAACAAACACCGCCAGTATCGCCAAGACGATTCGCTCCATCATGTCGCCGCCTCCTTTGGTTGCAGCACTTTAACGTTCACCGGTCGTTACAGACAAGATTGTTCTTCGCACGGCACGCGTTCGTCCAAGCGTCCGGAATTATCCCGTCGCCACAATATACCTGGCGCCAAACCGTCCGGCATGACCGATGCTTAAAATGAAGTCGTGATGCGGAGCCTATAAACTCCGCCACTGAAAGAGCCTACAAGAGGTGCGGAAGCTGTTCTCACGGCCGCCGCGCCTCGGCTCTTTGTGGGAGGATCGGGATGCGCCGCACAATCCGTGTAAACCTTCGGAGAATCACCGAGCTTGTAACTGCTGTTTCTAAGTGCGCGATGGCCGTGTCTATAGTAGACTCCTAGCCAACTCATATGGTCACCCAAGACTCCACCGCGACGATGGCCGTGTTCCTCGACCTAGAGAACATCGCCCTCGGCGCGCTCGACGCCCATTACCCCAAATTCGAAGTCCAGAAGGTCCTCGAACGCCTCTTGCTCAAAGGCCACATCGTCGTCAAGAAGGCGTATTGCGACTTCGACCGGTACAAAGCGTTCAAACGCGACCTGCACGAAGCGGCGTTTGAACTCATCGAGATCCCGCACCTGCGCCAGTCCGGCAAGAACTCCGCCGACATCCGTATGGTCGTCGACGCACTCGATCTCTGTTACACCAAAAACCACGTGGACACCTTCGCGATCATCAGCGGCGACTCCGACTTTTCCCCGCTCGTAAGCAAACTGCGCGAGAACGCCAAGACCGTCATCGGTGTCGGCGTCAAGAATTCCACGTCCGATCTCTTCATCAACAACTGCGACGAATTCCTCTACTACGACGACCTCGTTCGCCCCGAACCGCCTAAACCCCGGCAACGCGCCGCCGCACAGACTACCGCGCCGCCAAAGGTCGTTGAAGGCGAGACCAAAGTCCCGGCACGCCCTCCGGTCACCGATGCGTTCGACTTGGTCATCAAGACGCTGCGAGCTCTCGCGGAAGACCGCAATGAGGACGATCCCGTCTATGGTTCGATGATCAAACAGGCGATCAAACGCCGTAATCCCGGCTTCAACGAGCGCGCGTACGGCTTCCGCTCCTTCAACGACCTCCTCTTGGACGCCCAGAAGCGCGGCCTCCTGAAACTGGAAGCCGACAAAAAGTCCGGCGGCTACACCGTCCGAGCCATGGAGTAATTGAGTTGCCACTGATGGAACCCGTTGTCGCGCCACTGCTGTCATCCTGAGTAGGCCGAAACTCACTGCCGCACGCGATTGCATCCTGCGATGCTTATGATAACCTGTTTGGTAATGCATGTGGGAGGCTGGTTTCGATGAATTGCCGCAGATGCCTGCGCATCCACACGGTGCTGGCCTGCTTGCAGGCAGGTTTGGCAACGGCTCTGGTTGTTTCGCGACCGGCCGTGGCGGCTGTCAGAGTGCGCGAATTCGTCCCAGCGGAAGATGCGCAACAACACTTACAGGAAACCAACATGGTCTGTGGTGTTGTCGCCGGCACCAGGTATGCGGATAGCTCGCAACCGAGACTGACGTACTTGAACCTGGGTCGCCCTTATCCGAATCAGGTGTTCACGGTGGTCATTCCAGAGCCAGTTCGCCCGAAATTCGGAGTTCGCCCCGAAGATTTTTATAAAGGCAAAGCGGTTTGTGTCACCGGCCTGATTACCGCCGGCCGAGGTAAACCGCAGATCGTGATCGACAACCCCTCCCAAATCGAGGTCGAAGAGATGCCGGCTTCGACCAACAGCCTACCCGCTGATAGCTCGAGCAAGTAGCATCTCACCCGATCTGTGCCGTGGACTGACCGGACTAAGATGCGCGTGCCCAATCCGCACCTGCGGATCGATCGGTTTGCTTGTCGTCATCGCGCTACGAGAGCCGAGTCACCCATTAAAGGTTCCGATCAAGACAAAAGTTCCCGGCACTGGCTTTTCCAGCCCACCTGTTTCTTTTTCGGTTGACCATTCCACTGCGGACGATGATCGCTGTTGGCGCCTGGGTTGTTTCTTGTCGCTG
>CAZMKD010000093.1:0-6025 GCA_964566575.1 uncultured Verrucomicrobiota bacterium
CATCGGCTTCGGCGTCGAGCGCGCCTCAATCGACGGCATCTCCGTATGCCGGATGTTCAACCACGCCGTCACCGGCCGGTCCCCTACGCACCGGTGTCGCATCCGTTCGTTGAGCGTCTGATCGGCACGATCCGGCGCGAAAGCTGGAGGCATTCCGGGATTACTACAACGCCCATCGCGTTCATCGCGCGCTCGCGGGCCTCACCCCAGCGCTGCGCGCCGGCGCACCCTCCCCCGCTGTCGCGGCGCTCAAGCACTACGCTTGGCAGCAGCACTGCCAGGGTCTGTTTCAGATCCCGAATGCCGCTTGACTACGATTTCGCCACCCACAGGCAAAATCATGAAAAAGCGCTTTCAGTTCTATTGCTTACGATCCGTCCCGTAGAAAACGTTGGGACACTACTGGTCTCCTGTCTATTCGCAACGTCTCGCGCTGCCGTCACTTCGGGAACATGAACTGGATCTGGAAGCGCAGTTGCCAGTCGGGGCCGTTGTCGGGCGCGATCACGTTGTAGTACGCGCCGAGCTGCATGTTCACCGGCAGCCGGCCGAAGTGGAAGATCTTGCCTATGCCCCCGCCGAGCGGCACCGTCCAGCGCTGGCTGCCGCTCGCCTCCCAGTTCGCGGTGATGATCAGCGCCGAGTTAAGGTACAGCCCGCCGGGGAAATTGTAGTTGAGGAACGGCTGGAGCAGAAAGTTGTTGTACTTCGCGTCGCTCCCGCCGCCAACCGACCAGACGTTGTTGACGAGCGCGCCGTACACCCACGGACTGCCTTTCTCGAGGCGCAGTACCACAGCGGTCGGAATGAAGTCAGACTGCCGTGAATCCGGCCAGCTTCGACGCCTTGGAGTCAAATGTTGCAGTGGTCCGGCAGCCGAGCGTATGGTGGCGAGCGTTGACTAAGCAATCGGCAAATTCGGCGACGGAATTTTTCCAGGCGTACAGAGCCGCCTCGATCGACGGCAGATCCTCGAACTGCAGTTCGACCGTATCGAGCAGCGCGGAGAGTGCCGTGAGAATTTCAGTCTTTGCCAGGCCGTAGCGGCTGCGCAAGACCCACTCCGTCTCCAACAGGACGATGAGACTGATCAAGACGGTCTCACCGCTTTGCGTTTCGCGCTTGATTAACCGCCGCGCGCGTTCGAATTGCTCCTGATCGTCGCGGACCAGGAAACGAACGAGCACATTGGTATCGATACCGATCACTAGCGCGAGAGCTGTTCGATCGGCACGGGTTTTCTTCCCTTCTTGTGCAGAACGCCGGCAAGATCCATCACGCGCTTATTCTTGACCCGCATGAGCACAACGCCGTCCGGCATCAGCGTGAACGTGATTCGGTCCCCGGCCTTCATGCCGAGACTATCCCTGATCTGCTTGGGAATCGTGGTCTGACCTTTGCTGGTCAATGTCGCGTCGGCATCCATGCTGTTCTCCGATTTCCTTACTATGTTTAGTATAGTAAGGACAGTCGTCCGGTGCAAGGTCCGGTGCAAGTCCGGTGCAAGTCCGTGTGCCGGCACCGGTTGTTTGGACACTGGATTGCATGATCAGGCGGCCTGTTTGAGGGCATGAGCCTGACGGGCTTCCTGGGGAGTTTGGAAGCCCAATTTCTCGAGACGCCAATGGGCATTGTATCGCTCGACGAATTCAGCGACGGCGCGCCGCACCTCCCCGATGTTGCGGAACACGCGTCCGTAGATCGCCTGCTCCTTGAGGGTGCGGTTGAATCGCTCAGCGACGCCGTTGGTCTGCGGTTCGGCGACGAACGCGAAGCTGGGCGCGATCCCCCAGAACTTCACCTGGTTCAGGAAGTGGTCCGCCATGTACTGCGTGCCGTGATTCATGCGCAGCGCCAGCCCTCGGGCAGCCTGGGCGTGCACGCCACTGAAGTGGCGCGCGAGCCCCTGAGCGATCGGCTCGAGCGCCGCGAACCGGTCGCCGATCTTGGCGACGTGCCAGCCCACGCATTCGGCATGGCAGTGATCCACGGCGCTGAAGGTCCACACCCATCCGTCCTCGACGGTCTCGATACGAACGCCATCGGTGCCCCACATCTCATCGGGCCGCTCGGTCGTGATGCGGCCCTCGTGGGGATCACGCTTGCCCTGGGGCCGGCGGTGCGGCGAGAGCAGCTGGTTCTCTCTCATCAGCCGCAGCACGCGTGTGCGCGAGACCCGGATGCCCGCCAGGCGCAGCCGCGCCCAGGGCTTGCGGTGGCCCTCGCCCACGAACGGCGAGCCCGCCAGATCGGCGCCGATGGCCTCCAAGAGCCTTTCATCGCTCATCCTGGGCGCGGGACCGCGCCGCCTGGGGTGCAACGCGACCACCTTGCAGCTCTCGGCTGCTCGCTTGGCGTAGATCGTCGAGCGCGCGAATTCAAGCACCCGGCACACGCGCTCCAGCCCGTATCGGCTTGCGGTGCCCGTGGAGATCTCCGCGCTCATCGCGACGACCTCCTTGATCCCAAAGGGCGGCGTGCCTGCCTTTCCCGGCGCAGGATTTCGATCTCCATGGTGAGTTCGCCAATGCGGTACTTGGCTTCATCCAGTTGCCGCGTGAGCGGATCCTCGCCCCGCTCGCGCAGACCGGCATCCAAAGCGGCGAGCGCCCGTTCGCGCCAGCCCTCCAGTCGGTACGTCTCGATTGCCAGCTCGCGCGAGAGCACATCGATCGGCTCTCCCCGCAGCAGCCGCAACACGACCTCCTTCTTCCGGTTCGCGCTCCAGCGCTTGACCTCGGCCCCGGCACCCGGCGCGCTGCTGGCGCTTCCAGTCGCGCTACGCGCTCCTTGCAGCGCCACCAGCACCACCCCAGACTTCTTCACAGCTTTGCTCATCTTCGGCTCCTTGTTTCGGTTTCACAGATTTTCCCCAAATCCGTGTCCAAAACAACCGGGGGCGCGGCACTAGTGCGTTGGGTGTGTCAGGCGATCGTTTGCCCGGGGAAAGCGGGAAGAACGTCTCTTCTTCCGAACCCAGAAAAAATCCACCCTCCCAACAACCCGAGAGCATTCACGTTAGCAGCGAGAGAAAGGACAGATACGGTCGAGGCGAGTTCGATCGTTTAGCGGCTACCCAATCGAACGCCATGGTGACCACCTATCAGGTGATATTGGATGGCGCACGCAGTAATCAGGATGCGTATTTCGGTGAACGTGATCGCCTGATTCGGCGATCGTGATCGCGGCCAGGCGCGACGGTTGCGCGCAAGTTAGATTCTACTGGGAGTGATCACGTTCGTCGTCAAGTACGTGCACGAGGGTTATCCACGGCCGCGCGCGACGAGCGCCTCTCACGCACGTCGGCGCGCGCGGCGGTGGGTAACCCGGGTCGAGGCGCTCGAGGTGGTTGCGGTTCATGGCTGGTCCTTTTTGCGCAGCGACTCGCCCTTCAGGACGAGCTTATGGGCGGCGTGGATGAGCCGGTCGAGGATCGCGTCGGCAAGGGTCGGGTCGTTCAGATAGCCGTACCACTGATCCACGGGGAGCTGGCTGGTGACGATGGTCGAGCGCGTGCCGACGCGATCGTCGAGGATCTCGAGGAGATCGCTGCGCGCCGGCTGGTCGAGCGGATTGATCGCCCAGTCGTCGAGCAGGAGGACGTCGATCTTGGCCAGATGGGCAAGGCGCCGGGTGTAGCTTGCGTCCCCGCGCGCGATGCGCAGCTCCTGGAACAGCCGCGGGGTGCGCAGGTAGGTGACGCTGAAGCCCTGGCGGCAGGCGGCCTGACCGAGAGCGCAGGCGAGCCAGGTCTTCCCGACGCCGGTGGGCCCGCTCAGGAGCAGGTTCTGGGCGGCGCGCACCCAGTCGCAAGCCCCGAAGGTGGCGACGAGCCGCTTGTCGATGCCGCGGCCGGGGCGGTAGTCGACGTCCTCCAGGCAGGCGCTGGGGTGCTTGAGCTTGGCCACCTTCAGCAGTCGGTCCAGACGGCGCGAATCGCGCCAGGCGCGCTCGCGGTCGACCAGAAGCCCGAAGCGCTCCTCGAAGCCGAGCTCGGCCGCCGCAGGCAGTGCGAGCTGCTCCTCGAGCGCGCGTGCCATGCCGTCGAGCTTCATGCTCTTCAGCTGGGTGAGGGTGTGATGGGTCATCATCGCGGGCAAGTCTCCTTGGGGGTGTCAGTGGTAGTAGGTCGGACCGCGCACGTTCTCGTGCAACGGCAGTTGCCACTCGGGGTCCTCGCTCGTGAGCGGCTTCTGATCGACTCCGGCGGCGAGGATCGAGAGTACGGAGGCGCGCGTCGGCGAGCCGATGGCAAGCGCCCGTTCGCAGGCGGCTTCGAGCCGCGCATCGCCGTACTTGCGCGCGGCGGCGAGCAGTCCCAGGCAGGCGCGGTAGCCCTGCTCCGGATGCGGCTTGGTTACCAGCAGATGCTTGACGAGGGCGGCCACCGCGGGGCCGATGCGCGCGGCCCAGTTGAGCAGTCGGCCCGGGGTCCACTCGGCGTGCGCCCGATGGGACGCGGGCATGTGCTCCGGGCAGGTCGTGTAGCCGCCACGCTTGGCGCTCAGCGCATGGCTCGCCACGCGCCGGCCGCGATGCAGGAGCTCCACCGTCGAACGTGTGATGCGCGCTTCCAGCCCCTGGCGCACCAGCGCGTGCGGCACGCTGTAGTAGTGGCGCTCGATCTCGACGTGGTAGTCGATGTTGACGCGCACCGGCTTGAAGCGCGCCACCTCGTAGCGTGTGGCCGGCAGCGGCCGCAACGCCAGCCGGTCGAGCGCCTCGAAGGCCGACCGACGCGAGCCGGGCAGCTTCTTGAACGCCCGATCGTTGAGCTCGGCGAGCAGCCCGGCGATCGCCGCGTTGAGCTCGGCGAGGCTGAAGAAGCGCCGATGCCGCAGCCGGGCGAGGATCCAGCGTTCGACGACCTGCACCCCGACTTCGACCTTGGCCTTGTCGCGCGGCTTGTACGGCCGCGCGGGCAGGATCACCGTCGCGTAGTGCGCGGCAAAGTCCAGCGCCGTGCGGTTGGCGAGCGGCTCGTAGCGGTCGGCCTCGGCGATCAGCGCCTTGGGGTTGTCGGGCACCAGCATCGCCGGCACCCCGCCGTAGAACTCCAGGGCGAGGCTGATCGCGCCCAGCCAGTCGGCCATCGACTCGGCGGCGGTGGCGGTGGCGAAGGTGTAGTTCGATGCCCCCAGTACCGCGACGAAGATGTGCGCGCGCTGCGCGATGCCGCCGGCGAGGTCCAGGATCGGCATCGTCTGCCCGGCGAAGTCGACGAAGCACTTCTCCCCGGCGCGGTGGGCCTGGCGCATCGAGCGCTGGACGGTGAGCGCCCAGTCGGCGTAGCGCTGGCAGAACTGGGTGTAGCGGTAGGTCGTCTCGACTGGATGCGCCGCGACGTACTCCTCCCACAGCAGCTGGAGGGTCACGCCCTTGCGCTTGAGCTCCTGGTGGATAGCGGCGAACTCGGGCAGGACGCGCCGACCGACCGGCGCCGCCCGCGGCATCAGCCGCGCTTCCAGCTGCGACTCGTCAATCGCCTCGACCTCGGGCCAGGCGAGCCCCGCCTGCTCGGCCAGCTGCCCGTAGTGGGACACCGCCCCGACGCTCACCCCCAGGGCGCGCGCGATCTCCCGGTGCGAGAGCCCGCACAGGAGCTTGAGTCGAAGTACTTCCTTGATTCTGCGCATGGCAACCCTCGGGGCCGGCATTCCTTCCTCCCAAAAGCCCGGAAGGCTGCCTGCAGTCCCTGTCCATGCGCAACCATCGTCGCCCGACCGGCTCGATTCCGTTCCGGCATCCTGATCACCGATTCCGGCATCGTGATCGCCGTTCCGGGCCCCCCCCGAAACTGATCACGATCGACCGAAACGGGTGATCACGTTCAACCGAAACGGGTGATCACGTTCCTCCGAAATGACTGATCACGTTGGGCCGGAATACGCAGCGCACCAGCATGCAGTGAAATTCGGCCAGCTCGGTTTCGCACCGCCGAAAATCCGCTTCGAGCTCGGGCAACCGCTTGCCGCTTAGCCGGTGCTGTTCGCGAAAGACGCGCTTGCCGCCCTCTTCAACGATG
>CAZMKD010000094.1:0-4516 GCA_964566575.1 uncultured Verrucomicrobiota bacterium
TGACACTTCTAAAACGGTGTTCTGCGGCCCGTGCCAATGCCGACCGTCTACTCGGGTTTAGCTATAAATCTGAGCCACAGAAAACCAGCAATTCCGGCAGTCAGCGAAGCCAGAAGTATTGTCATTTTCGACGCATTTACCGCGTCGGCGTTTCCCGCAAACGCGAGATTGCCAATAAAGATGGACATCGTAAATCCGATGCCGCCGAGAATCCCGGCGCCAATAATATGCCGCCAGCTCAAATCTGGCGGCAAGCGGCATAGACCGCTCGCAACACCAACCAGACCAAGCAATGTGACGCCCAAAGGTTTGCCCAAAATCAGACCGGCGGCAATGCCGACACTGTTCGAGCTCGTCAGATTTTGCATCCAATCCGTGCCCACCAGGATGCCCGTATTTGCCAATGCGAAAATCGGCAAAATAATGAATGCAACCGGTTTGTGTAAAAAATGTTCGAGCTTGTGTGACGGTGACGTTTGGTCGTCGTCTTTGGCGGAGAATGGGATCGCAAAAGCAAGCATAACGCCAGCAATCGTCGCGTGAACGCCCGACTTGAGCATGAGAAACCACATCAACGCACCGCCAAGCAAATAAGGAATGAGGGACATGACGCGAAGTCGGTTCAACGCAACGAGCAAGGCCCAGACCGCCAAAGCGCAAACAAGGTACCAGATCGAAAGTTGCGCCGCGTAGAAGGCGGCAATGATGACTATTGCGCCCAAATCGTCTATGACGGCGAAAGCCACGACGAACACTTTCAGCGACGCGGGAATACGGTTTCCGAGAATGGCCAGAACGCCAAGAGCAAACGCGATGTCAGTTGCCATCGGAATCCCGATTCCGGCCTGCGTCGGCGTTCCCGCGTTGAGCGAAAGATGAATCAGCGCAGGGGCAACCATTCCGCCGATGGCTGCAAAAATCGGAAGAACGGCGTTCTTGAGGTTTGACAGTTCACCGCTGTAAAGCTCGCGTTCGAGTTCCAAGCCGATGAACAGAAAGAAAATCGCCATCAGTGCGTCGTTTATCCAATGCTCGAGACTGAGACTTCCGGCATGCCATTGCCAGAAACTCAAATAATCTGCGCCGATTGGAGAATTCGCAATCAACAAGGAGATTACGGTACAGATAATCAGCAGAATTCCACTCGACTTTTCCGAGTCGAAAAAGTTATTGAAAGTGTTTGATAAGGTTTGCGGAACCAAGCTCATGCTCGCCTCTGGATAAGAGCATCAGAAATTTTCGTGATTCACGCGGGACGCACAACGTGAAGTGGCTGGACAAAAAGTCGGTCTGTAAACCAGAAGTATGCGCGTGGCTTTGCCATCCTTCAACCCAATCACCGGGTTATCGCCGGCTGTGATATAGAAATTCAGGTCTAGCAGCAGTTGTCTGGCCGAAAAAAACGGGCGCGATGTCGCACCCGTTCTTGTTAATCTTTTCCTTGCTTCTCTCGGCGTGCTCGGCGGCAGAAATAACAATGTTGAATGCTGAGTGTTGAATGTTGAGTTAACACCCAAGCCTACGCTCCACTCAAAATTCAACATTCAAAATTCAACACTGTAGTCATGGCGTCTTGGCGGCTCAGCCTTTCGGTTTTGCTTTTGTTAATCCTGTTAATCCTGTCTATTTGATTTGCTTTTCTTGGCGGCCTTGGCGTCTTGGCGGCTAATTTTCGGTTTTCACTGCTGTTCAACTAGAACAGATGCACCGACGTCGGCGCCAAAAATCCGATCAGGATAAACACCACCCCCGCCACGCCCAGCCCCAGCGAGCCCCACAGCAGGAACGCAACGCCGGTGATGATGTTCGCGGTGGCGAGCACGATCGCGAGTTGCAGCGCTGCCGACGACAACTCGTAGTGGTGGTACCCCGCCAGCGACACGTCGCGCTTCTTTTCCGCCGCCTTCGCGCGCGCGGCAAGCTCCTTGCGGCCTTCCTGGGTGCCCGGCTCCGAGTCGTAGCGCGCGGCGGTTTTGCGCCACTCCGCGATGCGTTTCTCCATCGCCTCCTTCGCGCGCGCGTTGCTTTCCCGCGCGAGATCGACCTCGAGCGACTCGGAAGCGGTGCGCAGCGTGGTCATGCGGATGGTCTTGGCCTGGAAAAAGGACCACAAATTGGACGCCTCGACGTTGTAGTTCAGCGCCGCCGTCTGCGCGCTCTTGCCGAGCGTCTCCGAGAACGCGAGCGCCGCAGCCAGCACCGCGATCACCAGCGCGACTCTCTTGTTGGACGGATCGATGTGGCCGCCGTGTCCGGACATGCTCTAACCCCCTGTTACTGAATAAATACGTATTTTGCCCCAGCCGCCCCTGATAAAGAAGCGCCGAGCCAAGGCACGCCGCCGTGGCGCGTTTTTATGCTACGATTTCAGACAGCGCAAGATTTCGCGCACCGCTTCAAGGAGGGAAAACATGAAGTTCTTTGAAGGTTTCCTGCATCTCAACATCCGCTGCTCGAAACAGGACCTGCCTGCCATCGAGAAATTCTACGGCAACGTGCTGGGACTGAAGACCGGCTACCGGCCCGATTTCAAGTTCGGCGGGATCTGGCTCTACGACGGCAAAGACCCGATCATCCACGTCGGCGCGCGCTTCCCCAAGGGCTCGATGGTCAAGGACAAGCACAGCGGCAGCGTGGACCACATCGCCTGGAAGGCATCCGGCGCGGTAGATTTCCGCAAGCGCCTGAAGAAGCTCAAGATCGAGTTCGAGGAGCAAAACATCAAGAACGCGGGCTACCAGGTCTTTCTCTACGACCCGGTCGGCACCAAGCTCGAATTCAACTTCTTGAACGAGCACGTTAAGGACGCGGTCGCGCTCGGCACTACTGCCGGCGCGAATTTGCGATAACGGCACGAGCCGGTTCCGGCAGGCAACTGACATGCCGCATGCCCGCCGCAAGGCGGGCATGTCTTTTTCTGGAGAAACGACAATGAAGCTCTATGTCAACAAAGCCTCGCCCTTCGCGCGCAAGGTCCGCATCCTGGTCCGGGAAACCGGCCTCGCCGGCCGCGTCGAGGAAGCCGAAACCGTCGTGTCGCCAATCGCTGCGAACGAAATGCTGGCGCGGGACAACCCGCTGGTAAAAATTCCCGCACTCGTCACCGATTCGGGGGACACGCTCTTCGATTCGCGCGTGATCTGCGAGTACCTCGACACGCTGCATACCGGGCGTAAATTCTTTCCTGCGTCCGGCCCGCAGCGCTTCACGGCCCTGCGCTTCCAGTCGCTGACCGACGGCATACTCGACGCCGCAGTGCTGTGCCGTTACGAGACCGCGGTGCGCCCGGAGCCGCTGCGCTGGAAGGACTGGATCGAGGGGCAGAAGCGCAAGATCTTCGGCGGGCTTGCCGTGCTCGAGGCGAAAACCGGCTCGTGGGCCGACGAGTTCAACATCGGGCAGGTCGGCGCGGCGTGCGCGCTCGGCTATCTCGATTTCCGCTTTGCGGACTGGGACTGGCGCGGCAGCCACCCGCAGTTGAAGGGGTGGTTCGAGCGCGTCTCCGCCCGCCCCTCGGTAGCGGCCACGGCGCCCTCGTGATGCCTAGGCACGTCAAAAGCAGGAAATAGACAGGATTTACATGATTAACAGGATTAGAACAAAAAGAAAAATCTTGTAAATCTTGTTAATCCTGTCCAATTTCTTTTCTTGAACTCTACGTTCTCCTTGCCTGGTCCTGTCCATTCGTAATGCGGTCCCGCGCGCCGGTCATCGCGGTCTTTACCAAGAACCGCACCAACGACGCCTACGCGGCAGCACGCCTGGGCGCGGAGCGCACCGCGGCGCGGCTCGGCGCGAGCGTCGTGCACTACGTGCCGCAGCGTCCCGACAGCATCGAGGAGCAGATCGCGCTGGTCGGGCAGGCCATCGCGGCCCGGCCGGACGCGGTGCTGTTCGTGCCGGTGCACGACACCGCGGTGAACGGTGCGGTGCGGAAACTCAACGACGCCGGCATCCCGATCGTGAACCTCCTCAACCGGCTCACCGAAGGGCGGTTCGTCACCTTCGTCGGCTCGGACGATTACCGGGTCGGCTACGACATTGCCGCGTGCCTGTTCCGGCACCTCGGCGGCAAGGGCGATATTGTGGTCCTTGAGGGCGTGCCGGGCGCCGTCACCAGCCGTAACCGCCTGCGTGGATTCAATGCCGCATTGGCGCAATGGCCGGGCATCCGCGTGGTTGCGACCCGCGCCGCCGACTACCAACAGGAAACGGCGCGACGGGTGATGACAGAGTTGCTGCCCGGGCTGCCGCGCATCGACGGCATTCTTTCCGCGAACGACGTCATGTCGCTCGGCGCCATCGAGGCGCTGGAGGCCGCCGGCCGCAGCGCCACCGTGGTCGGTGTCAATGCCCTGCCGGCCGCCATTACTGCGATCAAGAGCGGCAAGCTGCTCGCTACCGTGGATTTCGATGCGCTGAAGATCGCGTGCATCGCCGCCGAGGCCGCCATCCGGCATTTGCGCGGCCAGCCGGTGCCGAACGACATCGAGCTGCCGGTGCAGATCGTCGACGC
>CAZMKD010000095.1:0-5441 GCA_964566575.1 uncultured Verrucomicrobiota bacterium
ATCAAGTAGATCCCAAACTGCTGCGTCAGTTAGTTCAATGGCGGGCTCTCCAATCGCGCTTTAGTCGAAGAATGGCCGTGGCGCTCTGGCACTCAGCAACCACCGTCGTGGACACCAAAATGGACACCAAAGGAGTTAGAATCCGCAGTACTCTTCTTGCACCGGCAAACGGAGCTTTTGCGCGTCTTCGCGAATCTTCATTCCGTATCGACCGCGCGTAGGTTCCTTAGTGAGCAGGGCGTCCCAACCGAGCCCAATGAGATAATCCTTTATCTGTTTAGCTAGAATGGATTTTCCAGAACCATCGATGCCTTCAACAGCGATTAGGATACCGTTGTGGCGCATATTCCCCGGTCTCGACGTTTGTGCTTCCATGTGCTCGCCTTGGCAGCCGGGTCACAGTCATGTGCAGGGACGCAGTCAGTGATCGGCCACAATGTGCTTAAAGTGCGTGGGGCCAACGTGTTTATGATAACAGTATTCCTGGAAACTGAGCAACACTTTTGTGGCTGAGATTGGGATGTTCTCGTGTTGCTGCAACCCGTTTTAAAGCCACGACGCTCACTAACATCGGTGCAACCTTGGAAACGAACAGACAGCTCCAACCCAATCGCAATAGCAGACAGCCTGCTCAGCGGTTTTGCTTGAAGTTGCTCAGATCAGGCGATGACTACAGACGCCACTAAACTAGACAGCTACAACAACAAGCTGTTGACGCCCGACTGCACTCGGTAGTCGCTTCGCAACGCAGTCAATCTCTCCCTCGTGATGGAGGTAGTTACAATTGGCATGATGCCCCTACCACGAACCAACTTCTGAAAACCAGATATTCCTCGACGAGCTTCGTTTGAACCACAGCTGGATACGCCAGTTTTGCTGTAACGGAGGCAGATCGGGGACACGCCGGATGCATTTTCTTGCATGTTCTTGCTGTTGTATGCGCGATGAACGACCCCTGCAAGCGCCTCGCAATGAGGTAAATAGCTAATAGCCAGACAGATCCGCATTCGCTCCCTAGAGTTGTATAATGACACACTAGATTTTCACGGTATTTACAGGAAGCCGTGATAAACGGTTTGTTGCGGACGATCTATGGCTGGGGGTTCTTGGTGAAGTCGACGGTGCGCGAGAAAATCGAGGCGGGAGCCATGTATATTGTATTTTGTTTAGGTTGCTTGACAAGCAATCTATAAGAAATAGAATACAATTCGTGAAGACGAGATTGGGACGACAGGAGGCGCAGCTACTGGCTTATGCGCAGATGCGTAAGCTAAGAACCCTGCGCACTGGCGATTTGGCGGACCCGTTGCAGTTGACGACCACGCAGGAGCGCGAGCTATTTAGTCGTCTGTCACGCGGAGGTCTGATCGCGCGGGTCCGCCCAGGTTTGTATCTGCTCCCACCGCAACTGCCACTAGGCGGGTCGTGGAGTCCCGATGAAATCCTTGCCCTGAACACATTGATGAAGGATCGCGAGGGGCGCTACCAGATTTGCGGGCCGAATGCCTTCAACCGTTACGGGTTCGATGAGCAGATTCCGAATCGTGTCTATGCCTACAACAACCGGATTTCGGGCGAGCGACGAATCGGAACGGTCGCACTGACGTTGATCAAGGTCGCCGACGAGCGGTTGGGCGCCACGGAGACAGTCACAGCGGCGGGACGCGAGACCGCAGTCTATTCATCGCGGGCGCGAACGTTGTTGGACGCGGTGTATGATTGGGCGCGGTTCGACAGTTTGCCGCGCAGCTATGAGTGGATTCGGCGGGAACTAAAGGCGCAACGGGTGAGCGCGGCGGAGTTGGTGGCGTTGACGGTGAAGTATGGTGATTTGGGGACGATTCGGCGGATGGGTGTGCTGCTGGGGCGAGAGGGCGTCAGCGAAACATTGCTGCGCAAACTGTCGAAACAATTGCAGCCGACGACGAGCTTGATTCCTTGGATTCCCCGTCGACCCAAGCGTGGAACGGTGAACCAGCAGTGGGGTGTGCTGGAAAACGACCAAGCGTGAACGCATGATCAAGTTGCACGAAGACACGGAACTATTTCGGGAAGCGGTGAATTTCACGCAGAGTCAGACGGCATTTTCGGCGCGGTTGATCGAGAAGGATTATTTCTGCTCCGTGTTGCTCGAACACTTGGCCACTGAATCGCGGGGCCAATTAGTGTTCAAAGGCGGAACCTGCCTGACGAAGGTCTATGCAGAATTCTACCGGTTGAGCGAGGATTTGGATTTTGTAATCCCTACGCCTGTGGATACGGCGCGCTCGGAGCGAAGCAAACGCGCCGAGGATGTGAAGAAAATAGTTGAGAAATTGCCGCGTGCGATGGCGTGCTTCCGGACCGTGGAGCGGCTGAGGGGCGCGAACAACTGCACGCAATACATTGGAAGCGTCAATTATGTCTCACTGATCAGTGGACAGACCGAGAGTATCAAGATTGAAATTGGACTACGCGAGCCGTTGGTCACGGCAACGCTTGAAGGCCGGGCGCGGACGGCGTTGCTCAATCCTGTGTCGGGTGAGCCCGCAGTGCCGACCATCGGCGTAGCTTGCATTTCGCGGACGGAGGGGATCGCGGAGAAATTTCGCGCGGCGCTGACTCGGCGGGAGGTAGCGATTCGGGATTTCTACGACATCGATCATGCGGTGCAGAAGTTGAGCGTTCGCGCCGGGGACACGACGCTGGTCAAGTTGGTGGCGCAGAAGCTGGCCATACCCGGCAACGACCCCGTGAACGTTACTGCCGAAAGGTTGGCGGAGCTACGCGATCAACTCGAAGCACGGCTGCGCCCCGTACTACGAGCGCGGGACCTTGAAGCCTTCAACTTGGAGCGCGCGTTTGGCATCGTGACCGACATGGCAAAAGCCGTGGAGCAAATCCGAACATCCCTATGATCCAAGCTCGCGCGACCGATTTTGGGCTGAACCGGGGACGTTCCGGGGACGCACCGGATGCATTTTCGTGCATGTTCGTGCACGCAGATGCCTGATCGGCTTCATTTGTAACTCATTGGGAATTTGATAAATAGCTCGTCGGCAGGAGGATCCGCAATCATGCCCCAGAGGGTTCAAATCCCTACCCGGCCGAACGAATTCGTCAGCATTTTCAGCAAAAGACTGAAACCGGAGACGGATCTGAGACGGTTGCCAAATCATTTTATGCCGCCTCTCTGCTGGACACCGGCATCGCGGCCGGCTGTAGCGCCCAGTAGCGATTTGCATCCGCCTTTATGACGAAAGCGACGTAATGCTTGTATAAAGTCCGGAGCGTTTCGATGTGTCCCATCTGACGCGCGGTCTCGTTGGCATCCCGAAAGCCGGCAACGTGATTGCTGGCGAAGGTATGACGAAGGATATCGTTGCTCCAGTGATCCACTCGGGCCGCCTTGCGCCAATCCCGAAACCGCTGAGCGAAGTTGGCGGTGTCAACGATCGGCCCAGCCGCCTGATAGCATAGCGGTAACCATGCGGCCAAAGTCGGGTTGATCGGGACTTCTCTCGCGACGTGTATTTTGGATACCGACGCCGGGATTTCAATTTGGCCGGCGTCGACGTGAACGAAGCGCCAGTCGAACCTTTTAACTTCGTCCGGTCGCATCGCGCCAAATAAGTTGAGGAGAGCGTAGCCCAACAGACCAAACTTGTCGGCAGCTTCCAACAACCGTACGACTTCATCTAACTTCAGAATTTCCGGTTGCTTGTCCTCTTGGCGAGGTGTCGCCAAGTTTTTCGCCGGGTTATCATTCTTCTTCACCCATTTGCTGATCGCATAACTGAACAACTGCGACGCCATTGCGCGGCGGTTCTTGCAGGTTCTCGGGGCGCGATCTTGGCCGAAGCAGAAATGGCGGAGTTCGTCCTCGGTGATATCCATCAACCTGCGTTCGCCAAATACACCGGCGAACTCTTTGAGAAATCCTTGCAGTGTTTTGCGCCAACTCGGCCGGCAATCCACGACCGTCTCCGCTAAATTTTCACAGACGACCCCAACTTTCGGGATCGCTAGGTACGGGATGACTATCGTTGCGTAGTGCTCTTGGACATCACGAAAGCTGATGCCATGCGGTTTCAGGAACTCATGAAGTTTGATCGCGTCCGACTGGACATCGAAAGGCAGAGAAAACGCGACCACCCCTTGGTTGGCGCGTGCCACCCTCGCCTGCTGGGCGAATCCCTCGGCGTCGGCACGGGTGTCAAAGTACCGACGATCCCGTTGCTTGTCACCCTGCTTGCCAAGATCGACAACCCATCTTACCCGTCCCGTTTCCAGGTCGCGCGTGTAGATGTTCGGCCATTTTCTTGAGCTTTTGCCCATCGCATCCGCTTTCGTTTCCAAATCGCAATGTGCGACTCTCATTGCTGATTCCTCGAACGCGCCGCGATTTCCTCTATGGTGAATGATTTTTTCAACGCGGCCTCGACGGCAGCACGGCTGTACCGGATTACGTGTCCCATTTGGATATAGGGGATCTGGTGCCGCCGCCGCATATTGACGACGGTGCGCGGGCACACCCCGAGCCACATCGCCAGTTGCTTTGAGTCCATGTATTCCCGCAGTTCAGCACTCATGATGTCCTTTACACGTTAATGACTTCGCTGGTCTCCTTCAGAAACCGTTTCAGCTCGGTGACCGCAAAAATCTTCCGGCGTCCCACCCCGGCGGGATGGATCAATCCGCTCGCTACCCACCGGTCGAACGTTCGGATACTGACCGACAACTGTCTGGCGGCCTCTTCACGGCCCAACGCGAGCACGCTGCCGGCCGGGGTGTCCGTCGCGGTTTTCACGCCGGCCGCCGTGGTGGTCGGCACGGCGGGCGGCTGCTGGAACTCGGGCGACACGATGAGGCGACCGGCGCGTAGCCACTTGACCAGTTGTTGTACGATTGCCTGATCGTCGTTTACTTTCTTTTGTTGGCGTTGGATTTCAATCATGTTGGGTCCTCCGGTAACCGGCCCCGATGGGCTCGATATTGGTTGTTTGTTCAAATTCGGTATCATCAGCATCCATCCGCTGAGCCATCAACTCCTCGTGTTCGTCGCGGAGGTGTCCGTAGGTTTTGTCCACCAAGGCACCGCCGTCTTGGTGACCGACCCAGTGGGCAATCACTTTTGTGGAGACGAGTCTCTCCAGGGCGTCAGTGCAAAAAATGTGGCGGCAGGTGTGGTGCCCATACTTCGGTAAGCCCAGCCTCCGGCAGGCAGTTTCGATGGATTTCTTGGCAGAGACGATGGGGATGATCCGGTCGTCTGGCTTCGGGGGTGCAGGTAACTGGGCGTGCAAGCGACGCAGGCACCGTGCTAGCCTGACTTATTCGTGAAGAAGGGTTGTGGGGGTGAATCAGCGCCCCGAAGTTGATCAAGATGGGACGGCCGCCTCCACCGCAAGCCACAGCCGCCACCGGCAAGAGTGGTAAGCCGGAAGATTGTCTGGTCGCCA
>CAZMKD010000096.1:0-1777 GCA_964566575.1 uncultured Verrucomicrobiota bacterium
AAGACATAGATTCCGGAACAGATTACGATGGCTTGACCATCGTGAATCCCTTTGCTTGTAGTCCTCTCGCTCCGCGAGAGGATGACGCTCGACGGGACCCCGATTCCACCATTTGAAACGGCCTGATTTATACCAAGTTTACGATTCCGGGGCTCGTGCCCATCGGCCGATGAGGACACAATCTCATTTCGCCTTTTTGGCGTGGACAATTCGTTCCTGGGTCCGGGAACGAATTTTCTGAACATAACCCATTGATTTATAATGAGGTTGCGGATTTCGTTGATTCATTGCGCCACACACCCGATTGTCCACCCCAAAATGTTACTTTTTGGCATTTTTGAGATTGAGTCGCCGATGCGCACGAGGTCGTCGCCGTAAGCCATTAAATTGGCATCGGTTACAGTCAAGGATACCACCTCGTGCGCATTTCCAACACCACCATGACCCTGGAGTTTTACCTATTTGGGACCAACGATCCAAACCATGCGGATCAGCCCGGCACATGTCGCGGGGGCTTGTCTCCAGAAGAACCTTCCCACCGGCTATTTCCGCTCGAGCAAATATGGCTGACAAATCCTTCAACGAATCACCGTCCGATTCTGATCACCCAAGCCTTGATGCTGTCCACTAAAACAGGGATTGAGCAGCTGACGCAGGACCAAGCCCCAGCCCGACACCTCCATTGGAAGAACGGGAAATCCTGGATTGTTTTTGCGTGCGCAATGGATGCAGGGTACGATGAGGCCCACTGGGCAGACATGAAGTCGGAACGACAGTGCCGCGGGTGCCCTTGTAAGAACTGCCGCGTTGCGAAACTACTTTCATTGCACGGGTGTAGCCAAGCGGAGAAAATCATGCTCGCCTTCTTTCGCCGCAAATCCTCGCGAAGACAAATCGCCAAAGTCGGGCGGTTCTTTCGCCCTCGGCTGGAGCAGTTAGAAGACCGATTGGCGCCGGCCACTGTACAGGCCATTTCCGTGGCCGATCCCACGCTCGGCGGGGGGTTAGGGAACGGGAACAGTGGCGGAAGTAACAATGCGATCAGCGCCGATGGCCGCTATGTGGCCTTCGAGAGCGATGCGTCGAACCTGGTATCGGGCGACACTAATGCAACCAGGGACATTTTTGTCCGCGACACGCTGCTGGGCTCCACCACCCGCGTTAGCACCGACAGCGCCGGCAACCAGGCGGACAGCCACTCGTTCTACCCGGCGCTGGCGGTTGATGGCAACGGCGCCGTGTACGTCGCCTTTGAAAGCTATGCCACCAACCTGGTCAATGGCGACACCAACGGCGGCCGCGACATCTTCGTCAAGAACGTGACGACGGGGGTCACTACGCGGGTCAGTACCGACAGCGCTGGCAGCGGCGAATCTACGAGCGCAGCGTTAGCGGTCGATGGCAGTGGCACGGTGTACGTCGCCTTTTCGACGCACTTTACCGACCAACAAGGCGGGCCCCATCTCTACGTCAAGAACCTGACGACGGGCGCCACCACCCTCGTTGCTGGGCAGGCGACAAACCCGGTTGTGGCGGTCGACGGAGCCGGCACAGTGTACGTTGCGTTTGTCAGAGGTTTTTTTAGCTTTCCCGGTCAACATGAAGTCGTGGTCAAGAACCTAACCACGGGCATCGAAACCCTCGCCAGCACAGACAGCGCCGGCCTCCAGGCGAACAGCCACTCGCTCTTCCCCGCGATGGCGCTCGATAGTGCGGGCAGCGTGTACATCGCCTTTTTGAGCTATGCCAGCAACCTGGTTAGCGGCGACAGCAACGG
>CAZMKD010000097.1:0-2254 GCA_964566575.1 uncultured Verrucomicrobiota bacterium
AAACTGTCCTCGCTTGATCGGAAGATGCTGGTTGTGCATCCCCAGTTTCAACCACAAATCCGGACAAACCGGAATCTTTTTCTGCATCAAATACTTACAACAATTCCTCCCTCACCCTATCTTCACGGCATTGCCCCTAGCTGGGCCATTTGATTTAAAGGGGCGGTTCCGTCCCCACTCGGTTGGATTTGTAGCCCCGGCTGGGAGTCGGGGTCAACTTGCAACTTCAATTCGGCGGTAAAGTAGCCCGATTCCCCGCTGGATGACTGCTGCTGGGCCGCCTGCGCTGCCGGCGCGGAATGATCAGCCTGTACTGCTTGTACGGTTTCAACAGTCGCGGCGATGACACCGCCGACTGCAATGCCGATGCCGGCCCAACCGGCCGCTTCTTGGAGATCCCTTTCGCCTGCGAGCATTGCAGCACCCGCCACAATCGAATTGACACCTCCGGCGATCATGAAGGCGCCGCCGACAACATTGCCTCCATAGATGATCGAAAGGGCACCCACGACGATTTGGAAGACGCCAATCACAATACTGGAGATACCAGAGGCGTAGAGCGCCGCCTTTTGTCCGGCGACCTGTCCAAAGATATACACTGCCGACGATGCCGCTGTGTTAAAAGCGATGCCACCCGGGCCACCGAGAACGGCAGAGACGATCCCCTGGGTGCTGTTGAACTGCTCCGTAGCTGCGTTCCACAAGCCGGAGAAGAAATTCTCATGGCCGCTCGGGTCAGTGTACATCAGCGGGTTGTTGCGGACGTAGCTGTAGCGGTTCAGCGTCTGCGGGTCGCCGGCGCTCGGCACGATGCTGTCGGCTTGGACGAAGCGACCGATCTCCGGGTCGTAGTACCGGGCGTTGTAGTAGTAGAGACCGGTTTCTTCGTCAAGGACTTGGCCGGTGTAGCGGTTGGAAATGTCGAAGGAACACAAGCTCGCGTCGTTGAAGCGGTCTTTGCCGAAGGCATAGTACTCATAGTGCTTGACGACGTTGCCTTGCCGGTCGGTCAAGACGCTTGAACTGCCGAGGTGATCGCCATGGTAGTACCAGAAGACCGGAGAGCAGGTGAAGGCTTCGACTTCGGTGGGTGTGACGGCGAGGAAGAAAGCGTCAACTTGCCGGTTCAGGTTGGAGTGCGGCGATCCGACGCATGATTTCCTGACCAATTTCGAGGTAAAGCGCCTTCAATTCATCCCCCCGAAGCTCATCCAGATTCGCCGGGAACGGATACGCGAACGGCTCGCCAAATACCACCGTTACTCGTGACGGCCGCGGGAACGACGCGCCACGCGGCAACGCCCGGTCCGTCCCGAAAATCCGGATCGGCATGACCGGCACACGCGCCTTCGTCACAACCATTCCAATACCGGCCCGCGCTTCTTGCAACTCGCCGTCCTGGCTGCGTGTGCCTTCCGGGAACATCAACACCGCCTTCCCCTCGCCCAGCATCCGCAGCATCGTGCGCAATGCGCCGATGTCGCCCCGGTCGCGATTCATCGGCACGCAGTTCCAACTCCGCAGGATTTTTCCTGCAATCGGATTGTGAAATAACGTGTCGCGCGCCATATAAAACGCCTCGCGCTCGCAGCACAGCCCAAAGAATGGCGGGTCAAGGAAACTCACGTGGTTGCCGGCCAGAATGAACGCGCCCGTCGCCGGCAGCCGGTCGGCATTGAAAATCTTTCCGCGGTGATAAATCCGAAAGTAGCACCGAAAGAGAAACCGGCAAAAACGATACCAGGGACGCATTGCGGGTCAGGGTTTCCCGACGGTGGTGCAGCCGCGTTTGAAGCCCTGCTGTTTCATGTGCGACACGATGACTTCCGCCGTCTCGTCCACTGTCAACTTCGAGTTCTCAATCACCGTCGCGCCGAGCGCGATTTGCAGTGGCGACGTGCTCCGCCCCGAATCGAGCTTGTCGCGACGCTGAAGATTATGGGCGACAGCATCGTGGCTGGTTTCGATCTTCATCGCCTCAAAATCGCGCTTGCGGCGCAGGGCGCGCACTTTCGGATCGGCTTCGAGATAGAACTTATACGGCGTATCCGGGAACACCACCGACCCGATGTCGCGCCCTTCCATCACGAGGCTGCCGAATTTCGTCAACGATCGCTGATGCTGCACCAGAATCTGCCGCACCTCCGGGATGGCCGCGACGATGGACACCTTCTCCGCCACGCGCAGTTCGCGAATTTTGTTTCCAGGATCGACGCCGTCAATCAGGATGTGCGCGGCGTTGTTTTCCATTGTG
>CAZMKD010000098.1:0-30661 GCA_964566575.1 uncultured Verrucomicrobiota bacterium
GTTTCGCTCCATCGTTACCACCCCTTTCGGACTACCCCGAAAAAGTGGAAACTTTCAGACCGAAATCGCTGGAAACTTTACTCCGAAATCAGTGGAAACTTATTCCCGAAACGCCTGGCAACTTTGGTCCGAAATCCGCAGGAGGCACATATTGCCCTTAATCGTGGACATCTTAATGTCCTTTAGTTCCTGCAGCGGATCGTTGACGTGCCCGATCACGTCGATGAGCGTGACAAGATCGAACTTCATGCCAAACGCCTGCACGTCTTTTGCCACGCCTTGACGACGCCGAGCTTGGCGGTGGTCAAGTAGACCTGCCCGAACTTGCTGAAGAGCTCGTCGTCACACTGCAAGATTTTCATCAGCCGACCGCGCTCGTCGGGAATCAGCGTCAGGGGTTTGGTTTTGACGGCGGCAATCACAGGCAACTCAGTTCTTGCGGGCGACCATGATGACGTAGGTGAAAGCGTCGCGGATGCCGAAGTGCGCTTTGTCGACCGCCAAGTTCGCGGGCGCGAGGAGCTGCTGGGCCCAGGCTTTCGTCCAGAAGCGCGAGACTTCGTCGGGATAAAGAACGAGTGGCGTTTTGCGGAATCGGTTCGCGACGAACAGAAACGAGGTCAGTGTGATGACGGACAGGCCGTAGCGGGGCGGCCAGAAGATCAGGCATTGGCCGCCCGGCTTCACGATGCGGCTCAGCGCGGAGAAGATGCGGGTGATTTCCGGCTCGAAGAAATGTTCCATGACGCCGAGATTCCAGATGCCGTCGACGGAATTGGTCTTGAACGGCAGATGGTAGATGTCGCCACAGACGAAGTGGGCGTTCGGAATCGTCGACTTTTGCCGGGCGATCTTGAGGCCTTCAAGCGAAATGTCCATGAGCACGAACTTCGAATGCTGAAATCCGATCCGGTTGTCCGACTCGCTGCTGCCGCAGCCGGCATGCACGTAGACGCGGCCGGGTTCATCCCGGAAATATTTGGCGAAGTAATGACGGACCGTGGGTGAGATGATGTAGCGCCGGTAAAACTTCGCGATGATCTCGAATAGACCTTTGCTCTTGGCGCTGTCGATCCAGTACTGGTTCCAGTCTTTGCCGCGGACTTCAGGCATGGATCGTCTCCGATGAATTCAGCTTGCGCAATTTGCGTTTAATCTCGAAGGAACGCCCGTACAGCGTGACCAGCCGGTGCAAGCTCGCGATCACGTCGGTCATTCGCATTTTCGATTGGCCGTGCGTGCGGATAGGCAGTTCGATCGGGACTTCCTTCACGCGCACGCCGCTGAGGCAGAGCACGTACAGGCTTTCGAAGAGAAACGAATACCCCGGCGACTCCACCAACCGGAACACCCCGCGATGGATTCGATCCAGCCGGTACGCCCGAAATGCGCCCGTGGCATCGTACGGCACGCGCAACACGTACCGGGTCAGGAAGTGTCCGAGATGCGTCAGGAATTTGCGCAACAAATTCCACTCCGCCAGACTTTCCTCGCGCAAAAACCGCGAGCCGACCACGACATCATACTCCGCGGCGCCCTGCAGAAATTCTGGGATATGTTCCGGCGGATGCGTCAGATCGCAGTCCATGCTCACGACCAGCGGGTAGCCTTGGTCGTAGGCCCATTGGATGGCGTGTTGGTGCGCGCTGCCGATGCCGAGTTTGCTACCGCGATGGATGACGCGCAGACGCGGGTCGCGTTTGGCCATCTCGTCGAGGAGCTGGCCGGTGCCGTCGGGCGAATTGTCGTCGAGAAACAACAAATCGAGATCGAGCTTCAGCGCTACGATCAGATCGTAAATGCGCCGGACGTTCTCGTGTTCGTTGTACGTCGGGATGAACAACAATGTTTTCATCGGGCTTGTTCAGCGGCGATCATTCTCTGGACCAATTCCTTGAAACTCGTTTGCGGCTTCCATCCGGTCAGTCGTTGCAGCTTGGCGCTATTGCCGGCCAACGGCAATCTCGCGGCGCCGCGCAACAGGCCGGGGTCTACGACCACGTGTTGCCGCCAGTCCAGTCCGACCAGCCGAAACGCTTCCTCAACAAACTCACCCACGCGATGCGTCTCGCCGCTGGCGATCACGAAATCCTCCGCTACCGGCAACTGCAACACCCGGTGCATCGCGTCGACGTAATCACCGGCAAACCCCCAATCGATCTGAGCGTCGAGATCGCCCAGTAAAAGTTTGTCCTGTTTGCCGGCACGGATGGCGACGGCGGCTTCGACAATCTTTTTAGAAACAAACTTCGCCGGGCGCAAGGGCGATTCGTGGTTGTAGAGAATGCCCACCGACGCGAACACCCGGTATTTCTCCCGGTAATAATGACAGAGACGGAGGCCGGCTTGCTTAGTGATGCCGTAGAGGCCGTCGGGATTGAGCGGCGTGGTTTCGTCCTGGGCCGGCGTAGGCGGCGAGCCGAACACATGACACGACGCCGCGAAAAAGAAGCGTGTGGCCGGTGAGAATTGACGGATCCCCTCCAGAAAGTTTGCGGTGGCGAACACGTGTACAGCCACGCTTTGGCGGAGGATTTCCAGATCGTTGTTCAATTTGTCTTGGGAGGAATGATGATACGCCGCCAAGTGATAAACCTCGGCGGGCTGTGTTTCCTTCAACATGCGGTGGACACCGCCGGTATCAGTGATGTCCGCCTTGCCGCCGCGCGTAAGGCCGACGACGTCGTAACCTTGACGACGGAGGTGTTCCGACAGGTAGGTGCCGTCTTGGCCGGCGCCGCCGGTAATGACGGCGGTCTTCATGCGCCGACGATTTCGACTTTCGGCAACGGGAACAGAAACTTGCCGCCGCCGGCAAGGAAGGCGCGTTCCCGCTGGAGGAACCCTTCGCGGAAATGCCAGGGCAGGGCGAGAAAGTAATCTGGATGCCAGTCGCGCGCCTCTTGTTCGGGGATCATCGGGATGAGCGTGCCGGGCGTGAAGCGGCCATACTTTTCGGGATTGGCTTCGGCAATCGTCGGGATGTCCTTCTCGGTGAACCCGCAGAATTGCAGGACGACGTTGCCTTTTGTGGACGCACCGTAGCCGAGGATCGTTTCGCCGCGGTGACGGATCTCTGCCACCGTCCGCCGCAGCTCATCGCGGTGCGCAAACACGGTTTTCTTGAAATCGAGGTAGGGGCGCAACGTGTTCATGCCGGCGGCGGTTTCTTGCCGGAGGAGTTTGTCGACGCGGTCAGCAAACGGCCGGTACGCGGAGCGTTCGTGTGCGACTGTCACGCGGAAGCTACCGCCGTTGATGTCGTTCAACTCGACGTCGAGAATCTTGAAGCCGACTCGCTCGGCCAGCCATTGGATTTGGCGGAGGCCGTAGTATTCGAGGTGCTCGTGGCAAACGGTGTCGTAGGCGTTGCGCTGGATCATCGTCGGCATGTAGCTTTGTTCGAAAACCCAGACGCCGTCGTCGGCGAGAACGGACCGGATGTCCTCGACAAAACGCAGCGGCACTTCCAAATCGTAAAACATCGCGATGGAGGTGACGACTTTCGCCTTCCGATCGCCCATTGCGCTCCGGAACGCGGCCGCGCTGAAGAAGTCGGTCACGAGCGTGACGTTGTCAGGGTAGTACTGCCGGAAGTTCACGGCGCTGGGGTCGATGCCGATCAGCGTGAGGTCGATGTTTCGATACGATTTGAGAAGGGTCGCGTCATTGCTGCCGATGTCGAGCACCACGTCGCCGTCTTTGAGGGAAACTAATTCGGTGATCTTATTGGCGACGTGTTGAAGATGCTGGACCATCGCCTGGTTCAACCCCGACCGGTAGCCGTAGGAGCCACGGTACATTTCGTCGGGGTTGTAGGATTCCTTGAGCTGCAACAGGCCACAGCCGCTTTCGGAGCATTTCACAAGGCTTAGCGGGCCGGTCGTCACGCGTTCGTCGCGCGTGCGCGGGAAGACGCCGGTCATCGCTTGCGGGCCGAGCGTGAAGACCTCCTGGAGTTCGGCGTTGCCACAGATGCGACATTGTTTGATTTCGCGGTAAACGGTCGGCGTCATGCAGTAATTGTTGTGCAAGTGTAGCGGCAGCGTGGCGGTTCAACAAGAGAGATGTCAAAACTCAACAAGAGAGATTGTCAGTCTGAGGCAGCCTGTTATACTACGCCCCCATGCCGACATCGCTAATCACAGGTGTTACCGGACAGGATGGGTCGTACTTAGCAGAGCTGCTTCTAACGAAAGGTTACCGAGTCGTGGGGATGGTGCGCCGATCCAGCACGGAGAAGTTTGACCGCATCGCGCACCTGATGGACAAGATCGAACTGGCGGAGGCGGATGTTCTCGATCAGCTCTCGATCATCGAAGCCTTGGAAGCGATCCAGCCGGATGAAGTGTACAATCTGGCGGCGCAATCCTTCGTCCCGCGCAGTTGGGCCGAGCCGACGTTGACCGGCGAGATCGACGCGCTCGGTGTGACCCGAGTCCTCGAGGCAATTCGGCATGTCAATCGCAAGATCAAATTCTACCAGGCCTCGTCGAGTGAGATGTTTGGCATGGTGCGCGAAGTCCCGCAGACGGAGTTGACACCGTTTTATCCGCGCAGTCCATACGGCGTCGCGAAGGTGTACGGCCATTATCTGACGGTAAACTACCGGGAAAGCTATGAACTGTTTGCGTGCTCTGGCATCCTGTTTAACCACGAATCCCCCCGGCGCGGTTTGGAATTTGTGACGCGAAAAATCTCCTACACAGTCGCCAAGATCGCGTTGGGGCAGGCTACCGAGTTGCGCCTCGGTAATCTCGACGCGGCCCGGGACTGGGGCTTTGCCGGGGATTATGTGGAAGCCATGTGGCTGATGCTGCAGCAGCCGATCGCGGAGGACTACGTGATCGGCACCGGGGAAACCCACACGGTGCGCGAGTTTGCCGAGGCGGCGTTCGGGCACGTCAAGCTCGACTGGCAGAAGTACGTGAAACTCGACTCGCGTCTATTGCGCCCGGCTGAGGTCGAGCACTTGATCGCCAACCCGGCCAAGGCGCGCTCGCAACTCGGCTGGAAGCCGCGCGTGAACTTCACGCAGCTCGTCCAAATGATGGTGGACGCCGACCTCAAGCTGCTGAAATCGAGCGCTCCCCGGTGACATGAAGAAACCTGCACCGTCTGCCGCCGGGGCCGAGCGCTATGACCTCACGGAGACGCAGGCGCGTCGCGTACTGGCGCTGTTGATTGTGTTTACGACTGCGGCATTCAGTTATCTGGCGTACCGGAAGTACGCCGGCTTCAAAACGGATGCCGGCGATCTCACGGTTTTCGGTTTTGCCTTCAGCAAGACGATCGCCGGGAAGTTCTTTCCGTTCTTCGCGTCGGAAGGGACGATCATGGGGAACCATCCGAACTTCATGCTCTGGCTGGCGGTGCCGTTCTTCTGGATGGTGCCGGCCGTGGCGACGCTGTTGGTGTTTCAATCGCTGCTGATCAATCTCGCGACGATCCCGGCGTATCTGTTGGCGCGAGACAAGACGGGAAGCCGCATTACCGGACTGATCGCTGCGGTAGGCCTGCTGGCCTATCCGACGATCGCGTCGCAACACGTGAACCAGATTCACGATGATCAGTTCGGGTTGGCGCTGCTGTTGTTTGCTTTTTACTTTTTTGAGAAGGAGAACTTCAAGAAGTTTGCACTCTGTATGGCCGGTAGCCTGTTGGCGAAAGAGACGATTTGCCTGACGACCGGTATGTTCGGCATCTGGGCGTTGCTACGGCGACGGAACTGGAAATGGGTAGCGTTTCCGATTGGCTGGAGCGTGTTTTATTTGGTGGTCGTGCTGAAGGGATTCATGGCGGCCTGGCAAGGGAGCGGGACGTTGTTGTACACGAACGTGGCGTACTTCGAGGGCTACGGCAAGACGCCCGGCGAAGTGCTCACCACGATGCTGACGCATCCCGCGAAAGTGCTGGGCACGTTTCTGAAGCCGGACCGTCTTCAGTACATGTTTGATCTTCTAAAGCCGGTCGCGGTCGTTTTGCCTTTCGGAGCGTTGGCGTTCATGATGGCTTTGCCGACGCTCTTTCTGAATGTCATCAGCACGAACTCGGCGATGCGGGTGATCCCATGGCATTACGGTAGCATCCTCGGCGGAATGCTCTTCATGAGTCTCATCACCTCGCTACCCGCCTGGCAACGGTGGCTGACAGCCTGGTTTGGCCAACGGGACTATGCCCGGTGGTTGTGCATCGCCACGGTGCTGCTGTCGGTCTGGAGCGCTGGGAATTGGTTTCACGCCCACGAATACGAATGGACGCCCGTCCGGCCAGCCCGGCTCGCGGCGGTGCGTTCGATTCCGAATGACGCGAGCGTCTTCAGCCCCGACAACATGCTCGCGCATTTTATTCATCACCCGAAAATCCACACCATCGGTGGCCTGCGGTTCTGGAAGCGGGACATCAACGAGCTGTTCGATTACGATTACATCGTGTTCGACAACAATTTTCGCGGATACGATTGGCAGATGCAGGCGCAACTCCAGGACTTCATCCGCGTACACAAGGACTACCAGCAGGTCTTCTCACAAGACGGCGTGTGGGTGTACCATCGGACCGGCGCGCCCGAGCGCGTCATCCGGCAACAGTAACCTCGACGGGCCAACCAACCATGACTGACACGCCGAATCAAAACCGCCGACAACTCTGGGCATTCGCCAGCGTGTTCGGCGCGTTGAACATCCTCATCCACATCCCTTTCTTGTTCCGGTACGACTTGTATTTCCAATCCGACATCGCCGTCTGCCACCTGATGGCGAAACAAATCATGCGCGGCGACTTCTCGATCTACAACTGGGGCGCGGACTACGGCGGCATCGGGCCAGTGGATTTTCTCACGGCGTTGCTCTTCAAGATTTTCGGCGCGTCGATTCCGCTGTCCGGCTTTGTGAGCCTTTTGTTTTGGGCCTTGGGCGTGACGATGTTGACGGCGTATGTCGGCGCACACGTGAACCGGCGGGCGATGATTGCAGCGGGCGTGGCGTTGGCGGTGAGCATGCCGCACATGCTGATGTATTCCACTCAGCCGCTTAGCTCGACCTACCCGCAGGCTGCCGCCTATATCGGTGGGTTCATCTGGTTGACGGTGACGATGGTGAAGCGCGGCACCGCCAGTAAGCTGCCGATCTTTGTCGGATTGTTGATGGGCTGGTTCTGGTACGCGCATAAACAGGTCGTCGTCGTGTGGGTGGCAATCGGGTTGTCGTTGCTGGCGATGGAGCAGGGGCGGGAGTACCTCAAGAAATTCGTCCGCTCGAAGATCGCCATTTTCACAGTCGTCGCGTTCGTGATCGGGTACAGTCCCGAGATTCTTTACAAACTCGGTTTCATCAGCCACGCGGACCGCGTGCCGGACACCGCTCGCTTCCTGAAAGTCGCCTCACCGGACTTGATGGCCAAAAATTGGTACATGATCTTCCGTTGCATCCCGACCTACGTCAACGCCGACCCGTTGAGCCGCAGCCACTCGAGCGTGCATTACCTCAACCATCTGGAAAACTGGGAGAGCTTCCCCCAACAACCCGCCGACACCGTCGGCATCATCGCGGCGTGCCTGATCATTGGGTTTATCCTGCGTATGGCGGTCAAGACCTACCGAGAGAAAAACCTGCCATTGTTTTTGCTGGCGATGTTGCCGCTGGTGGATATCGGCATCATCATCCTGTCGGCCAAAGCCGAAGGCTCGTACTACAGCATCCGCCGGTATCTCTTGCCGGCCGGCATTGTGGGTTTGGCGTGGCTCGGCATCCGGCTCGCCGATGACTGGGAAGGCAAACGCCGCGTCCGCGCCATCGTGCTCGGGCTGACCGTGTTCATCTCCCTGATGAGCCAATGGTCGATGTTGGACATCCCGGATGAACTCGCCGACTACAAACGGACCGCCAAGGAAATCGAATCCGCCGGGTTCAAATACGGCCTCTCATTTTTCTCGCAGTCGCACACGCTGACGGCATTGACCGATGAACGAGTGCAGTTCGGCATCATCGACCGCCGCACGCAATGTCCGTATCAAAAGCCGGCCACGGAAGCGGCAGAGGTGGTGGTCGTGTGGCAAGCCACGACTCCGCCGCCGTTTGAACTGGCGCAAACGTTGTTCCTCGGCGGCGTGCGTATTCCCGGTAGTGCAGCGAAGGCGTTGCCGGAGAAGTTTGCGGTCTTCGGTCACGAATACGAGCGCACCGGCGAGCCGCACATCGTCGGCGAACTCGGCTGGGCACCGTACCGGAAAGGACCCTAGCCGCCCGGCTCTAAGTGGAGGAATCGCTTGAGCGTGCCGGCCACACGGGCGCGAGTCCGGCCCTTGGGCGTCAACTCAAAATACTCGCCGCTTCGGATCACGAACTGATTGTTTTCCAAATCGATCATCCGCTGCCCGAGCAACTCATCGTAGGGAAACTGTTGCTTGATTTGGTCGAGACTCAGGCTGTCTTGCATCGCCAACATGAACAACACCGACAACGAATGATCGCTGACGAAATAGCAGTAACAAAACGTGCAGAACAGCAATCCATAGATCAGGATGCCGTTGGCAAAGAAGACGACGCTCTCCAGCGTGCCGGCAACTCTCCCGCCCAATGCCCAGTATAGTCCGGCGTACAGCGCCAGTAGTACCGTCCAGATCCGGATCATGGCCTTGAGCCGATGACCGACCGGCGGCCGATTGAATCGAACCACCACCCCGATTACGAAGGCGGCACCGGTAATGAAAGCCGAGAAGATACCGGGCAGCATGACTCAATCCTTCCCGATCCGCAGAATCTTCCAAACCCGCCGGTGCAACGCGGCAAACCGGCGTCCCTTCTCGGTGCTCTGAAACCGGCCGTCTTGTTCGACCCAATAACCCATCCGCACCATCTGCCCGATCCGTTTCTCCAGGATGTAATCGTACGGATACGCGCGTTTGATCTCGTCCAGCGTCATCCGGCCGCCGGTCGCGCGGCTGATTTCAATGAGCACGCGCAACGACAGCCCGCGTTCCACGAGAAAGAAAAACGCCGCATATCCGATGAGCAGAAACACCTGTAGCAACAATCCATTCAGCAGGTTCACGATGCCGGCCAGAGTTCGCACGTCCGGCGCCCACCGCCAAACCAGCACCGCGTACAAGCCGAGGTTCGCCAACCACAGCCCGTTGAGCACGCGCGACAGTGGCCGCCATCGCAGCCAGTGCAAGACCGCCCAATGCACAACCACAAACACGCCGAAACTGGTGAACGCCGCAAGGATCCCGGCCATGCGCACCGTTATAGTCGCATCCCGAACCCACGGTCAAGGCGACTTCGCGCCAATTGACGCCACCGCGAGGAACCTGCTAAAAGATACGGATGAAAGTGGTACTGCTCTGCGGAGGTCTCGGCACCCGGTTGCGTGAGGAAACGGAATTCCGCCCCAAACCCATGATCGAGGTCGGTGGCCGGCCGATCCTTTGGCACATCATGAAATCGTACGCCCATTACGACTTCAAGGACTTCGTGCTCTGCCTCGGCTACAAGGGCACGCTCATCAAGGAATATTTCCTCAACTACGAGGCGATGAACAACGACTTCACCATCTGCCTCGGCCGGCAAAACAAGGTCCATCACCACGGCGCTCACGGCGAACAGGACTTCAAAGTCACCCTCGTCGATACCGGGCAGGACACGATGACCGGCGGACGCGTGTTGCGCACCAAACCGTTTGTCGATGGCGATACGTTCATGGTCACCTACGGCGACGGGTTGTCCAATCTTGACATCCGCGCGCTCGCGAAGTTTCACAAGTCCCACGGCAAACTCGCCACCGTCACCACCGTGAAGCCGGTCTCGCGTTTCGGCATCCTCGACGTCAACAAAGCCGGCAGCGTCACCAGCTTTGCCGAGAAACCGCAGATGGACGGCTGGGCCAGCGCCGGCTTTTTCGCGTTCGACAAACGGATCTTCGATTATCTCACCGGCGACAGTTGCATCCTCGAACGCGAGCCAATGGAACGTCTCGCCCGCGAAGGCCAACTTATGGCCTACCGGCATGACGGCTTCTTCTTCGCGATGGATACGTACCGGGAATACCAGCACCTCAACGAACTCTGGACGACCGGCAAAGCGCCGTGGATGGTGTGGTGATGTTCGGAGACGTTTTTCGCGGTCGCACCGTGTGGGTGTCGGGACACACCGGCTTCAAAGGCGCATGGCTAACGGAATGGCTGCTGCAACTCGGCGCCACGATCCACGGCTTCGCGTTGGCGCCCAATACGGAGCCGGCGCTGTTCGAGCAACTCGACCTCGTGTCGCGCGTACACCACGAGATCGATGACATTCGTGATCTCGACCATGTCCGGCAATCCATCGAACGCAGCCAGCCGGATTTTGTGTTTCATCTCGCCGCGCAACCCTTGGTGCGTCTTTCCTACAACGAACCAGTTGCTACGTACGCCACGAATGTCATGGGCACCGTTCATGTGCTCGATGCCCTCCGCAATTTGCGCAAGCCGTGTGCGGCCGTTCTGGTCACGACGGACAAGTGTTACGAGAATGCCGAATGGGTTCACGGCTACCGCGAGACCGATCCGCTGGGCGGCTATGATCCGTACAGTTCCAGCAAGGCGGCGGCGGAGATCGCCATCGCGGCCTATCGGCGCTCGTTCCTCCAGAATCAGCCGGTACGAATTGCCAGCGCTCGCGCCGGCAACGTCATCGGGGGCGGCGATTGGGCCACCGACCGCATCGTACCGGACTGCGTGCGCGCGTTGCAGAAAGGCGCGCCGATACCGGTCCGCAACAAAGTCGCCACGCGCCCGTGGCAACACGTGCTCGAACCGCTCAGCGGTTACCTTTGGCTCGCGGCGTCGCTGACAAAGAACCCGGCGGTTGCCGCAGCTTTCAACTTCGGTCCCACCCACGAATCCAACCGGTCCGTCGCTGAACTCGTCCAAGAAATTTTGAAACACTGGCCGGGACGCTGGGAGGACAAGAGCGATCCGAACGCGGTGCACGAAGCCGGCCTGCTCCAGCTTTCCACTGACAAAGCGAACGCATTGCTCGGCTGGTCGCCGGTCTGGAATTTCCCGGCAGCTGTCGCACGCACCGTTCAGTGGTATCGTGAACCGAAGCAGAAGCGCGAGCTGACAACCGCGCAGATTGCCGATTACAGCGCCCGAGCTAGGCAGCAGGGATTGCCTTGGGCCAAGAACGGTTGAGTATGGCGGACAAGGAATCTTTACGAAACCAGATTCAGGATCTGGTGCGCCAGTACCACGCCGCCGCGTTTCCCCGGCAAGACTTTGTTCCCGGCCAGACCGCCATCCCGTACGCCGGCCGCGTGTTCGATGCGGACGAGCTCCTGCATCTCGTGGACGCGTCGCTCGATTTTTGGCTGACGACCGGCCGCTTTGCCGCGCAGTTCGAACGCGATTTCGCGAAACTCTTTGGCCTGCGCAGCGCGATGCTCGTCAACTCGGGTTCGTCCGCCAACCTCGTCGCGCTCTCGGCGCTTACGTCGCCCAAACTTGGCGACCGGCAACTCAAGCCCGGCGACGAAGTCATCACCGCCGCAACCGGTTTCCCGACGACCGTCAATCCAATCATCCAGAACCAACTCGTCCCCGTCTTCATCGACACGCACCTCCCGACTTACAACGGCGACGCCGGTCAGCTTGAAGCTGCACGCTCCGACCGGACCCGCGGGGTGATGATGGCCCACACGCTTGGCAATCCGTTTGACCTCGATGTGGTCGTCGAGTTTTGCCGGCGTCACAATCTCTGGCTTATCGAGGATTGCTGCGACGCGCTCGGCTCGACGTACCGGGGCAAGCTTTGCGGGACGTTTGGCGATCTGGCGACCGTGAGCTTTTATCCAGCGCATCACATCACGATGGGCGAGGGCGGCGCGGTGTTGACGAATACGCCGCTGCTCAATACGCTCGTCGAATCCTTCCGCGACTGGGGCCGGGATTGCTGGTGCGACCCCGGCAAGGACAACACTTGCGGCAAACGTTTCGACTGGCAACTCGGCGAACTCCCGCGTGGCTACGATCACAAATACACCTACTCGCACATCGGCTACAACCTGAAGCTCTCCGACATGCAAGCCGCCGTCGGCGTCGCGCAACTGAAGAAACTGCCGGCCTTCATCACCAAGCGTCGCGAAAACTTCCAACGTCTCCGGGACGGGTTGCGCGATTTGGAAAACCTATTCATCCTGCCGGAAGCGACGCCCAACAGCGAGCCAAGCTGGTTCGGCTTCCCGGTCGCGTTGAGACCCGAGGCGCCGATCACACGCGACCAAGCCGTCCGGCATCTTCAAGCCAACAAGATCAGCACGCGCCTCCTGTTCGGCGGCAACCTCGTCCGCCAGCCAGCCTACCGCGACGTGAAACACCGCCGCATCGGCGACCTCAAGAATGCCGACTTCGTGATGGAGCGCGTTTTCTGGATCGGCGTGTACCCGGGACTTACCGGCGAACAAATTCAGTTCATGATCGACACGCTGCATCGTCTGCCGGGAGTCTAACATGCGCTGTCTGGTCACGGGCGCGTCCGGCCATCTCGGTTCGCATCTGGTGCGCGCACTTCTTGAACGCGGCCACAAAGTCACAGGCTCGGTGCGCCCGACCAGCGACACGTGGCGGCTCAGCGATGTCCTGTCGAAAATTGACCTCATCCACGTTGATCTCGCCGACGTCGAGCGCGGCGCGACGTCGATCGTGTCGGCCGCGCCTGAAATTGTTTTCCACCTCGCGTGGTCGGGCATGACCCGTCAATACCGGGACGATCCGCGGCAACTCGCGGTCAACCTAGCCGGCACGGAGAAATTGCTGCGCGTGATTGAGCAGGTGAAACCGCAATGCTTCGTCGGTCTCGGTTCGCAGGCCGAAACCCAGGCGACGCAGTATGGCCTCGCCAAACACCAAGCATCAGGCCTCGCCCGGCAAACTTGCGAACGCGCCGGAATCCGGCTCGTCTGGTTGCGTCTGTTCGCCACATACGGCCCGGCTGACGACACGTCATACTTGATTCCCAGTGTGATCCTTCAACTGCTGGCCGGTAAGAAGCCGGCGCTGACGAGCGGGGAACAGAAATGCGATTACCTCTATGTCGAAGACGCCGCCGAGGCGATTTGCTGCGCCAGCGCTGCGCAAGGCGTGTTCGATCTGGCCTCGGGTCAGTCGCGTCCCGTCCGCGAGATCGTCACGATGATTCGCAACTTGATCGACCCGAAATTGCCGCTTGGCTTCGGTGAAATCCCCGGCAACGACGCGAGCTTGGAGGCAGACATTACCGGGTTGAAGCAAGCAACTGGATGGGCGCCGCGGGTTAGCCTTGAAGAGGGGCTGCGCCGCACGGTCGCGTGGTACCGGGCACACCGCTAAGTTCTCTTCCCGTGGCACGCAACCTTTGCTATCCTCGGAGCCGCTGATGAATTCCGTCAAAGCCTCCGATTACATCGCCGATTTCCTGCACGCGCAAGGCGTGGCGCAGGTCTTTGAAGTCGTCGGCGGAATGATCACGCATCTGGTCGACTCGATCCATGAGCGCGGCAAGGTCAAGCTCGTCAGCGTCCACCACGAACAAAGCGCTGCGTTTGCCGCCGACGCGGTCGGGCGGATAACCGGCATCCCCGGCGTCGCGATGGCCACGAGCGGACCGGGCGCGACCAATCTTCTGACCGGCATCGGGAGTTGTTATTTCGATTCGTCGCCGGCCGTCTTCATTACCGGACAGGTCAACCGTGCCGAGCAAAAGGGCGATCGCGCGATCCGGCAACTCGGCTTTCAGGAGACCGACATCGTCTCGGTGGCCAAACCAATTACCAAGGCCGCGTGGAGCATTCAGTCGCCGGAGGAATTGCCGGCCCGTCTGTCCGAAGCATTTCAACTCGCGACCAGCGGACGGCCGGGGCCGGTCCTACTCGACATCCCGATGGACGTGCAGCGCGAGAAAATCTCCGCCCCAACTCCGCAGCGTGTCGCGCAGGTCGTTGACAACCCGGTCGCCGCGCGCTCGCTCGATGAGTTATTCGACGCTTTGGCGAAGGCGCAGCGGCCACTCATCCTGATCGGCGGCGGCATCCGATCGGCGGGGGCGATGGATTTGTTCCGACAGTTCACGGGTGCATTGCCGGTGCCGGTGGTGAACTCGTTGATGGCGGTGGACGTGCTGCCGTTCGCGCATCTATCGCGGGTCGGCATGATCGGCAGCTACGGCAACCGTTGGGCCAACCTCGCCATCGGCCGCGCCGATCTGTTGCTGGTGCTCGGCAGCCGGCTCGATGTGCGCCAGACCGGGGCGATGACGGACGCGTTCAAAGGGGAGCGGACGATCTTCCACATCGATTGCGAGTCGCCGGAGATCAACAACCGCGTGACCGGCTGCGTGCCGATTGTGAGTCACTTGCGTCCTTTCTTGCGGAGCGCGACGGAAGCGGCGGCGAAGCGTTCGTGGCCGGGATGGCCGGCGTGGCGGAAGGAGTTGGGCGATTTGCGGCAGCAGTGGCCGGACACCGACGAACTGCGCGACGTGCCCGGCATCAATCCGAACACGTTGATGCACCAGCTCAGCCGACAAGCCAAGCGCTTCGCGGCGTACGTCGTGGACGTCGGGCAACACCAGATGTGGGCCGCGCAGTCGCTCGAACTCGAACCGCAACAGCGATTCCTCACGTCGGGCGGGATGGGCGCGATGGGTTTTGCGTTGCCGGCGGCGGTCGGGACTTGTCTCGCGGTGGCCGGGCAGCCAGTGATGCTGATTGCCGGCGACGGCGGGTTTCAGTTGAACATCCAGGAACTGCAAACCGTCGCGCGCAACAAGCTACCCTTAAAACTGGTCGTGCTCAACAACGGTTGTCACGGCATGGTACGGCAATTTCAGGAGAGTTATTTCGAGAAGCGGTATGCCTCGACGTTTTGGGGTTACTCCGCGCCGGATTTTGCGGCGGTGGCCCGGGCGTACGGGCTGGCGTCGGACACCGTCGGCGAACCGTCGCGAGTGGAGCACGCGATCGAGCAGATGTGCGCCGATGACGCGCCGTACCTGTTGCAGGTGATGATCGACACGTATGCCAATGCGTATCCGAAGATCGCGTTTGGCCATCCGATCACGGAGATGGAGCCGTTTGTCAAACCGCTCGACATGGAGGGAACTTGATGAGCCAGTCGCCGCTGATTTCCATCGTCATTCCCGCGCGCAACGAAGAGGCGAACATCGCGAAGCTGGAGGCGGAGTTGAAGGCGGCGCTCGACCCGTTGCCGTACCGGTTCGAGTACGTGGTCATCGACAACCACAGCGCTGACCGCACGGGCGAACTCGTGAAGGAGATTTGCCGGCGCGATGCCCGGTGGAAGTATCTTCGGTTCAGCCGCGATTTCACCGTCGAGATGTCGATCACCGCCGGCTACCACTACGCGCAAGGCGACGCCATCGTGGTGTTGTACTCCGACCTGCAGGACCCTCCCAACGTGATCCCGCGCTTGCTCGAGAAGTGGCGGGAGGGCAACGACGTAGTGTACGGCGTACGCACCGTGCGGCCTGGCGACCCGAAGTGGCGTAACTTTGCAGTCGGGCTTGCCTACCGCGTCATCTCCTGGGCGGCCGACGTGCCCATTCCTCTCAACGCAGGGGATTTCCGACTGATCACTCGTCAGGTGCGCGATGCACTGGAACAATGCGATGAGTACAACCGCTACATGCGCGGCCTGATCGCGTGGCTGGGTTTCCGGCAAGCCAGCGTGCCGTACGAGCGCCGCCCGCGAACTGCCGGGGTGAGCAAAGCGCCGTTCTGGGATTTGTTATTCTTCGTCTTCAACGCGGTCACGAGTTTCTCGTTGAAACCACTTCGGTTATTCCTGTTCCTCGGGATTGTTTTGATTTCACTCTCGATCTTATCGGTGCCCGTCTACACGTATTTGTATTTCGTCGACCGCGCCCCGCCCGGCATTACCACGTTGGTGATTCTTTCGTTTCTCGGTGTTGGCCTGAACAGTCTCGGCATTGGCGTGCTGGGCGAGTACCTCGGTCGCACCTATGCTGAGGTCAAGAAACGGCCCCTCTACGTTGTTCAGGAGGCGATCAACCTCGACGAGCGCGAGTTCCGCCGCCACTAGTTCATTTGATAAACGAACAGCGTGTATGCGACGCGCGCTATCGGCTGGCGCGATTCGCGGAGCCATCCCCACTCGGGGCGCATCAGTTGTGAAGCGGACACGACCAGCCAGCCTTGTTTAATCTGACGCGCCTGCTCGGCATTGACCCGCGTGTTCGGGATCTTCAAGTACTCGATGTTGTACTGCGTGCCGAAGTAGTCGAGGTAGATGTGGCCAATGCCCCGTTCTTGAAGAAACTGCTTCAGCCGGTTCGCGTCCTGTCCCCAGTCGTAATTGGAGTCCGCGAAATACTTGTAGCCATTCTTCGCCCCGCCGATCGCTTCGCTGCAGAATTGCAGGTACAATGGGTAGCACGCGATTGTGACCGCGGCCTGCCACGCCAGCAACCCAAGCGTTGGACGCTTCAGCCGTGAAAACGAGCAGCCGATGCCGACGCATAGCAATGCCACGACCGGTAAGATGTGACGGATGCCGACGTTGACGTTGCTCGTCATGCCGATGAACAGGTAGACCAGCGCCGCGATCCAAACCGTCTTCTCAGCCGGGCGTGCCGATTGGAACGACCGAGCGAAGACGATGCCGGCCAAGACGATCAGAATCACAAACGCCAGCGGCGATTTCACCACCAACGTGACCGGATAGTAGTACCACCAACCGCTGTGCGACCAGTTGCCCATTAAGAACGCTTCGTGTCCCTCCTTCGCGTGCCCGAGCGTCAAGCCGAGAGCCTTGAAGAAGTCCGACGGAATCAGCAGCGAACGAAACGCCGTAAACCAGCCCGGTACGCCGAGCGCGTGTGCCTGTTCTGCCGGCATCGCCGGCGCCGGCGACCAGCGCGGGAAATAGACCAATAACAACACCGCCCAAACTCCCGCTAACGTCAATCCGGCCAGCTTCCATACCGGCATCGTCGCTTGCCGCAGTTGTTTCCAGTGCATCACTGCGAGCACGATAAAGATGGGAGCTAGGATCACCGCCGTAAGTTTCATCAACAAGGCGACGCCGGTCGCGAGGCCGCAAATGAACGCGGATCGCAGAGTTGGCTTTTCCAGCAACCGCGCAAACGTGAATAGCGCCGCCGTCATGCCGAAGGTCACGCCCATGTCCGTTGTCGTCAGGTGTCCGTGCGCCAGCGCGCTGGGGTTGAAGACCCATGCGGCCAAACCGGCCAGCGCCGCGAGCTCATTGCCGGTCACGTGGCGAATCCAGCAAAAGATCAACAACCCGGTGCCCAGCGTGAGTAGAATCTGCACGACGCGACCGGCAAACAACATCGCATTGCCGTTGTTGGCACCGTCATACACAAACATCTGGCCGAATGACTGGCTTTCCGGCAGCGCCCAGAAGTACCAGTTGTCGCGGCCCTGCGGGAACAACTCCTGCCATGCCCGAATCGGTCCCGCCCACGGCCGCGTCCACGGGTAACCGGCGCGGCCATCAAGCAAGGCTTGCGCGTTAGGGGAGAACTTCAGATCCTGAAAGAGCAGGGGAATTGCCGGCAACATCTGCGACAACGGCGGGTGTTCCGGCACCATCATGAACCGGTGACCCTTCCAATACGTGTAGCCCGCCGACAGAAACGTCGTCTCATCCACCGTCGCGCTGTCTTGCCGGGCCGCGCCGAACATCAACGCCGCCATCACGGCGAGCAGGAGCGTTGCGAGTTGAATGGGCTTAGTTTTCATTCTTCCGTGCAACGCAAATCAGCGAGATGCCGAATGGAAACCGCGCGACGCGCAACCACGCGGCTTCGCTGCTGAACACCGCCCGGAGCACGGCGTTGACCGGCGCGGCCACCGGGAAAACGTCCGACCGGGGCGCGGCGCTGCGGTCGCGTCGTCCGAGCAGATTCTTCAACACGCGAAACGCCATCAACGGCGGCGCGAGCAGCGTGTTCATGTAGCTAAGCTTGAGCACACGACAGCCGATCTGGGTCAGGCACGCCGCCAATTCCGAACGCGTGTACCGGCGTTTGTGTTCGTTGATATCGTCGTGCTCACTCCAGAGCCACCGGTAGGCGGGCACCGTGACCACCAGTAATCCGCCCGGGCGGCACACGCGCCACAGTTCGCGCACCGCAGCCCGGTCGTCTTCGATGTGCTCGATCACATCGAAGGCGCACACGATATCGAAGTGCGCGTCGGCGAAAGGCAGGAACGGTAAACCGGCCGCCACCAATCGGCGGTGACCGCGTTGTCGAGATAGCGCCAGCGCGGTCGTCGAGAAATCCACACCAAGGACCGAGCCGAATCGCCCGAGCATCGGGAAGCTCGCGCCCATCCCGCAGCCGACATCGGCAACGCGCGTCGAAGGGAAAGGGGTCGCGTATTTGTCCAGGAGCGACGCAATGATATGTCGTCGCGCACTGAACCACCAGTGCGTCAACTCGGCCCGGTAGTACTCTTCGTAGTATTGTTCCTGCATCAGGATTCTGCCAACGAGCGACGGATGCCTTCCGGGAAACTGGTTTGGGCCGACCAGCCGAGGAGCTTCTGGATTTTGCGCGGGTCACCGAGGTAGCGCATCTGTTCGTGCGGCCGGTACGGCAGCGCGCCGATATCGGCGAAGTCCTTCACGCCGGCCACCTGCGCGATGGTTTGGATCGCCTCGTGCAACGGGACGGCCACACCACTGCACGCGTTGAGGATTTCGCCCCGACAAATCCCGATGTGTTCCGCGGCCAGCAACAACGCCGCGATGCCGTCGTCCACATAAAGAAAATCCCGCGTTTGTTCGCCCTTGCTCATCGGAAACCGCTTGCCGGCCTTGAGCGCCGCACACGCGCCGCCGACAAAAAGATCCGGGGTCTGGCCGGGACCATACGGAACCGGCAGGCGAATCACGGCTGCCGGCACCACCTCGCGACCAACGCCGGTAATGAGGACTGACGCTAGTGCCTTCGTCAGTCCGTACGGCGAAACGGGCCGGGGCGCGAGATTCTCGTGGAAGGGCGGCTCTTGATCGCCGTATTCCTCGAAGCTCCCGACCGCCACAAGCGCCTTGGGGGAAGTCGTCCGCGCGGCGGCGATCAGGTTCATCGTGCCGACGACGTTGGTCTGGAGCATCTCGGTCAGCAGGCCTGTGTCGCGGGCGCGGCGCGTATCGGCGGCGAGATGGAAAACCCAGTCGGGCTTCACTGCGCCCATCGCCTCCGCAATGGCGCCGGCATTTCGAATGTCGCCGGCGATCCAGTGAATCGATAGGGTCTGCTGCGGCCGGCGACAGAAACCATGCACCGTCCAGCCCTGTGCCGCGAGTGCGCGGCTCAGGCGGCTGCCGAGAAAACTGTTGGCGCCGGTAACGAGGACGTTAGCCATGATCCAGCATTTGTGCCTTCCATGCCGAGTAAAGGCCGCCGAACCGCCAGCGGACGAGGTTGTGGAGAAATTCCAGGATGGTTCCCAGCCGGACGTTGGAGCGGCCGGCTTTGCGTTTCAAAAACTTCACGGGTTGCTCGCTCCAAACAGTGCCGAGCGCCGCGGCCTTGATCATGATTTCGGCGTCAATGAACCAGTCGTCGGAAACCGGCTGGATGATTTGCAGATCGGCACGCCGGAGGAATTTGGGTTTCGCGTTTGCGTCGCGCGCATGGAGGCGAAACAGCACGAAGAAAAGCAGACGCAGGATTTGGTTGTAACACCAGGAAATCACGAGCCGTTGCGGGCCGTCTTCGCGCTGCACGCGGATGGCTTTCGCGGCCGGTCGCGACACCATTCCGTCGAGAACTCGGAGCACATCTTCAGGTGAAACTTGGCCGTCGCCGTCCAAGTACCCGACGATGTCGCCGGTCGCGGCGGCGAGACCTTGCCGGACGCCAAAGCCGTAGCCACGATTGACTTTTATATCCACCATCGAAACGCGACCGTGCTCGCGCGTCAATCGCTGGAGGATCGTGCCCGTTTGATCCCGCGAACCGTTCTGCACGCAAATCAGGTCAATGTCCCAGTTGGCCGTTGCGGTCGCGGTCAGCAGCTCCGTGACCACGCCTTCAACGTTTGCCTCCTCATTGTAGAACGGCATGACTATGCTGACCCGCGTCTTCATTCCGATATGGGCAATCTGGGTATCATCAGTAGTCGAACGCGCGCACACCGTCGAGACCATTTTGACAGAACTTACGTGATTTCTCTGTCGCGCGGTTTTAACAATTACCGCTCCTATAAAAATCGTAGTTGCTTGCTCGGGTGGGTTGGATACGGCGATTATCTGTGCACCAGTTGGACCATCTCCAACAAATGACTTCCTGCTCGTAGCGCAAGGCTCTTGACGACTTCTCGCGGCGCGTGGGTTTGGGTATTTCGGCACATTTCGGCTTGACAGATTGTTCCGCTCAGTGTTATAAACCCGCCGTCCTATGGCGGTATTGCGAGTGCCGTCGCGACCAGCAACGTTCAAATGGGAAAGTGGAGTGTCATGAGATCGAGAACTTCTTCAGGTGTGTTTCCCCACAAACCGGTCATGGCCCTGATACTTGCCACCAGTGCTTTATTGGCTGCAATGCCCAGCGGAGGACTGGCTTTCGATGCGGGATCAGAATTCTCGGCGTTCGTGAACCCCAATGGGGTATGGAGTTATGGATGGTCGACGAATCTCGGATCCGCCTTCCAGTTATCCACAACGACCGATGTCGAGAACGGGTTCGATCGATGGACCGGCAATCTGTCCCTTGATGGGCATCCATCCGTGTACCATAACGGAACAGGGAGCACGATTACCGTACCGAGTACCCTTCAAACTCTTCAAGCGGGGCAGCTTGCTGCACACCCAGGATCCGGCGGAGAGTACGCCTTGGTGCGGTGGACTGCGCCTACGGCAGGAAACTTCTCCATCACAACGAGCTTCTTCGGTGTCGACCAAAACGGCGCTTCAGTCGACGTACATGTGCTCCGCAACAGCATCGCGATCTTCAACGGTACGGTCACTGGGTTCAACGTTCCGACCTCCTTTTTCACCAACATCGTCGTTGGCACGGGTGACACGATCGACTTCGCGGTCGGTTACGGAAGCAATGGAACGTACTTTGACGACCTGACGGGTTTGTCTGCGACAATTATCCCTGCGACAATTATCCCAGAGCCAACGACGTTATTGCTCACGGCCGTAGGCGTGGTTTGCACCGCGTTATTCACGTCGCGCCGGAAGAAATAGTTCCCTTCTTTCTGCCGACGGCTTACAAATCCGCCCCAATGAAGATTGTGGTGGCGTACTCGGGTGGGTTGGATACCTCGGTCATCCTCAAATGGCTGAAGGAAACTTACCGGTGCGATCAAGCGGATGCTGAAACTCGAACCCGGCGGCTGAGCCAGCACTCGCCACTTTGTGATTGACCTGTCCCTGGACAATCGTTGGAATACTCCCATGATCCGTGCCCAGACTCGCTTCGGCAACTTCATGCTCGGGCCGGTGCCGCGCGTGGTCGGCACCGTCTCCCAAACCAACACGCTCGCGCGACTCGCCGCCGGCAACCATCGCGACTGCGACATCGTCGAAATCCGTCTCGACCTCATCAGCGCCGACCACTGGCTTGAGCACGCCAAGGCTGTCGAGGCCGGCGGCCAGCCGGTTATCGTCACGATGCGGCTGGCCAACGAGGGCGGTCAATGGGCGCGACCCGACGTTGACCGTTTACCACTTTTCGATGAGGCACTCTGCCATCTCACCGCGGCCGACATCGAATTGCGCAGCACGCTTCTCGAGCAGGTGTCGGCACTCGCCGTCCGGCATCAGAAGGCACTCATAGTTTCGTACCACGATTTTGAGAAGACGCCGCCCCTTCGCGAGCTTCGACAGGTGATGAGCAAAGCCGCCAACTACGGCACCATCGTCAAGATCGCTACGCTCACAAAGACGGAAGAAGATATCGCTGTCTTGCGAGCGCTCTTCCAGGAAAACTGCTCCGTTGCCCTCTGCGTCCTAGGCATGGGGCCGCTTGGGCCACAGACCCGCGCCGAATTTCCGGGGATGGGTTCGTGTCTCACCTACGGCTACCTCGACCAACCTGTTGCTCCCGGCCAGCCGTCCGCCCGGGAATTGATGCAGCAGATGCGGTCGTTGTAGTGGCGGCTCCGCGAGCCGCTGGGTCCGCTCTTTTCCGTTATGCCCAAGTTTCATATCGGCAAAACTTGCCGTGTTTGCTAAATAGTGTCCCATGCGAGGCTCCGTCAAACCGCTGCCGAAGGTTCTGAATTTCCCTCCGCCCGCGACGACCGGCGACTGGTGGAAAGATCAGATCATCTGCGGCGATTCCCGCGCGGTGCTGCACGCGCTGCCGGACGAGTGCCTCCATCTGGCCATCACCTCGCCTCCCTACAACGTCGGGCTCCAATACGATTCCCACAACGACAAGATGCCCTACGATGAGTACTTGAAATGGCTGACGACGTTCTGGAGTGAGCTGTACCGGGTCCTTGTCCCGGGTGGCCGATTCGCCCTCAATATCGCTCCTACCAGCATCAAAGACTTCCGTCCGATTCACTACCACATGGCGCGTGACTTGGTGCATCTCGGCTTCATCATGCGCACGGAGATTCTTTGGTATAAACAGACCATGCGCCGCCGCACCGCGTGGGGCTCGTTCCGCCGTCCCAGCAACCCGCACATCATCCCCAGTTGGGAGTACGTCCTCGTTTTCTCGAAAGGTTCGTGGGATTTACCCGGCAACAAAGCCGATGCCGACATTACCAGCAAGGAGTTCATCAAATTCTCCGACGGCTTCTGGCAGATTCCGCCGGAGACCCGGAGTCGCCAGCCATTCCTCGAAAGCCTGTACCCGCCGCGGCGCAAAGGCCGCGACGCCCCGGAAGTGGCAGCAGAACAGGCCTCCGCGAAAAAGGAGGGACACCCCGCGCCGTTCCCGGAAGAACTCATCTACCGGCTCATCAAATTCTACAGCTACCGGAACAACGTCGTCCTCGATCCGTTTGGCGGCATCGGCACCGTGGCAACCGTGGCACAACGGACCGGACGGCATTATGTCCACCTCGACCTCTCGCAGAAATATTGTTCTATCGCGGCAGAACGTGTTGCGGCGGAGACCAAGCAGATGCGCCTCGACGAGATACCGGCCCGCGGCCCCCCAACTGCCTCGGCTCACGCCAAGAGAGAACCGCGCCGGAGGTTGGCAGTGCGATGAAAAACCTCGTCCTCGTCGGCTTCATGGGCAGCGGTAAGACGGTAGCCGGCAAGCTTGTGGCGCAGCGCCTAGGCTTGAAGTTCGTGGACATGGACGCTGTGATCGAAGTGCGCCACGGCCAGACGATCTCCAATATGTTTGAGACGAAAGGCGAGGCGTTGTTCCGTCATCATGAGCGTGAGCTGGTCCGCGAATTGGCAGCCGAAGATGGACAAGTCATCGCCACGGGCGGCGGTGTCGTGCTCGATCCAAACAATCTCTGCGACTTGAGTCGCGACGGCGTGGTCATTTGCTGTTGGGTGGACGCTCGTGTCGCCTACGAGCGCACCAAGCACGTGAAACACCGTCCGCTGCTGGAAACCGACGCCGACCGGCTGGTGCGCATCGAGTCGCTGCTCCGGCAACGCGAGCCGCTCTACAAGGCCATTGCGAACCGGATTGACACGTCGGCGATGACGGTGGAGCAACAAGCCGATGCCATCGAACGGATCTACAAGCAGCAGTTGTAGGCCAACCGCTCCGGTTGGCGGCACAACGGCAAGCGGGGCGCTTGCCCTACAAGTCAAAGACAAGACCCGAGAGCTCGGCTTCGACCTCGTCGGTATCACCAGCGCCGATTCACCCAAACACTCCGCGCAGTTTCAGCGATGGCTCGCAGACGGATTCCACGGCGAAATGGCCTACATGGCCCGCAATGCCGGCCAGCGCATCGCACCGAACGAAGTACTTACCGGCGCCCGCTCAATTATCGTTGTCGGGCTGAATTATCAGCCGTCAACCGAGAACCGAGAACCGAGAATCGGGAATAACCCTCGCATCGCGCGCTACGCCGCCGGTGCGAGGGACTATCACGACATTATGGGCGAGAAACTCAAGCCACTCGCTGAGTTCGTCGGCGGCATCTGGTACGTGGATACCGGGCCGATTCTCGAACGTGACCTAGCCCAACGCGCCGGCATCGGCTTCATCGGCAAACACACCAACCTCATCAGCCGGCAACTGGGCAATTGGATCTTCCTCGGTGCTGTGCTCACGTCGTTGGAGTTGCCGGCGGACGAGCCGGAACGCGAATACTGCGGGACGTGCCGGCGTTGCATTGACGCCTGTCCGACGCGCGCCATTGTCGCGCCCTACAGGCTCGATGCGCGGCTGTGCATCAGCTATCTCACAATCGAATTGAAAGGCTCGATACCGGTCGAGCTGCGACCACTCATCGGTGACCGGGTGTTTGGGTGTGACGATTGTCTCGAAGTCTGCCCGTGGAACCGGTTTGCCCGGCAGTCGCCCGTGAAGGAGTTTCGACGACGGGAGTTGCCGGCGTTGGGGGAGTTTCTTTCGTGGGATGAAGCGCAATTCAAAGCGTTCTTTCGCGGGACGCCGATCTACCGGATCAAACGCCGGGGCTTCCTGCGCAATGTCTGCGTGGCGCTTGGCAATCTCGGTGATGCGTCCGCGCGACCGGCGCTGGAGCGCGCGCTCAACGACCCCGAGCCGCTCGTGCGGGAACATGCCGCGTGGGCGCTCCAGCAACTTTGACTTCTGCGCTTGCCCGCCGTAAGATGGACACCATGAAACTTCGACTCGTGATGGCCGGGGTACTTGTCGCGGCGTTGCCGGCTGCGGCAGAGACGAATTTGTTCGACAATGGCATGTGGTCGCTCACGGGAATTGACGGAACTGATCCCGAGGCACACAAGATCGCAGTCCTTGTGGATAAACAACCGGTCGGCGCGTACGCGGATTTGGTGCTGACGTTCAATTTCGAGGGAACCGGGCCGGCGGAGGTGTGTCTGTTGAACGGCGACGGACCGATCAAATTGCGGTTGCCGCCGCCCAGCGTGCCGGGGGGCACGTTCCACCTGTCGAGCTATTGGGAGTGCGCGACGGGGTTGGTGCAGGAAGTGGCCATCACGGAGTTATCGTTTCGGACGAAGGGCCGGGCGAAGTCCCCGTTGACGGCGACCGGCAAGCTCTCCAATTTCGACTCGTTGGAGTCGTCGAAGTTGAAACTGAAATTCTATCCAGCGGAAACGAACCAGGTGCGAGTGGATGTGCGCTACAAGCTCAAAGCGCTGCGGGATCTATGCGTGGAAAAGCCCGCGGACGCCGAACAGGACGCGTTCCGCATCGCGTCCATGGGAGCGAATTATCTTTCTGCCTCTTCGAACCAGAACGACATGGTCCGGTACCGACGGGTTACTGACAAAGCGTGCGACCCGTATACCGGTTGCCACATATCGCGGGAATCATTCTGCGCTTACCTGGAGAACGAGATCGACTACCTGTTCGGCACATCCCGCCGGTTGGGCGACGCGACGGTATCGCTCCATCACACCACGCGGCTGCCCTACGAGACGCCCACGTTGGCGGTCGATTTCCGCAGTCCACGTCCTCACTTCATCAAGCCGCAAGGATTCATCGCCCCTGCCTTTGATGATCAGGTAGCAAATGTGTTAATCTGGGGCAACTGGGTGTCGGTGAAGAAGGATTACCGGCATGGCCGCAAGGTGGGCAAATTCCATTTTGTCCTTAACGTGCGCGATCCCAGAAAACCAAACTGCGATCAGGTCAAAGAGCCGCCGGTGCCTTAATCCGGTGTCGGACCGCGCGGCCGGTGATTGGACGGACCGGGCCTGTCGCTCATGAACTGTTGCTGTAGCAATTCCCGGCCCGTTTGTCGGCTGGCGCGGCGCACCAGCATCAAATCGAGCAACGCGACGAAGATCGTGAGCATCAACAGGAGAAAGCACCAGCCCCAATACAGCACGTAGCGCGGGCCTTTCAGTTGTTCACTCCACACCGTCGTGCCCAGCACGACCATTGCGCAGCAGGACGTGATGAGAATCGTGCCGATGGTGCGGACGACGGTCTTGCCCCGGTAGGAAAGCGAACGTTCAGAGTCGGCGCTCATGATTCTCTGGTCGGAACGGACCGCCGGGCCGTCCGTGTCTCCGCCTCGGCTCGCCCGGCGGTCGAGCCCTACCTACGCGATGCTCTGCTCGGTTGTCGCGTCGAAGAAGTGACATTTGCGCATGTCAAACGCCATTTCCAACTTCTGGCCGAGTTCGGCGCGTTGATGGGCGTTGACGCGGGCAATGAAATTGTGTGTGCCGGTCGAGAGGTAAATGTAGACTTCCGCGCCCATTGGCTCGACGACTTCGACGGTGGCGTGCGCCGTCTGGTCGGGTTTCGCAAACGAGGCGTGTGGCTTCTCGTTGATGTCCTCGGGCCGTGAGCCGAAGACGACAGTCTTGCCGACGTACCCGGTCAGTTTGCCGGCCATCTCGTCATTGACGCGCAGCGCGAAGCCTTTGCCGGCCTCGGCGAACCACAGGCCGCCCGGGCGTTGCTCGATCGTGCCCTTGAAAAAATTCATCGGCGGCGAGCCAATGAAGCCGGCCACGAAGATGTTCTCCGGGTTGTCATACAACGCGATGGGTTCGTCCACTTGCTGGATGACGCCGTCCTTCATCACGACGATCCGGTCGCCCATCGTCATCGCCTCGACTTGATCGTGGGTGACGTAAATCATCGTCGAGTTGAGCCGGTTGTGGAGCTTGTTGATCTCGGCGCGCATCTGCACGCGCATCTTCGCGTCGAGATTCGACAACGGCTCGTCAAAGAGGAACGCCTTCGGTTTGCGCACGATGGCGCGGCCGACGGCGACGCGCTGGCGCTGGCCGCCGGACAGCGCCTTGGGTTTGCGTTGAAGCTGCTCGTCGGTAATGCCGAGAATCTGCGCGGCATCGCGGACGCGGGCATCAATTTCGGCTTTCGGATATTTCCGCAGCATCAGACCGAAGGCCATGTTCTTGTACACGGTCATGTGCGGGTAGAGTGCGTAGTTTTGGAACACCATCGCGATGTCGCGATCCTTCGGCGGGACATCGTTCACGCGCTTGCCGTCGATGACAATGTTGCCGCTGGAAATCTCCTCGAGTCCGGCCACCATCCGCAACGTCGTGGATTTGCCGCAACCGGATGGGCCGACGAGGACAACGAATTCCCGATCGTTGATTTCGAGGTTGGCGTTGTCCACGGCCTTGACTCCGCCGGGATAGGTTTTGCAGACGTTTTCGAGAGAGACTTTCGCCATGGGAGTAAGCCTTTGTAGCAAGCGCCCGCCAGCCGGGCAAGCGGAAAGGTCAATACCTAAAGGTCAATACCGCGACGCTGACCGGCCTGCCCGCTGGCAAGACGCTGCACGTGCGGATTACGTCGGTGAATGATGCCGGCGAGAGTTCACCCAGCAGCCCCGCGCAGATTATCGTGCCTTAGGAATCTGTACTGTAGCCGAGGCGTAAGCCTCGGCCGAAGCGCACACTTCGGCTAAAGGGTTTGCATAACCCATCAATTCAAGTGTGTCGTTACACTATTCGAATTGCGCGTGCGATCACTTCTCATAGAGCCAAGCCCCGGCCAGCGTCGCCACGAGGATGGCGGGCAGGGTGGCCACCAGCGGCGCCAGAGTTACCGCGGGCGGAACGGAGATGAGCGCCACCCATTTCGCCGACTGCATACTGACGATTACCCACCACGCGAGCCCGGCCCCGGCGGCAGTCTTCGGCCCCGGCCCGTAGCTCGGTCGGATGGCGGTATAAAGCCACATCGCCCAGACGCCCGCCGCGAGGTTCGAGAAGTGCAAGAACAGGTACGAGCCGCTGCTGGGGCCGTGTTGCCGGCCAACGCGCACTGCGGCCAGGAAATCGTCCCCGACGAAACCAAGGAGAACCATGGAGAGCAAAGTCCAAACGACGCCGGCGACAAGCCCGCAGAGGAACGAACGTGCCCAGTCAGTTTTTTCCATAGTGCGGATAGCCTAACATTTGTAACGGGACAAAGTCAGTCTTTGTTGAGTCGCGACAGGAATGTCGCTCCCTTGGTCTGAGAATTGGCATTCCCCGGTTGCGGCGGCGGGTGTTATACTGCGCCAATGAGTTGGACGGTTCAGATCCCGACGCAATACCGGCGGTTGTTGGAACACGTGAAGCCGTACCGGTGGAAGCTGGCCGGCGGCATTCTGTTCGGCGTCCTGTACGGGCCGGCCAATGTGGCGGTGTTGTCGGTGGTCAAGAAGGTTTGGGCGAACTTCTTCGAGGAGGCGCAGCAGTGGACGTGGTGGCGGGCGGTGGCGGTAGCGTCACTCTTGCCGGCGGCGATGGCGGTGCGGGGGGTATGCGATTTTTGCGGGGCGTACCTGATGAACTGGGTGGGGCTGCGGGCGGTGATGGATTTGCGGGTGCGGATGTTCGAGCACCTGCAGCGGTTGTCATTGGATTTTTACACCGGGACGCGGGCCGGGGAGCTGATGTCGCGGGTCACCAGCGATCCGCAATCGGTGCAGGCGGGGTTGGCCAATGTGGTCGAGGATATCGTGAAGGAGCCGGTCACGTTAGTGAGCGTGCTGGTGTGGTTGCTGTACACGGATTGGAAGCTGACGATGACCGGGCTGGTGTTGCTCCCGATCTGCCTCGTGCCGATCGTGGTGTACGGCCGCGCGACGCGCAAGGCCAGCCGTTCGGCGCAGGAGAATCAGGCGGACTTGTTGTCGGTGCTGCAGGAGGCGATTACCGGGCTGCGAGTGGTGCGCGCGTTCGGCATGGAGCAGCGCGAGACGGAGGAGTTTGACAAGATCAGCCGCAATGTGTTCCGGCAACGGATGCGCATGGTGCGCGGTAAGGCCATCAGCACGCCGATGATCGAGATGGTGGCCGGGCTGGGCGGGGCGATGGTGTTTTTCTATGCGTACAGCGTCGGACTGGAAGGCAGCAAGTTGATCGCGTTCGCGCTCGGGCTGTTCATGTTGTACGGGCCGGTCAAGAAGCTCAGCCGCGTGCATCTCCAAATTCAGGAAACGATGGCGGCGGCTGACCGGATTTTTCAATTGCTGGACCAGCAACCGTCGGTGGTCGAGTCGCCGTCCCCGAAGCAGTTGCCCCGGCTTACTCGCGCGATCTATTTTGATCACGTCTCGTTCCACTACGGGCAGGAGAGCCCGGTCTTGGACGATGTAGATTTACAGATCCCGGCCGGCTCGCTTGTGGCCATCGTCGGTGCGAGCGGCGCCGGCAAGACCACGCTCTTTAATCTCGTGCCGCGCTTCTATGATCCGACCGGCGGCGCGGTGCGAATCGATGGCGTTAACATCCGCGAGGTCTCGTTCGCATCGTTGCGCGGGCAGATCGGCTTGGTGACGCAGGAAACGTTTCTGTTCAACGACACCGTGGCCAACAATATCGCCTACGGCAAACCGGGCGCGCCACGCAGTGAGATCATCACCGCCGCCGAGCGCGCGCACGCGCACGATTTCATCAGCCAGATGCCGCAGCAGTACGACACGTCGACCGGCGATCTGGGTGTGAAACTGTCCGGCGGGCAGCGGCAGCGGCTGGCGATTGCGCGGGCGATTTTGAAGAACCCGCCGATCCTGTTGCTCGACGAAGCGACGAGCGCACTCGACACCGAAAGCGAACGCGCGGTGCAGGCGGCGCTCGACGATTTGATGTGGGGGCGCGGCAAGCAGGCGATGACGATGTTGGTCATTGCCCACCGGCTCTCGACGGTCCAACACGCCGACCGGATCATCGTGCTCGACAAGGGGCGGATCGCCGAGGAAGGCACGCACGACGAATTGCTGCAGCGGGGCGGAGTGTACAAGCGGCTTTACGAACTGCAGTTCGCGGTATGATCGGCTGGTTGTTACGCATTTTAGTCTCGCTGATCGGCAGCACGTTGCGTTGGCGCGTGGAAGACCCGAGCGGCATTCTCAGCCACACCCCGGATCGCCCTGTCATCTTTGCGTTCTGGCACAACCGGATTTTCCTATTGCCATTCTTATTCAAGAAACACTGGAGCCGCCGCCAACGTGACAAAGTCGCCGTGCTCGTCAGCGCCAGTAAAGACGGCGAGAAACTGGCGCGCGTGTTGGAAAGGTTCGATCTCATTTGTGTGCGCGGCTCATCGAGCCGGCGCGGCACGGAAGCGTTGCGGGAGATGGCACAGTTGATGGCCGACGGCTACGACGCCGGCATCACGCCGGATGGGCCGCGCGGGCCGAAGTATCAGGTGGCCCCGGGAGTTGTGAGCCTCGCGCAGTTGGCCGGCACGCCGATTGTGCCGGTGTCATACGATCTCAGTTGGAAAATCACGTTGAAGAGCTGGGACGCGTTCACGATCCCGTTGCCGTTTTCGCGGGCAACAGTACGGCTGGCGCCGCCAATGACGGTGCCCGGTAACGCCGACGACCGGCTGCGCGAAGACAAAAGGCTTGAACTAGAGAGCATTTTAAAGTCTCTCTCGGAATCATGAGCGAACCAATGGTCGGAATCTTGATGGGCAGCGACTCCGATTGGCCGACGATGAAGGCGACGGCGGAAGCGCTGAATGAATTCGGCATCGGGTTCGAAGCACGCGTGATGAGCGCTCACCGCACCCCGGACGACGTGGCCGAATACGCG
>CAZMKD010000099.1:0-13192 GCA_964566575.1 uncultured Verrucomicrobiota bacterium
TCGAGGTGCTGCGCGAGCATCACTTCACGGGAACGGTTTCACTGGAATGGGAGCGTCTCTGGCATCCGTATCTGCCGCCGTTACGCGAGGCCTTGACGCGATTGCAGGCGCAGCCGTGGTTCTTAGCTTCTGCGAAGTCTGTCAATGAAGTCCGATCTCCTGCCATCGCCAGTTAATGCTCCGGCAGTAACTCGACAAGGCAGACTTGCCGTCGCGCGGACAGGGCAGCAACGGGCACATCTGGACACTGTTTTTGTGGGAGCGCCCTTCCGGGCGCGATTGGCTCGAGTGACCAACCCGGTCGCGCCCGGAATGGCGCTCCCACAACAGCCCGCCCTTGCCTGCTGGCGGCTTACGGAATTGAAATGGCGGCCATCACTTCTGGACCCGCCGCGCCGACGAGACATAGCGAGGCGTTGTCGCTCGAAAAGTGGGCGAAATAGAAAAAAACGCTTGCATTACCGGTGAGCCTCATTATATTTATCAATCAACGGGAAGGTTGTAATGTTCCCGGCGGAAATAGTTACGCGCTGCTTGGCGCACACGGTGTGGGCGTAGGCCCAAAGGCACATGGAATAACGGGGCAATTAGCGCTCCGTAAACGGCGAGGAGATATTAGGATATGATTCAAACGCAACCTGTCACCCGGATCCTTCGGAAATCAACCCAGACACTCATGGCGGCCGTCATGGCCATTGGCTTACTGGCCAGTGCATCACAAGGCCGGGCAGAAAATCTAATCTGGACAAGTGGTGCCGGCAACTGGGCTAGCACGACTGCTTGGACGACGAACCTATTCACCGTTTATACGAACACTATCAGCGGTGTCCTCACAAATCAGGATCCTGCCTCGATCCTTAATTGCCTGGCCGTCATTCCGGGGGGGGATTATACTAACTCAGTTACCCTCACCAACTGCGTTGGCGGCGTGGGCGGCCCCCCCTCAGATTCTGATACAGCGCTTTTCACTAATGCTGGGCCTTATTCAGTCACGGTCAATGCCCTGACGAGCATAAACCGACTTACCCTCGCCTCGAACTCAGTCGTCACGATTAATGCCGGCGGGAGTATGTTGACCGTCACGAACCGACTTCAGATTGGCACCGGCAGCGACGGCAGCGATACGGCGACAGTTTATTGGGCGGGCGGGACTCTCCGCATCACCGACCCAACAACAGTTAACATGGCTCAAATGCGCATCGGTATCGGACCCACCAACGGTTTAGGCGTGTTGGTCGTGACCAATGGAACGGTGCAGTTTGAGTCCGGTGCCTTCTACGACATTAACGGAAAAGGTATTAGGCTGGGCTCCGCTGTTTCGGCTGGCAAACTCGTCATCAGTGGTTCCGGCGTGGTCACGAATGTTCCTACAAACTTCGGCACCATTGAGGTCGGCGGCGGCGGCTTGGTGGGCAGCCAACTGATCGTCACTAACGGCGGCAAGCTATTTATCGATGGCTATTTGAGGGCCGGCAACGCCAGTAACTGTCTGACGCTCATTTCGGGCTCGACCAGCACTATGTCTGTCTTTCGCGTCAACTCGTTCGGCGGCGCCGGCGCCCTCGATGTTGGCACTGGCGGGGGGCAGGGCAACCGGTTGATCGTCAGCAATGGTGCGACACTCTTACTAACGGGGGAAGGCACCATCGGCCGAGGGTCTCACTACAATACCGGGATTGTCGTCGGGGCGGGCTCGAAATGGATCTCCGAGCTAGGCTCCGTGAAGCTTGGCGCCACAGCAGCAGCCTTCGCGACAAAGAATTTCTTCATGGTTTATGACGGCGGCTACGTTTACTGGCCCGGCACCGCTGCCGGCGGCTGCCAGCCCGGTTCGGCCGCGAACGCGAATAGCAACACCATTCAGATCGGCGGGGTGGGCGCCATGAGCACCGCGATCATCGCGCAGGTTTCGAATAATTCAGGCACCAAGGACAATCAGTTCATTGTCACCAACGCGTTTATGACCTGTAGCCAGCTCAGCCCCAATTCGAACAACTACGTATATGTTCGGAGCTTGGGCACTGTCGTTCTTACCAACGCAGCGGCTGTCGCAAACGCCACGCCGACGAATGTTCTGACTGCCGGTCGGAGCGTAACCCTGACGATTGACGGCGGCACCCTCAACGCGGTAAGCGTTGGCGGGATCAGCAACGTTTACCAAACCGTGATCGGGAACAACACAAGCAACACCACCTTGGTTATCACCAACGGGGGCAAGCTGCTGACGGAGATCAGCACCTTCGGACAGGGCAGTGCTTTTAATACCGCCATTGTCACGGGAAATGGATCTGTCTGGTCGAACTCCTCTGCTCTCGGCAGCAATACCTTTAACATCGGCAGCGGGGTCTCCAGCAACAACTACTTAGCGGTTCTGGATGGCGCGCGCCTGGTCAATAATGGCACGCTGAACATTGGCAACAGCCCCACCAGCACGGTTAACTCGGTCTTCTTCGGCGGTCAAGGGCTTCCGTCCACGATCATCAACAGTCTACGGATCAATGTGGGCGATAACAGCGGGGCCTCGAACAACACGCTGACAGTCTCGAATGCCACGGTGACGTGTGACGTGATCCACGTCGGCAGCAGCAACACACTGTACAACACTCTCACTCTTAACGGGGGCAAGACTTCCGTCAATCATACACGGGTCTGGGCGACCAATACCATCGTCTTTACCGCCGGCACACTCAGCGCTGGCGGGATGGAGATCGAAACCGGCGCCAACGGCGGCAACGTCTTCGTCGCCGGCGATGGCACCACCGCGACGTTCTACGACATGGCTGCGGGCGGCATTGGTGATCACAGCTTTGGCAATGGCGGTCTGGTGGTCACCAACGGCGCCGCGTTGCGCGGCACCGGCATAATCTACGGTAATATTACTGTGCTTGGCGCGTTTACACCCGGGCTATCAGTCGGCTCGATTTACGTCTTTGACAACCTAGCGTTTGGACCTTTGGCAGTGCTCAATTATGAGCTGGGGACGTCAAGTGACTCAGTGGGCGTGAACGGCAATTTGGCTTTGGGGGGTACGATCAACGTCACGTCAAACGCCGGGTTCACCGCCACCACGTACACGCTGTTCACTCACACAGGCACGGTGACGGGCACATTGAGTGTGGGCACGTTGCCTCCCGGCTACACCGCCACGGTGTCAACCAATACGCCTACTCTGGTGCAGTTGATCGTGACCGCTGTGGGCGGCGATCCGTTTACCGCCTGGCAGACTTACTACTTTGGCGGTAACACCGGCACGGCAACGCCCGGTGCGGATCCCGATGGCGATGGGGTCAGCAATACGAACGAGTTCCTGACCGGCTTCAATCCGACCAACAGTGCGGCGTTTGCGCGTATCACCAGCATCGGGAGTTCGGGTGGCGGCACGAATCAGGTCGTTTCGTATCTTGGCGCCAGCGGCGACTCGTCGTACGCCGGTGGCCCCGCATCGCGCACCAATGTGCTGGAGTTCTCGCCGGGCACAAACATCGCCTCCGTAGCCGGCAACTACACGAACAACTTCAGCAGCACCGGCCTGACCAACGCCCTCAGTGGCGGTACCGGCCTCGGCTCAAACGTGACTCACACGATTTCCGGTGCGGCGACCAACCGGCCGGCGCGGTACTACCGCGTGCGCGTGTTAGCGCCGTAACCGGCACCGTAAGAACATACGAATAGTAGACCGCAGCCGTGCGGCAGCAAGCATAAGCAACAACAACTAATGCCTGCGTCCACAGCCTGATGAACTGCAACCCGGCGGCTGCGGTCTCTCCGTCCGATCACCAATGGAAGTGCCGCACGGGGAGGAAAGAGCGATTCGAACGATATGACTAAGATCCCGGTTCGTTATGTAATGGCTTTCTGTGTCGCGGCCGTGGCGCTGACGGCATCACAGCCCCTACGGGCTGCGGTGAAGGTGGTCGGGGAGGTCACGGAGGAGGAGGCCGCGGCACCGGCTGTCGTCAAGAGCAATGCGGAGGAGGTTGCGAAGGAGAACGCCGCGCCACCGGCCAAAGTCAAGCGCAATGCGCTTAACGGCAACATCGAAGCGACCAATGTCAAGGCCCGCACGATCACGATCAAGCACAAGGAAGAACGCAAGACCTTCACCCTTGCGCCGGACTGCGAAGTCACCGGGGCCGGGGGTAGGAAAGTGACTCTGGCGAGCCTGGTGATTGGCGAGCGGGTCAAGGTGAAATACACGCAAGAGGGCGACCAGCTGGTGGCTCATCACATCGGCCACGTCGATAAGAAGAAAAAGACCGAAGAAGCACCGCAAGCAAAGTAAACACCTGCGCATCTTTTGGCCGTAACAGAGGTGGAACCCCGATAACCTCTTGTCACCAGGACAATCGCTTCGGGTGGAGCAATCTTGTCTGCCCTTGATGAGAGAATCCGAACTATTCAGATTTACCGGTTATGAGGCCGGCTGCTGCCGCTGTTGTCTCACAGTTACCCGCCTGTCGGCATGACCGGTGTGCTTGGGTGGGGGGGCCGCGCCCTGCAACAGGTGGCGCGTATCAGCGGGCAGAAGCCACAGACGGCATTTGCGGAATTGGGTAATCGTGGGTACGGCGTGGAAGGAGAGTTGGTGTTTCATGTGGCGCCGCACAAACGCCGGCATCTGGCGAAGAGTTTGCGGCGGTGGATGAATCGGCGGGCGGCGATTGAGCTGGTGATTAGGCGCTGAAATCGGAACATCGGATGGAGGGAAAAAATCGACTGACGGGTTGTGTGGGCCATCAACTCAATGCGGTGTTGAGTGTCTGTGGATACAATTTCCGAAAGGCTCCTGCGAGCTTTCCGTTGTCTCGATTGGCTGGAGCTGTAGCGGCGCTGGCTGCGTCTCCGGGCTCACCGAACTGCGCTGTGAACGAGTGGTAAAGGGGCTTTTTCATGGCCGATAAACTAAGTGCCTATCCCAGAACCTGGGCGCGGCGATAGGTGATGATCGCGCAAGCAAAGTGAAGTAGCCTCAAGTAATTGTCCGCTTTCTTCTCCCAGCGAATCAGAATGCGGCGAAACCGATTCAGCCAACTGTGGGTCCGCTCCACCACCCAGCGGCGCGCCTTGAATCGAGCGTTGCGTTTGAGCGCCTGGGCTTCCTCCCCGCGGCTGCGGATGTGCGCCGTGTAACCGAACTCCGCCGCCAGTTCCCGCACTTCGTCGTAATCGTATCCCTTGTCCAGACACAAACCTTGGGGCCGTCCGCCGCCAACGCTTGGTCGCTCCACCGGAATGCTTTCCAGCGTTTGTCTCACCAGCTTGAAATCGTTGCGGTTGGCCCCGTCAACGGCCAGTCCGATCGGCACGCCGCCGCCCTCGGTCAGCAAACTGCGCTTCACGCCGTCTTTGGCTCGATCCGTGGGGTTGGGACCGATTTTTTTCCCCGCCCAAGGGAGCTTTGGTTATCACGCCGTCCATGGCCTGCCAGCGCCAATCAATCCCTTGGAGTTCGTCATAGTCGGTCAACCCCTGTTTCCAAAGTTTGGCAAACACCCCGGCGCGCACCCATTGTTGAAAGCGCCGATGGGCGGTGGAAGTGCTGCAAATGCCCGTCGCGTTGAGCGCGTTCCACTGGCAACCAGTGCGCAACACGAACAGAATTCCATTCATGGCACGGCGGTCGGGTATTTGCGGCCGGCCACCGCGCCAGCGCGCTCGGCGTCGTGGTCTGGGCAGTAACGGTTCGATCTTGGCCCATAGTTCGTCGCACACGAGCCAACGCTCGTGCGATGCAGTAGTCCCCATTGATGCCTCCTTAGCATCACCACTATATCACTCCTATCAGGGTTTTGGGATGGGTTCTAAGTCCCGCTCTGCTGAAGTTGGCACGGCGTGAATCTTCCGCACCAAGGTCGACGGCGGGCCGTCGACCGCCTCGCCGGCCTGAGGCTGGCCCACGGCGATGACCGTTATCGTCCTTCCCAGAGAGACTTCGTAAACTTAGCTTTCGCCTGCGCGAAGGAAACAAGTTGAACGTGGCCATCGAAGAACACTACGTTCATTGAGTCGTTGTTGTGGCGAAAGTCTAAGTGCTTACAAGAACCCGGACCCGCTGCCAGATCTTGGCTGGCGTTACCCCAATCGCAGCTAGAGTTGCTATTCCCTGAAGCCTTGTTGGGACCTTTCTTTCCCTCGACAACGAGCGGCGTCTCGCTGGGGTTAGTCCAGACTGTGCTTTCCTTCCGCGGTGTCTGACCGTCCACGCCACTGGTGAGAGGTATGCGAGGGTCCTTGAATCCTTGCATGGCCCCGGTGCACGGAGTGGTGAAATTGATCTGGCTTTTGGCGAACCCCGGATAGTTTACGCTGGGACATTGGAAGACCCTGTTGGCCGGGGCCGAGTCGGTACTGCCTCTCTGCGGCAGGTATCGATCCAATTTTTTCGGCCAAGTCACATCCGTAGATGCCGGCGGCATCCATCCTTGGTTGTCGTCTTGGTAAAGCACGATAGCGAGACGGATCTGGCGCAAGTTGGATACGCAGCTTACGGAGCGCGCCTTCCCGCGAGCCGTGGATAGAGCCGGCAAAAGCATCGCCGCTAAGATCCCGATGATGGCAATGACCACCAACAATTCGATGAGCGTAAAGGCCCGGTCGTTTCGGCCAGTAGACCCGCGTTGGGAGTGGGCGTTGTGCTGCGTCATGGTATTCATCCTTTCCTGAAGCACCTCGCACCGCTAGTCTTTACCACACAGAAGCGATGGCTTGCTTGTGCCCACATATTTAACCGTTTTTGCCGTTGCGGTCAACAAAAATTTTGATACTTATAACCACAGGAGTTGCGACCCACAGCCGGCTCGGCAACTTGACCGAATCCTGTCGGGAGGAAAGTTTTCAGGGTGGCCAGGTTCGGCGCGTTTTTCAAACGAGCATCACGAGGAGAGTGACGGGTACCGGGGTTCACGATCGGCCGGGACAGACAATGACCTCTCGCCGCGTGCTCGGGGGGTGTAACGCGCGTCCGAGTTCCGCCGGAGCTGAACTATTTCTTGCAAGCCCGACGGCAACGGACGACCGCAATCAGTCCCACAAAGGTGGGAGCCGCAAAGCAACAGAGTTGAGGGCTCTGGAACAACCAGTGTGTTGAATTGGCTGCTAACCTGACCGCTGGTTAAGCGGGTGACATTTGAAAGTTGAAAGCAAAACTTCCGCCGGATATTAGGTGAATTTTCGGCTGCCTTTTCAGATTTTGAAGCCGCGCCCCAAGCGCGAGCGGAGTTGGCCAATTTCAGGGGGTTGTGTAACTCGTCCCTCCGAAACAGGATTTAACCTCGAAAGGCGCGAACTACACAAAAAGGGATGAAGGGCGGAAGGCAGGGAAGACTGTGAAGACGAGGCCGACGGCGCGCCGTCGTCGGCAGCCGCGGGCCGCGCGCAATCCCCAAATCCAATTGCGCCGTCCCTCCTGCTATGGCCGGCCGGCCGGAACGTTCTTCATTTCCAGTGCGCGAGCGAGGTTGTAGCGGGCTTGGTCGTAATCGGGTTTCAGGCGGATGGCTTTTTGGAATTGGCGGACGGCCTCGTCGGTTTGGCCTTTCTTGTAGAGGGCTGTGCCGAGGTTGTTGCAGGCAGAGGCGTAATCGGGTTTCAGGCGGATGGCTTCCTGGAATTGGCGGATCGCCTCCTCAATTTGGCCTTTCTTGTAGAGGGTGGCGCCGAGGTTGTTGTGCACCTCGGCGTAATCGGGTTTCAGGCGGATGGCTTCCTGGAATTGGTTGATCGCCCCCTCAATTTGGCCTTTCTGGACGAGGGCGATCCCGAGGTTGTTGTGAGCCTCGGCGTTATTCGGTTTCAGGCGGATGGCTTCCTGGTATTGGCGGATGGCCTTGTCGGTTTGGCCCTTCTTGTCGAGGGCGATGCCGAGGCTGTTGTGAGCCACGGCGTCATCCGGTTTCAGGCGGATGGCTTCCTGGAATTGGCGGATCGCCTCGTCGATTTGGCCTTTCTCCACGAGGGCGGTGCCGAGGTTGTTGTGCGCGACGGCGGCATCGGGTGCAAGGCGGATGGCTTCCTGGTATTGGCGGATGGCCTTGTCGGTTTGGCCCTTTTTGTCGAGGGCGAAGCCGAGGTTGTTGCAGGCCTCGACGTAATCGGGTTTCAGGCGGATGGCTTCCTGGAATTGGCGGATCGCCTCGTCGATTTGGCCTTTCTCCACGAGAGCGGTGCCGAGGTTGTTGTGCGCGACGTAATTGCTCTCCGTGACTTCAAGCGCATGCCGGAATAGGGCTTCACTGTTCTTCCAATGCCCGAGCTGTTGCCGCGCTAACGCCATGCAGAGGAGGATTGCCACCGAACCTGCCACCCACAACGCCATCACGCCGTAATGCCAGCGTCGGGTCAGTTCATGCGCACCCCAGATTGCGAAGATCAGCAGCCCAAGCGATGGAATGTAAGTATACCGATCCGCCATCGCCTGTTCGCCCACTTGCACCAACCCGATTACAGGCGCCAGCATCCCGCAAAACCACAGCCACCCCATCAGCAAAAAGGGATAGCGCCGCCGCTTCACAACAAGAAGCGCTGTAATGCCCAATAGCAACACCCCCGCCAGCAGCACCTGCTCCAGCGGCCAATACCCGGGGTGCGGATAGAAAACGGCCAGGTCCGTTGGCCAGAACAGCTTCCCCACATAGCGGCAGTACGAAATCAGGGCGTTCCCGACGCGCACGCCCAGTGGCAGGTTTTCTCCCGCCATCACAGGGCCTCCGCACTTCTGCACCACGAAGGTCACGACGCTCGTCATGCCTGCGAGGGCAAGGAACGGCAGCTTTTCCCGGAGCAGTGACCAGTGAAGAGTGATGCGTGATGAGAAGCAATTGTCGCCTGCCGGCTTGCCCGCCACTCGCCAGTCGTCACTCATCACTCTTTTCAACGGCCAGTAATCAAGCAGCAACATGACGAACGGCCACGTCACCAGCATCGGCTTGCTCAGCAGGCCCAGCGCAAAGAACAGCAACGCGAGCCAGTAATTTCGCATTCCGCATTCTGCATTCCGTATTTTGGCCTGGGCGTAGCGGGCGTAGAATATGAGCGAGACAAGACCGAAGCAGGTGCTCAACACGTCCTTCCGCTCCGCCACCCAGGCCACCGATTCCACATGCAGCGGGTGCCACCCAAACAGCGCCGCCACCAACACGCTCCGCCAGAGCGCACCGGTCAGCCTGCGAAGAAACAGAAAGACCAGAACTGTGTTGAGGGCATGCAGCAGCACGCTGGTCAGGTGATGCCCCCGGGGGTTCAAACCAGAAATTTGACAGTCCAACATGTGGGACAACACCGCTAAGGGGTGCCAATTGGAGGCCACCGGGTTCCAGAGAGCCCATTTTATACTTTCCAAGGTCAGCCCGTTTTGGACGTGAACATTCGAGGTGACGTAGAGATCGTCGTCGAAGTTGACGAAGTCACAGCGCGTCGCCGGCCAGTAAAGGGCAATTGTCACCAGCACCAGCAATACCGCAATCAGCCACACCGGAAAACGCGACCGGGTCATGACGGGGGTAGAGGCGATCGCCGGGGCGGGGTTGGATTTTGTCGCGTGCCGGCGCATGGGAGTTAGCGTTCCAAGTGGCCAACTCATCAACCAAAACGGGGCTGTCCGTAAGGAACAGCCCCGCTCAAATAATCACGTTAACTAGCCGTGCCCCGCCGGTCGGGGTGCATCTGGTAGCGCTTACCTCGCCTGCCGACGCCGCGCCCAGACCAGCATCAATCCGGCTAAGCCCACTAGCATACAAGTGGATGGTTCGGGAATCAACGCCGGATCCCCCACAACTAGATTATCGATCGAGAAATCGGCGACAGTTGCCGTGGTTGTATTAAAGCCCAACCGGCCGACCGTGGCGTTTCCCGCGGTATTGCCTGAACCGAGTGCGTTTCCTTGCATCAAATATCCACTGTCCAACTCCGTTCCAACGAGGCTGCCATTGAGCCAAACGACGAAAGAGTTCGTCTCGAGCGTCGCTGTGAGCGAGTTGTCGGGCCGCATGTAGAAGAGTGAGGTGGTCTGGCTGTCGTTCACCCAAATTTGAACGGTCTGAAGCGCAAGCATGTTATAGGATGCGTTCTGGTAAGTAACAGCTCCACCGGCAGCAGTTTCCGTTACAAGCCTAAATGTGTTGCTGGCTCCAGTTTGGAAGATGTTGACCGCAAAAGAGCGTTTGCTGCTGGAATTCAGTAGCTGCGACGCTGCAGGGTTCCAATTGCCAACACTGAAGATGAACGGATTGGCGGCAGTGCCAGTAGATCCGGGGGCGTTGTTCAACACGTCGAATGAGATATACATGCTGCCGAGAGCCGCGCTACCGACGTTGTATTCCAAAGCGCCAGAGACGGCGTTGCTCGTGTCGTTGTACCGGGCAGCGTTATCGGTTCCGAGCACACCAGTGCCGGCGATAGTTAATGTGTTCCCGACAGCCGCTGAAAACTTCAGGGCCGGATCCGTAGGGGCCAAGCCGATCGCGTCGGTTTCGAAATCCTCGTTGATGTATTGGGCGTGAACTGCAGCGGTCGCGAATACCAGACTCATTGCGATGGTTAGGAATGTTTTCATATTAGCTTTCTCTCTTTCCTCTCTGTTGGATTGACCACGTTGCTGTGTCCGAAACGAAGGGAATAACTCCGTGGGGGATGTCGAAACCGTTGCTCGGCACCGCCCACGCTCTGGGTTTTAGCTGCTGTAAGTTTCTCGCCCTTCATTTATACCCTCACCTGCCATGTCCTTACGCCTTCTCGCTTCGGCGTAGTTGAACAGGGATAATACATATCACTTTCACGGAAAAATGCAAGAACTATTTTCACAAGATTTCCAAGTGCGTTTCTGGGTTGGCGGGCTGGCCTTCAGGCCGGCTGGGTTTTGGCTCCAGCCGTCACATCGCTGATTCATAACTAGCCGAATGCGAAGGCTTTTGGCACGCAGCCAGCGTCACGGGAGCATCTTGTCACTACCGCCCGAATCTGGACGGGCAGTTGTGGGAGCGCCCTTTCGGGCGCGACCGGGTTGATCACTCGAGCCAATCGCGCCCGGAAGGGCGCTCCCACAGTAACAGCGCCCAGATTACACCCCAGCTTCACCGGCTTTGGCTTTATTGCTTTTGCGTAGACATTGAATTATGCTAGGGACAATGCCCGTAAGGTTAGGTTGTGCTGACGGGAAGGATCTCATAAGCAATCGCTCCATGAAATGATTCATTCTTGGTCAACCGCGGCCAGCCCGTGACCGGTTGGCGCACCGCCCGCGGACAACTCCGCGCCCGTCGCGGCGCGCTCATCACCTCCGCCAGATACACCAGCGCCCGCCGCACCACCGCCACTTCCTGCCGCGCGCTCAACACGCCCGCGCCCACCGCCAGCGTCAGCCACACCCCTTCCATCACCGCCACCACTTTCGCAAAGCTCACCCGCAACACCGTCGTCCCACCCGCCGCCGCCCGCACCCGCGCCACCACCGCCTGCGCGATCACCACGCACGCCAACTCCTGCGCCGCCGTTTCCACCGTGTGGCTCGCCAACAATTCTCCGCCCCGCAGCTCAATCTTCAACTCCCGATAACTCAACTCCGCTTCCCACCGTTGCGCATACAACGCCACCAACTCCAGCGCCGGACTCTGCTGGGCGTCCAGCAGACTCGTCCACAACCGCAACGCCGTCACCTTCCCGTCGCGCCCCACCACCCGCCCCCGAATCTCCCGCACCGTCACTCGTTGTTTGCGCCCCGCCGCGTCGCGACTGAGCAACTCCACCAACGCGCTGCCATCCCCCAACACCGCGACCACCCGCGCCTTCAGATTACTCCGCACCCGCACCAAGAAATGACTCTTGCGCTCCCCGCACAACGCCAGCCATTCCACCACCCACTGCGCCGTCCCATACAACCGATCCCCCAACAACAAACATTGCTCCGGCAAACCCCGCACCGCCCGCCGCGCCAACGCCGCTTCCGATTCCCCTTCTTTCCCAATCGCCGCCGCCAACGGATTGTGCATCCCCAACTCCACCAACACCACCAGCCCCACCTTCGCAAACGCCGCCTCCAGCCGCCGTGACGCCGCCTTGCTCAAGCTCCCGAGAATCCGTGGCGTGTTGCGCACCGACCACTGCGTCCCGTCAATGCCCACCAAGCGCAGTCCCTGAGAGAACGCCCCCGCGTGCTGCCGGCGGTTGGCCAACGGCTGCAACGCCAGTGCTAACAACCGCGCGAACAACTCCCACGGCAAGCGCGCCCGCCGTTGCGCCAGTGCGGAGTCGGAGATGTCGATGCCGAACAATTCTTTCACGTGCTGACTCAACGTGCCCGCACGGCGCAGCCCATGATAGACCAACGCCTGCGCGCACTGATCTGAGCGGAGTTTGCGACCACGGCGTGCGCGCGGATGAAGTTTGCGCCACAGCGCGCGCAGCGTGCGGCGGGAGATGAGTTGGTGAAACCAAGATTCAAACTGTCCTCGCTTGATCGGAAGATGCTGGTTGTGCATCCCCAGTTTCAACCACAAATCCGGACAAACCGGAATCTTTTTCTGCATCAAATACTTACAACAATTCCTCCCTCACCCTATCTTCACGGCATTGGGCTTAGGGTGCAGTTGCTGATAGCGAGTCTGGCGTGATCGTTATAGATGCCACCGCCCGCTATGTCCGGTGGGTAGCAACACTCGGGGCCGCGACCATTGGTGATGCTCAGGCTGGAAATGCTTACGACAGCGCTCGTACCGATGTGGAACACGCGGCTGGCTGCGTTGCCGTCTACGGCCAGATTGGTGGCGCCGGGACCGAGGATGGTCACACTGTTCGACACCAGAAGTTCGCCGCTGGTCAGCGTGATGGTGCCTGAGATACCGGTTGCGTCAATCGTGTCCCCATCCGCTGCGCTGGCGAGCGCATCGCGCAGCGTGCCGGGGCCGCTGTCGGCGATGCTGGTGACTGTGATGGTGGTCGCGTGGACGGCCACAGGCAGGGACGCCTGTGCTACCAGCAGAATCGCTGCGATGAGCGGAATGCGTGTCTTCATGTCTGGTTCTCCTTCGATACGGCGGATTCAACCGCGAATAGCCGAGTCACCCATTAAAGGTTCCGATCAAGACAAAAGTTCCCGGCACTGGCTTTTCCAGCCCACCTGTTTCTTTTTCGGTTGACCATTCCACTGCGGACGATGATCGCTGTTGGCGCCTGGGTTGTTTCTTGTCGCTGTTTTGTGCAG
>CAZMKD010000100.1:0-1885 GCA_964566575.1 uncultured Verrucomicrobiota bacterium
CCGCTTCGATGTGAACATCCGGCCCAGCCTGACCCGCGGGCGGGACGAGTTCACCTATTACCCCGGCCTCGTTCGCATCCCCGAGGGCGCAGCGCCGGACACGAAGAACAAGTCCTGGCAGATCAAAGCCGAGGTCGTGATTCCCAAGGGCGGCGCGGAGGGCATTTTGCTCACGCACGGCGGACGTTTCTCCGGGTGGGGGCTCTACTTGGTCAGTGGCAAGCCGGTCTTTACCTACAACCTCGCGGGTGTCGCCCGCTACACGATTGCCGGCAAGGACGCACTCGAGCCGGGCGCGCACACCCTCGTTTACGACTTCAAGTACGACGGCGGTGGCCTTGGCAAAGGCGGCGTCGGCACGATCCAGGTGGACGGCAAGGCCGTGGCCACGGGCCGCATCGAACGCACACTGGCGTTCCGCCTCTCGCTCGACGAGACGCTGGATTGCGGCGAGGACACCGGCACGCCCGTGGCCGAGGACTACCTGGCCAAGATGCCGTTCAAGTTCACCGGCGAACTGAAAAAAGCCGTCATCGTGCTCGGCAAGAGCGGCCTCACCGCGAGCGATGAGAAGAAGCTCGAAGAAGCCAACGAGAAGATCGGGGCGACACGGGACTGACCTCGGCCGGATCGAGGAACTGAATCAACCCACCGGGCCGCACTCGCCCTATCCGGGTGCGGCCCGGTCAGCCAAATCAGGTGGCAGAGCGAAGAAGGCAGAAGAAATGAAAACCATTCGCACTCGAAAGACCCTGTTCGCTATCCCGACCGCCGCCTTCCCCGGGATCTGGGAGATCATTCCTGGGCTGATCGAGTAGTAGTTGGTGAATCTCTACCTCGGTCCCAAAGCACCGGAGGGCAAACAAGCCAATTGGCTCGCCACTGTGCCCGGCAAGGGGTACTTCGCGATCCTGAGGCTCTACGGCCCAACCGAAGCCGCGATCAACAAGAGCTGGAAACCCGGCGACATCGAGAAGCTGAAGTGATCTCGATGGTGAAGCAGTCGGCCTCATGAGTCCGTCCGTGGGTGTTGGAGGTATTGACAACAACGGGGCATGTTGGTATCGTCTCCAACATGAAGGCCGTTCAGCTTGTTCGCAGCCGAATTACGTACTCTGAAGCAGCGTTTGCCGAGTTGGTGCTGTGGCAAATTCCGAATCCCGTTGCCGGTTCCGACCACGGGTTCAAGTACAGGCTGGCGTACGTGGTGCATGGCGTGTGCGTCATTCGCTACGACAACGAGGTTGGTAAGGGTGATCACCGACACTTCGGCCGCAAGGAAGGCGTCTACAAGTTCACCACACCGGACCAACTGGTCGCTGACTTTCAACGAGACATAGCGAGGTGGAACAATGAAAACCGTAACTCTTGACGTACGTGCACCGGGCGATTCCATGGCGGATTTCGTGCAGGCCTGGAAGACCAGGAAGCCTCAAAAGTCCGCGCGCATCAGCTTTGCTACTCCCGAGCTGCTTTGGCAGGTGCTGACCGCCAAGCGGTGGGAGTTGCTCAAGGCACTGTGTGGAGCCGGTCCAGTATCGATCCGCGAAGCGGCTCGACGTGCCGGTCGTGACGTGAAGGCTGTTCACGGCGATGTGACGGCGCTGCTTAGTGTTGGCATTCTCGACCGTACAGAAGAGGGCAGGATCGTGTTTCCGTTCGAGGCTGTCAAGGTCGAGTTCCTGTTGCAGGCAGCGTAAAGACTCTCGCGAGTAATCAACCACCGAAAAGAACAGAGTATGAAACCCAGAAACAACCAAACTCTCCTCGCCGCCGCGCTCGCGTGCGGGCCGGCGCTCATCACTGCGAGCGCAGCGCAAGCCGCGGACAAACCCAACGTCGTCTTCATCCTGAGCGATAACCTCGGCTACGGCGAGATCGGCAG
>CAZMKD010000101.1:0-13932 GCA_964566575.1 uncultured Verrucomicrobiota bacterium
CCGCAACTGGCACAGACATGCGGGAAGAGGTTGAGTGCCCGCTCGCGATAGCCCTTCTGGCGAATCTCCAAATCCCGTCGCAGTTGCTCAAGGATTTGCGCCCGCTTCTCAGGATCAGGCGGTGACTTGCTGGGTCTCATGGGGACGTTTACAACGCGCGGGTGAATAATGCCTGAATCCATCACGAATGCAACAGGGTGGGGACACAAAAACAAAAGAGGCGATCCTTAACAAGAACCGCCTCTTTCGCTCAACCTCGGGTCTTGGGCCATTTCACCAATTCAGCTTTTGACGCATCTACAAAGAATCTGCCGTCTTTCTCGGTAACCTTGCCGGTGACTTGAAGAGTTCCATCCCCGTGGCGGGCTTCCATCAGCTCCTTTACTGGCCTTCGACAGGGTGTAGATCTTCCCGTCGTGGGTATTGCGGCTTACGGCGCATTGTTTGCTCACGCTATAGGAGCAACTGGCGCACAACGATCTTGCCTTTGAGCGTTACCTCGTCGGTCTTCTTGGCGTCATCAGCCCGAACGGTTCAAACGGCGGATAAAACCACTGCGGCAACGACTGCGATTACTTTCTGCATGTTTACCGCCAATAGTGGGTTGATGCTCTCTGATGTGACTTCCGGCTGTTCTATTTCACATTCTTGGAGACGAGCTTGGTCATCTCGAACATGCTGACCTGTTTCTTGCCGCCGAATACTGCCTGCAGCGCGGCATCAGCATTGATTTGCGTCCTTACCTTCTTGTCTTGTAGCCCGTTCTTCTTGATGTACTGCCAGAGCTTCTTGGTCAGTTCTGTGCGGGGCAACGGCTTGGAGCCGACCACCACAGCGAGCTTCTCGTTGGGTTGGACAGGTTTCATGAATGCGGCATTGGGTTTCCGTTTAGCGGCCATGGTCTGTTTTCCTTTTGGTTTGGTTGATGGATTGGCTACTTCTTCTTGGTGGCTTTGATCTTCACTCACCGTGCTTCGGCGGCTAGTGAAATTGCTTTCCGTCCAGCGGCTGACATCTTCCGCTTCTTGGCTGGCTTGGCGGCAGGTGTTGAGGCTTTTCCTGCCTTAATCTTGGCCCACCGAGCTTTCTGGAATGCTGCAATCCTGGCTCGTCCTGCAGCTGAAATCTTGCGCTTTGCTGGCTTGGCTTACATGGAGCGACGACAGCACGGGTCCACGTCAATCCTGACAGGACCTTGATAGCATGGCCAAGGTTCTTGGATTCGCCTTCCAGAGTCTTGATCTGGGTGGCGATTTGATTCGTCCGTTGCTGCAACTCTTTTACGGCATTCGATAACATGGGGGCGCGTACCTTCCTTTGATTTGCCGTTGGATTTTACTCCTCGTTAGTTTAGGCAACTCCGTTCGCCCTAAGTTGGCTAGGGCCAGAGTATAGGCAGGTCGGAATGAAAGGGAAGAGAAAAACAGGGAAGAGAAAAACACCCGCCTCAGATCGAGTGACTTAGTACGCCAGCTTCAGCTTATAGCGGATAACATGGTTGCATTTGGTCTTCTTGATCGACGCCCGATCTTGCCAACCTCTGCAGCGCAATTCGCCTTCCACCGTCTTAGCTCGTTTCGCGGCAGCCGCCGCGAGTTCCTTGGTCAACTCAAAGTCGCCTTGCACACATTCGGCATTTGGACAGTCGAGCCGGAACACGGATTTCGCGTGTCCTAGATTCACTTCGTAGGTCAGTTGTCGTTCTTGGGTGACGCCTTCCGGAGCAAAGTAGCCGACACTGACCTTCAGGGATTTCAATTTGCGATACTTCTCCGCCAAAGTGGGTGAAGCAACGACCCGTTGACCTTGCTGTTGACGGTATTCTGCGCGTGCGCCTAGTTTGCGTGTGTGTGCGTACATAGATGGTCCTTAGACACGCGGGGCGTTGATTCGTTCACTCTGATGACACGGAGGAATCGTGCATCACGACCTCGATTTACACAATTAGGCATCACGCCACTTGTGGGCGGTAACGCCTATTACAAGTCTCGAGAATTTATGTAATGGCCGAAAGCCCGAGAGTATTGATACTTGTAAGTAAACCTGATTGTTTGGCGGCAGTGGACGTTCGGCACAGAAGTGAAAGGATAGAAACACTCTCTTGTGCCCAAGCTGGTCTGCTTGCCGGTCTGTGAATCCTCGCAATAGAAGATGTCATTGCGACGACGAAACAAGCGGAATCGCGTTTTCAGATCGCTCCTCATGGTTATGAGGATACTGCCGCGCCCGCATCCGTCGTGAGCGAGTTGTGGCGATGTTGTCAGTGAGTAGTAGAAGCAGAGCGAACAAATACGCCTTCTACTGACAATTTCACTGACAGGGCGCCCCTCACGCGATTCCAACTCTTTGAGGTTGAACGTCTGAAAGTTGGAGCCGATGGTCGGGATCGAACCGACGACCTACGGTTTACGAAACCGTTGCTCTACCAGCTGAGCTACATCGGCACTTATTGTTAATCAACGACTTGCAATGAAAAGGCGAAATCATCACTTGACTCACTTGGCAATATATGGCAATCTGAGGCATCGAAAGGAACAGTTTGCCATGACAACTACCAAGACCAAAATCAAGTTGTGGCCGCCAATTCACGAGTTGCAGTATGACAGCGGCAAGACCGGTTGGCAAGTAGCTTGTATGGTCAACGGGCAGCGCATCCGCGAAACTTACCCGACCAAAGGCGAAGCCGAGACCCGCGCCGCGCAGATTCGCCAGCAAGTCGAGAATGAAGGCCGCGCCGCGTTCACGCTCAACGCCGATATTCGCACTGAGGCTGTCCGCGCCGTCGAGAAGTTGACGCCACACAACGCGACGATCACCGAAGCTGTTGACCACTACGTTGAACACGTCTTGAAGTATCGCACCGCCCCGACCGTCACCGAGACCGTCAAGCGGCTGGTGACTGAAGCCGAAGGAAACAAACGCCGCGACCGCACCGTCAAAGACCTTCGTATGCGGTTGGAACAGTTTGCCAAGACCTTCGGCGACCGGCAGCTTGCCAGCATCACCCGCGAAGAATTGGCCGCGTGGTTGAATGACCCGACGCTTGGTGCGCGGTCACGCATCAACTACGCCGTGAAAGCCTCGCAACTCTACAACTTCGCCATCCGCAACCAGTGGGCGGAGTATAACATCGCCGCCAGCATCCCCCGCCCCACCGCCGAAGATAGCGAGCCGGAAATCTTCACCGCCGAACAAGCCGCCCGATTGTTGGAGCACGCCGCCGAGTACGACTTGCTCCCCTACGTCGCCATCGGTTTGTTTGCCGGACTGCGGAGCGCGGAGTTGTTGCGGCTGGATTGGAGCGCGGTCAAACTCGCCGAGCGAAGCATCATCATCGGGGCTGCCGTGGCGAAGAAACGGAGCCGGCGGGTGGTCGAGATCAACGACACCCTCGCTGCGTGGTTGCCATCATGCGCCAAGCGTAAGGGAATGGTTGTCGAGTTACCCGACCAGCGCACCCTTTACAAGCGGCTCGCGGAACTAGCAACGGCTGCCGGGTTGAAGAAGTGGGCGGACAACGGACTGCGGCACTCGTGCGCGTCGTACTCGCTGGCGTTGTCTGGCGATGCCGTGCGCGTGGCGTATCAACTCGGCAACTCCGCCGACATGATTCACCGCCACTACAAGGCACTCGTGACCGCCGCCGATGCCAAGCGGTTTTTCGAGTTGCGCCCGGCTGCCGACGCTGCCGGTAAGATCGTCGCCATGAAAGCCGTCAACGATTAGGTGAGACGATGAAAATGAAACCGAAGGCGGCGAAGTGAGGAACGAATATGGACATCAATTTCGATTGTGAGAAGTGCGGACAGAATATCGTGATTGACGAAGCTGGCGCTGGCCTGAGTATCCAGTGTCCAAAATGCAATGCAAACCTTACCGTGCCGACAGTGGATAGCAGTTCGCCGATTCAACCGGTTTCGCATCCAAGCGAGATGCGACAGACGCAAACACAAGTGGCATGGAGGCAGCCGGCACCGTCTGACTCTCAGCAACTCCGTGCGGAGTGCAGGAGGCTGGCTTACGAACTTCGCGTGGACGAAGCCGTCGCCATGGAGAAGTTGGCACGCGATGCGTATGCGCGGGAACGAGGCTATCCGGTTGCGGATGAGAGTTCCGGCGGTATTTTTTTTGGGTGGAGCGGCACGGCGAGCGATCTGCTTGAGCGGGCAGAGTGGGCAGTCAAACAATCGTTGCGGAATCTGACAGCAAAGGAAGAAAAGGAAATTGTCGGGGCGCTGGTTTGGCAAGAGTTGAGCGGCAGGGGCCACAACGATGGATGTAAGGAGATGCGCACGGTTGTAATTGGAAGCAACCTGCAATGGCCATCGTTTGAGGAATGGTTCCGGAAATTCAAAGCCGCTCACGAGTGGCCTTACATGTGGGCGATTCAGGAGGACGACGACGAAGACGAACCTGAATCAGATCGGATCGAGTTCTACGAAAGCGAACTGACGAAGCCGACAGACCAAACGTTGGCGCGAATGCACGGGCTATCACTAGCGGCTCGGGGATTGTTGTTTGGGCGTCGAATCGAGCTGACTGCGGATGCGTTGCGCGATGGGGGCGTCGAGCTGGCGGCGGTGATTTCCGAACTTGGGGACTTTGCCCGCCGTAGCGAACCCGCGTCACTTGAGAAAAGATTGGAATGCCTGTCGCTTAAATCGCTTCAAGCACTACAGAAAAAGCACGGAGTAACAGTGCAACGGGCAAAGAAGGGAGAAGCACCAAAGGACTATTTTGAGCGAAGGCAGCGTATCCTCCAACCTCTCATGGCTGCAGTTGGAACCGAAAGACTTGCAGCAGAGTTGCCTCCCGAAGCAGTCTTCGAGCTTACACAAGCTGACGTGCCGCGTGCCGATTTTGAACGATTTCGCGCCGATATTCTCGTGCACACATTGAGCGGGATGATGGCAACTTATCGGGACTACAAGAGTGTGGCGGAGTTGAACCGTGATTCCAGCAATAGATCAGAGCGCCTAAGGATGAAGGCCTCTTTATCGGACGACTGCCCATTTTGTCTTGAGGCATCCAAGAGGTTGGATAGCGTTGCGACCGCTACCTTGGAAATGTTACCACCGTTTCATTCCGGCTGCCGGTGCATTGCTGTGTCTGAACGCGAAGGCGGTGAAGCGTGAAGAAAACCGAAACCGCCCACCTCCTAACCGCCCGCTGGAAGCGGTTGAAATCAGCGTTCACCCGCTGGGGAGCCGGCTGCAAACCTGTCGAGGGTGAGCTTATTCCGCCCGAAGTCACGCGGCCCGGCTGGGTTTTCCCAAGAGGAATTGAGAACACCATTCAGGCAATGATTAAGAAGGGAGTGAGCTTTCCAACGCAGCAAGCCGAGAGCGAAATCAGGTTGCACTTTTTCAAATTGTGGCAGACGCAACTGCGGCTCGGCAAGCGTGCGGAGCGTTTCGAGTTTATGCACCAAGAGGAAGAGAGCCTCATCCGCTGCTGCAAGAATTTCCCGGCACAATTCAGCTTGGTGAATGCGCTGAATGCACTTGTGTTCCCGGAGATCCGAATCAGCATTGGCCCTGCTGTCGGCGCCGACGGCAGAGCCTTCATGCAGCCAATCGAAAAGCCTTACCCGGTTCTGCGCAAACCGAAACTTCTGTGGGTGCCATGTGTGCCGACTCTTACGAAAGCTGAGAACCTGCAACGCATGGCCGCCGCGTATGCGGTTTTTACAGATCACGCTGACTTAAACAAGCGCATCAACTCCCACTTAGCCCGGCACGAAAAGCGGAAGGAACGTGAAGGCTTCTACATCAACGTGGCACGATTCTATGCGGCGCAACCGGACGGCAAACGACTTTGGAGCACGGCAGAGCACTTCTACCCCGCCGAGTATAAGCAGGCACAAGCGGAGTGCCGGAAGTTTGGAACACGCGAAATCCCCGCCGACTTGAAACAGAAAATTGTGGATGCAGTGAAACAGGGTAAGAAGATCGAGAAGTGGTTGGCGGGCTGGCAGAGGGTTGGAAAGACCCCCCCGAAAAAGCGGAAAGTTTCGTAGTCGCCTCCCCTTAGAATCATCCGCCGCCTATACGAAAATGGCGGCATGATTAAGAACCGAACCGCACCAACCGCGACGGGCAAGGTCGAATCCGCGTCGCCTTATCTCAGGCCAAATCAAGCCGCTGAGTTGCTCGGCGTCTCACGGCGCACGTTGTCCAACTTCCAACGGCGTCACCTTATCGGCTTCAGCAAACTTGGCCGCGTCGTTGTCTTTCGTCGTTGCGACATCGAAGCCGCCTTGCACCGCACCCGCGTGAATCCGGTGGGGGAGTAACGCTTTGCGACCGGGCACGACGCAAATCAATTCCACCTCGCACGGGCTGGCGGTTGTCTCCGCCCGGTCAAGACTACCGGCACCGGCAAGGCGGGAACTCTCACAGTATGTTTCACTCCCCGGCGAAGAAGCCGCTGCCGTTCGTGCCGCTGAGTCATTCCTGATTGATTTTTGCGCGGTCGGCATCGAGTCGTTGCCGTGGGAACTGCGACCCGCCGCGATCAAGTATGCCATCGGCCATCTCGTGACACTCGCATTGAGCAACGAGGCCGTCGCCGACATTTTCTTAGAATCCATCGCCGACGCTGCCGGTGTGACCAAGACCGCACTCCGCAAACAAGTTGAAGATCGTTGTTGGTTTTATCGAAATTGGCCGCGACTTCACGCCGACAAGAAAGCGCACCTACAGGCCATCGCCGAATTTGAAAGGATAGTCGCGTGAGTATCCAAGACCTCAAACAAGCCGACGAAATGGGCGCGACTAATCTCGCCGCCTTTACCGATACATATCTGCAACTCGCCAAGCTGCCGTTGGCTGAGTATGACCGCCAACGCAAGACCGAGGCGAAGCGGCTGGGGATTCGCGCCGGTACGCTCGACGCGGAAGTTGCACGACGGCGAGAGACCACCACCGATGCCAACATGCAAGGCCAAGCTGTCGAATTGGCGGACTTGGAATTGTGGCCGTCGCCGGTAGACGGTGCAAAAGTGCTGGCGGAAATCGGCGAGACGATCACCAAGTACGTTGTGTTACCCGGTGGCGCGATTGATTTTTTGCCGTTGTGGGTGGCACACGCGCACGCCTGCACCGCATTCTTGCACTCGCCACGTTTGAACATTCAGTCCCCGGAGAAACGCTGCGGCAAGACCACGCTGCGCGACGTACTGGCGACACTCGTACCGCGACCGCTGGCTACCGAAAACCTCAGCACCGCCGTTTTGTTCCGCCTGATTAACAAGCACCAGCCGACCGTGTTGGCGGATGAATACGATGCTTGGTTGCACGACAACGAGGAACTGCGCGGGCTGCTTAACGCCGGTCATAAACGCGGCGCACGCGCCTACCGCTGCGAGGGTGAAAACAACGAAGTTCGCGGATTCAACGTATTTGCTCCCGTAGTGTTGGCCGGTATCGGCAACCTGCCGGGCACGCTGCACGACCGCAGTATCGTTGTGAAGCTGGTACGTGCCAAACCCGGCGAGGTCAAGGCCGGATTCGATTCGCGCCGGACACAAGCCGAGACGGAGCTTTGCCGGAAGTTGGCGCGTTGGTGTGCCGATAATGCAAAACAGATCGAAGCGAGCGACCCGACCTTGCCCGGCGGCGCATTCAATAGGCTGGCGGACAACTGGCGTCCACTCTTTGCCATCGCTGAGATTGCCGGTGCGGACTGGCCGCAGCGACTTGCCCGCGCCTTCGCGTTGCTCACGACGCAAGAGGATGCCGACGCGAATGGCATCGGCGCGATGTTGCTGGCGGACATTCAGGCCGCCTTCAAAGATGCTGCCGCCGACCGCATGTTCAGCAAGTCGCTGGTTGAATGTCTGGTTGCCATGTCTGACCGACCGTGGAACGAGATTCGAGGTAAGACCCAAAAGCCGATCACCGAAAATTGGCTTGCTCACCGGCTGCGCGGTTTTGGTGTGTCACCGAAAACGCTGCGCATCGTCAGCGACCGCGCCAAAGGATACGAGCTTCGAGACTTAACCGAAGCCTTCGAGCGATACCTGCCGGAGCTTTCAATCCGTGACAGCGTGACAAGCCCTGAAAATACAGGGTCAAACTTGCTTTCTCAGGTCGTGACATCGGATAGCACTGTCACGGATGCAAACCCGCGGGAAGCCCCTGTAAATACGGAGTTGTCACGGTGTCACGGTTCCAAAACCCCCGCACTGGAGACGGCTGACGATGAATTGCTCGTTTGAACCGGCCAGCTTCCTCGCGGAGTTACGCCGCCAGTCTGTTTCCATCTGGCCGGACGTGGATGCCGATAAGCTACACATCTGGCCGGCTAGCCGGTTGACCCCCGCGCAAGTCACATTCATCCGGGAACACAAGGTGGAGATCGTGGCTCACCTACGCCAGCGCAATGCCGACCTCTTGCCATCGGATGAAGTCTGCCGGGCGTGGCGTCGGCGATACTGCAACACGGAGCACCGGCCATGACCCGCCACAACCCATGAGGTTCAAGTATGACACTCTTGCTCGACCAGTTTCGCAGTGACGGCTTTGATTTTCGGCTACTCAAACGCGCCGGCGACGTTGCGTTGCTGGTGAAGTCCAAGCCCGGCGGGACACCGAGTTATGAGGTGGTCAAGTTGGTGTGCGCCCCCGACCGCGAGATGTTTGGGCGCATCATACCGGCGCATGAGGCCATGCCGCCAAGCGAATCGTGGGGACAGCGCGGTTGGACGTATTGCGACCACGACCGGGCTGAGGTCAAGTTCGCTAAACTTTCCGCCGCCGAGACAGGCGCAAGACCGCCCCGCATTACCATTGCCGAAGGCCAAACGAGCCACGATCACCCGCGTCAAGCTGTCCTGACCCTACCCATTGAGGTTTGCCATGAATGACACTGTGACCACGATCACACCGGCACCGCTGACGCCCCGGCGAGGCGGGCGACCGACGAAGCGCACCCCGTTTGTCACTCGGAAAATCTGTCGCGGCATTGCGGCTGGGTTGCCGTTCAAACTCGCTGCCGCGCACGCTGGCGTATCCGGCGAGACATTCGCCTTGTGGCGTCGTGACTTCCCCGACTTCAACGAGAAGGTCGAGCAAGCCATCGCTGCCGGCATCAAAACGCGGTTGAACCAGATCAAAAAGGCCGGCGATTCTGGCGACTGGAAAGCGTCGGCTTGGTGGTTGGAGCATGTCGTACCGGAGCACTTCGCCAGAAGCCGCGTCGAGTTACAGCACATCGGCGCAATTGAACACTCATTCGCCATCCCGTTGACCGTGCTCGACGAAATCGCCGCCGCCCGGCGACAACAAGACGAGGTGCGTGTTGACCCCGAACCAGCTTGAACTACTGAGCACTTGCAATGGGTTTGCTCGTGGCGTGCTCCAGCTCCAAAGTTATCCGTGGGCGCAACGTGTGTTTCACGAGCTTGACCGGCGCAACATCGCCGTCGCGGTCAAGGCCGCCAACGGCTCAGGCAAAACCACCAACATCGCCGCCCCCGCCGCCTTGTGGCACGCATCCGTTTTCCCTGGCTCGCTGACGATTGCGACGGCGGGCGTATTCCGTCAGGTCAAGGAACAGTTGTTCCCCGCCATCCGCGCCCATGCTCACAAGTTCACCGGCTGGGAGTTCAACGAGTGCGAAGTCATCACGCATCACGGCTCGCGCATCCTGGGTTTCTCGACCGATGAAGCCGGCAAGTTTGAGGGCTGGCACAACGACAATCTGCTAATCATCCTCGACGAAGCCAAGAGCATCCCCGACGCCATCTTTGAGAGCGTCGAGCGATGCCAACCGACGCGGTTGTTGTTGCTGAGTTCACCGGGGGGTCGAATCGGCTTTTTCTTTGAGGCGTTCAACGAGCGGCGTAAGTTTTTCCGGCAACACACCGTCACCGCGTTTGACTGTCCGCACATCGCATCAACATGGATTGCCGAGCAAGTCGAGAAATACGGCGAAGATCACCCGCTAATCCGTTCCATGATTCACGGCGAGTTTATGACCGGCGACGAAGATTCCGCTGTGATACCCGTCACCTTGTTGGAGCGATGCCTCGCCAGTCCGCCGGCGTTCACCGACAACGGCGACGTGCAAGCGTTCTGCGACTTCGCTGCCGGCGGAGATGAAAACGTGCTCGCCATCCGGCGCGGCAACCGCGTCGAAATCGCCGCCGCTTGGTGCGAGCGCGATACCATGCGAGCCGTTGGCCGATTCCTTCAACTATTCCGGGAGCATCAACTCCCCGCCTCGTGCATCTACGGCGACGAAGGCGGACTCGGCAAGGTCATGTGCGACGCCCTGAGTGAAGCGGGCTATTCCATCCGCCGCGTCAACAACGGCGCACCACCGGCCAACGCCGACGCCTACGCCAACAAAGGCGCGGAAATCTGGTACGAAGGCCGCACGCAAATTGAGCGGCAACAAATCATCCTACCGAATGACCGGGAGTTGTTCGCGCAACTCACGACTCGACGCGGCTGGCCGAACAGTAAAGGCCGCTTGGAATTAGAAACGAAACAAGCCATGCGTGCGCGTGGCATCCGCTCCCCCGACCGTGCCGACGCGATACTCGGCGCACTCGCGGCACCGGCAAACAACTACTTCGCCGTCGCCATCTACTGACGCGGCCAGCCTCTCAATTTCCAACGTCCTACCCTATCGCGACGGTTTGAGAACGCGCAGCCCGTGGCATCGTAGCGCGACGTTTCTGGCAGTTGCACCGCTCACAGGCTGATTCTGGCCGGTATCATCACGCACCGGCACTGGCTCCGATGCAATGGTGGGCCGTTAAACGCGATTGCCAGTCACCGCCGCCAGCGGTATCATCCGAAGCAGGAGCGTCGAAATGAGAACCATCCGAACCATCGCCGTGTTGTTAGCCGTGACCGTTGCCACGACCGCCGAAGCCCGCATCGGAGAAACGCTAGAGCAATGCACGGCGCGATACGGGAAAGAGGTGGTAGGGCTCAGCGATCCGAGCGAGAAGGCGTTCAGAACGTCCCGCTTCACGGTTATAGTTGAGTTTTGCGACCTCCCCTTCGGGAATACTGCCGACGAAATCACTTACCTCTCCACGTCGCATGACGAAATGGGCAAGCGTCAACCCATTTCACCCGACGAGATTGAGGTTTTACTCAAAGCCAATGGCGGCAAAATGGTGTGGGTTAAGCAAGCGCAAAGGGCTTACCGGGGAAACCCCCGGCGAGAGTGGGAAGCCACCAACGGATTGCACGCGGTATATTTTGAGTCGGAGCCGTGTTTGATAATTACAACGGAAGAACACCGTAAGCGGCAACCGGCTAAAGAAGCCGAGGCCGCCGCCGACAAGAAAGCCAAAGAGCGAGACGCGCTCAAAGGATTCTAAACGGACATCACGTTCAACTGCGACAAGTGCGGCCAGCATATCGCAATTGACGAAGCCGGGGCGGGAGCATCTATTGATTGTCCGAAGTGTCGCCAGAATCTCACGGTGCCCGCAATCGCGGTTCCTGAGACTGCCGCGACTAAGCCTTTCAGTCCAACATTCATGCTATGTCCGCATTGTGGCAAGGATGTGTTTGCCTGCGGCTCGTCTTGCCCCTATTGCGGCAAGAATATTCCCAAACAAGAACGCCCCAGCCCTGCGCCGCCTGCCAGTGATGGGCTCTCGGCTTGGCGTGAGGCCGTCGAATCCGAGTCACAGCCACGGACAGTCTCAAACCCTCCCGCGAAGCTTATAAGCTGCCCGGACTGCGGACGCGAAGTATCCAAGCGAGCGGCGACTTGCCCACGCTGCGGAGCACCGATAGCGGCTGCCGCATCCAACCCTCAATACTCCGCGAGCGCGGCACCCACTAGTGAACCAAAGAGCGGGGTTTCTGGTCTTCGTATCGTGTTGATGGCTGTCGGCGGTGGGCTGCTGCTGATATGCGCGTTAAGCTATATGAACTCCGACATCGTGCAGGCCAGCGCGGCGACGGTATTTGCCGGTATCGTGGGCGCGCTTCTGGTGATACTGGCGGCAATTGCCAAGTGAAGATACCGCGCAGCCGCCAGATCATCGGCAGCACCGGCTCGCCGCGCACCAATTCACGCACGACCGCAACGGGCTTGTCAATCGTCACCGCCCTCGGTAGAATCCGCAACGTGCTTCGCTGCCGTCGGGGAAAGCTCCTCTGACTGGGGTTAGTTGCGCTTGGCTCTCCCGGCGGCGGCGAGCACACTTTCCAACGGGTAGTATCCTAATTTGAAATCCTTTTCCACGGCTTGACTGTCCGGGATGGTGGACGTAAATCTGTTGCATGAGTTGGACTCCCCCAACTGCCGGTGCCTGTGCCGAGTGGAAAGATGTTCAGCCCGCCCGGCTCGACGGTCAAATCACCCGGACTTGGCGGGATGATAAGGCGGACGAATTGAAGCGGAGAGAGCGCAATCAATTCTTGCAAAGTAATCTGCCGAAACCGCCATTGCCAACCACATCGCCGGCAATTCCCTACTAGGCGACTAGGACTATCATCCCGACCGCCGCCACGATGCCTCACCTTGCTTCACCGTTGGCGATTCTAGGCACGATCACCAAGCCGACGTGTCATCACCGCATGGCAACGAAGGCGTGCGCATTTCCAAGACTGTCCGCAAAACCGCGTTCTTGCGTCTCACGTCACTTGGCAAAAATTGGCAATTGAAATCCCTTTTGGTGCGTTTTCGTTCTAGTCGGTGCGAAGCTGCCAACGTGCATTTAGATAAAGCCGGTGTGGAAAAAACGCACTTCACTGGGGAAGTCGTGGGAAGTTGAGAAAAGGCACTTTACGGTTTACGAAACCGTTGCTCTACCAGCTGAGCTACATCGGCTTGAAATTGCTACAGCGTATTATGCGCACGGGGTGCGCCGCCGTCAATTTATTCTCGCTTCACCGCGGGCATGTGTTAGCCTTAACACGCTTCGACGGAGAGTTTCTATGAAACGACTATTGACCGCACTGCTCATCGTACTTGTGACGCCGCTACTGGCGGAGTCAACTAACAAGTTCATCATCGCCGACTACAATGTCGAGAACTGGAACTCGATCGAGCGGCAAGGCAAACCAGATCAACCCAAGCCAAAGGCCGAACGCGAAGCCGTTCTCACGGTCATCACGACAATCCAACCGGACGTGTTGGCCGTGGAGGAAATGGGCAAGACGAACGACTTCGCGGAGTTCGCGACTGGGCTGCGCGCCAAAGGTCTGGACTTTCCCTACCAAGAATGGGTGCAAGGCGCGGATGCCGACCGGCATGTCGGCTTGCTGTCACGCTTTCCCATCGTCGCGTCGCATTCGGTGACCAACGAGACCTATCTCCTCGACGGCAAACCGACGCCAGTGCAGCGTGGCTTCTTGGACGTGCTGGTCAAGGTCAACGACAACTATTCCTTCCGTGCGATCGTCGTGCATTTGAAATCCAAACGCACCGTTGACTATGGCGACCAAGCCACGATGCGTCTCGAGGAAGCCCGGCTCCTTCGCGCGCGCATCGGCAAGATTCTCAAGAAGGTACCCACGCAAAATCTCATCGTGATGGGCGATTTTAATGACACGCCGGACTCCGAGCCGATTCGGGCGGTCATCGGCGAGGCTCCGTTCCAACTCTTCGCACTGCACCCCCTCGACAGTACCGGCAAAGACGGCACGCACTTTTGGCGGACACGCAATGAATTCAGCCGTATCGATTACCTCATCGTCAGTCCCGGCATGTCCAACGAGTACGTCGAAGGCAGCGCCCACATCGCCGACGTGGCCGGCTGGAAGACTGCCAGCGATCACCGGTTGTTGTACGGCCGATTCTATGATCGCGACCTAGCGCATTTTATTCGTGAAGGAAGTCAGGTCGGTCGCAAATAGAATTGGGAAACCCTTTGGAAACCCTGTATTCACACGGCTGCTTTGAATCCAAGGAGGATTTCCTAATGGCTGATTTTGCCCGACAGTCTGTGCT
>CAZMKD010000102.1:0-4415 GCA_964566575.1 uncultured Verrucomicrobiota bacterium
GAGTAGTCGAACGGTTTCTTCTTCCTCCAGACCTTGAACTCGATAGCGAAGGACGTTCCTGTCTCGCAGAACAGGATGCCGTCGAACGGCTTGATCCCGTCGGACGAATCCGGGATGCGAAGCCAGTAGTCCCGGGGATGGGTCTTCGCCCTAGCCGCTATCCATTTCTTCATGACCTCGCGCTCAAGCATTACTTCAGTCCCTCCAGCCGCTCGATCTCTCGGTCGAGATACCAGCGGGCCTTCTTCAAGTCTTCGAGCGCGTCACCCTTCCTCCCGACGCGGGCGATGTACTTCACCGCGTTCCAGAGGTAGGCGTTGGAGATGAGGCACCATGCCGCCAAGCACTTGTAGACCTCATGAGGAACGTCGCCGCCGTAGTGGGCGGGATGGTTTACGGCTTCCTTTTCAGCCATTGCGATCCTTCTTTCTCTTTCCGTCAAGGGACCATTGAAGGGCCCCTTTGAAACGGTCCCTGAAGACAATCTGCTCGTAGTTCTCGATCTTAAGCGCGTCGAGAAGCTCGATCATCGTCATCACTTCAAGCCGCTGGCCGCGCTCCTTGCCCCAGCGCCAGCCCAGCATGACGCCTATCTGAAGCGTCATCAGGTAGGTGCAGACGATAGCTAAGACAACCACGGTATCACCATGCCCCTACACTTTCACATTCCTCGGAACCCATGTCCCATCCGGGGTCCGCGAAAAATCCTGAAGCACGTTCGGCCAGCGCGTCTTGGCAATCTCCATGACCTGATCCATGACCAACCGAATCTCCACTTCCGCAGAGCCCTCCGTTCGCATCGTAATGATGTGGCGAAAGGCCCGATAGTTCGTCGTGATCCCGATGGTGGTGGCAAGGCCGATAGGGGCGGCGCGGCGCATGAGAGAGGTCAGGATTTTCTTGTCCTTGAAATTCTTTCCCTCGTCGTCTAGCCCAAGATGTTTTGCCATCCGAAGCTGGATTTCCTCAAGGCTCTTGAATGTGGACTCGAACATCTCCTTCAGGATCGGGTCTGCTTCCACTTCCGACGGGAGCCAGAGCCCGAGGTCTGTGAGGCGCACGAACCGGAGGGACTCCTGACTGATGGCCGTTCCCGCCCGGTGCCGAACGAGTTCGTGAGTGAAGACGCGGGACACATCAGCAAAAACCCAATGTGTGACCGGGTGCTCAATCACGGAGCCATGCTTCACGTTGAGGATGTTCCCAAGGTACGCCGCATTGCCCTCTCGGACCTTCGTGACGTTGGCGTTCATGCCCGGCTTCCAACTCCGATAGCAGAGTCGCCCCATGAACTCCATGATCTTCTCGCTGTCAGAGGGAGCATCCGTGGTCCACTCGGGAACCCCAACATGAGAGAGGTAGGCGTCCATCCCCTGTTGATTGACGGCGCTTTCTCCGACGAGGAACACTTTCGGCTGGACTCTATGCACGGCGATTCTCCTTACTAGCCTGTTCCAAAATCCTCCTCCTTTGCTGCCCCAACCTCAGATTTTTTCTATGCTCCTCAGAAAATATCGGAGGACGTTTCCTGTTTGGATACCTCTTTCCAACCAATGCCGCGCTTAGATGCTTGCGCTCTTCTGCTGTGTAAATCTTTCCGAACTTCTTATAGGAGGGGTGTCCCATGATAGCTTTGCTAATATTTCTATTGTGGCTATCGGTGTTTCTCCTGCCCTGATGGGCAAGTGATATTTTTCTTTTCGTCTCCTCGGAAAGCCGCTTGCCCAAGTGGGACTGCCTCAACTGGTCTATCTGAATTTCCGAAAACTTAAATCCTAATGCCCCATCCCCTCCATCTGTCATGTTGTAGCCAAAGCCCTTCACGAAATGCGTACCAAGATTGACGATGCACTCCTTCTCTTTCTTCTTGAGAAGGGTTTCGTCCGTCGTCGTGAACAATATTTCCCCTGAAAAGCTCTTCCAACCATACTTCCTGATCGCCTTATGAATCAGATATTGGCTCCTGCACGCTATTGCGGCAGACCGATGCTCGACGAATCTTTTTGGTACATCCCACGTCATGCCAACATAAGATTTTCCACTTGGCGAAGTTAGCAGGTAGAGATAGCCAATGCGCTCCAGCTTTTCCGCGATCTCTCCCATGCGATTCTCCCTATCGTTCCGTCGTCCACGTCACCCCGAGCTTCCCAATGAATTCCGGGTCCGTGGTCATCTTCGTCAGGATGTGAGTCTCAGCCTCCAGCTTCGTCGCGAACTTGAGCGCCCACCGAGCCGGAAACCTCCAGACTCCTACTTTTTTCTCTGGATCACAAAGGTACTTCTTTAGTCCGTAGTGCAGAACCACCCGATTGCTCTCAATCTGGAAGATCACCCACCTTCGGGGACGCGACCGCCGCACTAGAAAATTTCCCCCTGCTCGTAAGACTCAAATCCGTTCGCGTAGAAGTCCTTGACGTGGAGCTTTCCGATCATGTCGGGCTGGTTCGACGCCAGCAAGAGCGCCTTCGATTCCGCCTCGGCCCGCGTGTCGTACTTCGAGCTAATGTATTCGCCGCTCGTCCACGCCTTGTCCGTCTCGCGCCAGTAGAGGATGTCAGCGTCGAGCTTGACGATCATCCATAGGTGGCGCTCCGTCTTTGGCGTCGTCATAGTTCACCACCGCCAGCTTCGCGAGGACCTCGGGCTCCTTGACGGATAGAAGAAGGGCGAACGTCTCGGCCTCCTCGGGCGAGTTGAACTTCGTCGCGAACTCGCGCCTGAAGACCCAAATGCTCCCGGGGCCAGAGCGTTCGCCGCCGTGGTAGTGCGGATGATCGTCGTGGAAAAGCTGAATCAGCCAGCGGCCCATTAGAAGCCGCTGTCGTTCCCGTCGTCGAAAAGCACTCCCGAGACGAGCCCCCTCGAAAGGAACCCTTCGCGGCGGGAGATGTATTCTTTCACAATCTCGTCAAAGGCTCCAATGGGAATCTGAATCTGCTGGATGACCTCGACGTTCTGCACCTTCTTCTGAGGCGCGGGGATGTCGGTGATCTCGATGATGTCGTCGCTGTAGCCCCATTGAATCGGATTCGGAACCTGAATCGGCTCGTCTCCCATGACCTATCTCCCGAAAGACTCGGGCCTCTTCCCGATAGGGAGATGGCCCACATTGATAATCGACCGGATCGCCCACCACGCTTCGGCGGCTTCCGCATCCGCCGCCTTCATGTTCATCGCGGACTCGGCGTAGTTTCTCTTGATGTGCTTGAACGCGGCGTGGACGAGTTCGAGGATGTGGAAGTAGAGCTTCGCTTCCTCGCCCGTGATGTAGAGCGGGGCGGTCCTGCCCGGCTTCCCGAGGATCGCCCTGACGTGCCTGTTCATGTCGCGAAGGTGAAGCATACGGACGTACATCAGGCCGCGCTCCTTCGTGGAAGGTCCGACCTTCTTGCCCATCCAGTTGATCGCGTTCGCCATGAAGTTGTTGAGGCGCACGATGATCCGAGCCTCGCTCGGCCTGACCGTGATCCTGTCCGGGATGGCTCGTCGCTCAGGATTTTTCCGGGAGAAGAGGATGTTGATGGTGTCCGCGCAGAGAGCTTTGACAAACCTCATCTCGCCCGGAGACAGCTTCCCGTGTGGCTTTTTCATAACCCCTCCCTACGAAGCCTTCTCGACCAAAACGCATCCTATGAGAGTTGGCTCCGCAGTAACAGTAGAAAATGCTATCCGCTCGGCCTCCTCCTTGGAGGAGTACACCTTAGCGTGCCCGATGTCTCGCCACCATTCTCCTGACGCAGCTAGGTACATCCGAAGGCGAGAGAACATATCGTTGTACGGCTCCTTCGGCTCAAGAACAACGATCCACCGTTCATCCACGTTTCCGGTTCCCTTCACCGCAGAGGCAGTCGTAACAGACCTTGCACCGCTTGATCCAGCACAATTCGACCGCAAGGGTCCCCGTGAGCTTCGCGTCCTCGAAGACGAAGCTGAAGGCAACGAGATCGGCTTCCTCGCGGGTTGCGAAATGTGCCAGCTTGATCGTCCCCGGGTACTTCTCGTCGAGCGGGAAGAGGAGTACGAACGACGCCCACCGCGCTGACCCGTCGTTCCGGTTCGACCACAATCGCAGGATCGAATCGGAACTCCACCGAATAATCCACTTCGGATCGTTCAATGAGCTATCCCCTCTTCGGCTTCGCGACCGGGATGCTCTCGATGTCCTTCACGATCTCAGGCTGAAGCGCGGGCGTCGGGGGCACCGTCCCGGGGCGCGGCGCGGCGACGACAGCGCCGGGCGGCTGAATGAGCGCCGTTGGCGGGAGCACGGGCGCATAGCTCGTTGGCGCTTCCTCGTACTTCGACACCTTCTTCTTGAAGGGGTACGGCTTCTGGTAGAGTTCGAGCCACAGGTGGTTGATCTCTCCCCGGATCGGGAAGATTTCGCTGACGCCGAGGTCCCCTGCTTGCTTGAC
>CAZMKD010000103.1:0-9757 GCA_964566575.1 uncultured Verrucomicrobiota bacterium
GGGCTGGCTGGCGGAGCGCAATCGTGAACCACGGCGCTATGTGTGGCGAGCCGAAGGTGCCGCCATCCTTGAAAAGATCGTCCGCGCACGCGCTAAACTCGAAGAAATAAAACCAGACACTTCAAGGACAGCACACTAGAACGTCCCTTGATCGAGCATCGCCTCGGCAACTTTGCGGAAACCGGCAATGTTCGCGGCGTTGACGTAGTTGATCCAGCCCTTCTCTTGATTGTACCGGACACATTGGTTGTGGATGGCTTTCATGATTTCATTCAGGCGCTTGTCCACTTCCTCCGCCGACCACTGCAACCGCAGACTGTTCTGCGACATTTCCAGACCGCTGACGCTGACGCCGCCGGCATTGGCGGCTTTGCCGGGGCCAAAGAGGATTTTGTGGCCCAGGAAAATGTCCACCGCCTCGATCGTGCTCGGCATGTTCGCGCCTTCGGCGACGCAAAGGCAACCGTTGCGCACGAGCTTCTCGGCATCGCGGGCGCCGATTTCGTTTTGCGTCGCGCACGGCAACGCCACGTCGCATTTCACGCCCCACGGGCGTTGCTTGTCGAAATACTGGCAGTGATACTTTTTGGCGTAGTCCTTGATGCGGCCGCGGTGGACGTTCTTCAGTTCCTTTATGAACGCGAGCTTTTCGCCGTCGAATCCGACGGGATCGTAAATGAAGCCGTCGGAATCCGAGAGCGTGACGACCTTCGCGCCCATGAGCAGCGCCTTCTCGGCCGCGAACTGCGCGACGTTGCCGGAGCCAGAGATGACGACGGTCTTGCCGGTGATGGAGTTGCCGCGCGTGTGCAGCATCTCTTCGACGAAGTAGAGCAACCCGTAGCCGGTCGCTTCTTCACGGATGCGGCTGCCGCTCCAGTTAATGCCTTTGCCGGTCAGCACGCCGGTAAACTCGTTGCGCAGTTTCTTGTATTGGCCGAACAGGTAACCGATCTCGCGTCCGCCGACGCCGATGTCACCCGCCGGCACATCTGTATCCGGGCCGATGTGGCGCGCGAGTTCGGTCATGAAGTTCTGGCAAAACCACATCACTTCCTCGTCGGTCTTGCCTTTCGGATCGAAATCCGAGCCGCCCTTGGCGCCGCCCATCGGCAACGTCGTCAGCGCGTTCTTGAACGTCTGCTCGAACGCCAGAAACTTCAGCGTCCCGAGCGTCACCGATGGATGAAACCGCAGCCCGCCTTTGTACGGACCGATGGCGCTGTTCATCTGGACCCGGTAACCGCGGTTGATGTGCACTTCGCCTTTGAGGTCAACCCACGTCACACGGAACAGGATGACGCGTTCCGGCTCGACCATGCGCTCAAGGATTTTGGCCTTCCGGTATTTGGGATTCTGCTCGATGAACGGCCAGACCGACTTCGCGACCTCGGTGACCGCTTGGTGGAACTCCGTCTCGGCAGGATACCGTGCTTTTAGTTGCGACAGGAAATCCGACAGTTCATCCGGCATGATCACTCCCTCCGTTCGGTTGCGTGCTAATGCTAGAAGAATCGCCGCCGGTAAGCCAACAGAAAAGCGAACCGCCGCCGAGTCATTCCGGAAACTTTTTCGGAGCGCCGTGCCGTTCCGGCCGCATTCCCTCAACGATCAAAGTCAGCGACGCGGGCGCTAGCCCGCCGTCGCTGCACTGCCTTGTTAGATATCTCGCCTATCACTGGTGTCCTTGTCTTTCTCGCGAGGCTCAACGTATTTTCCCACGATGGGTAGGAACGCCAGATAAAGTCGAGCATCATAGAAAGAAGCTATTGTAGCTTTCTTGAGCGGCATGTTCTCAAACACCATCTTCTTTGTCGTCTGGTGCGACATCCAAAACGAAATGACAACCCACAGAACCCAAAGAACTCTAGCGGCTATTAACACCAAACGAAGTCCCTCTTGTTGCTCCAGCCTATCGGTAAGTTTGATCAGTGGCCACAAGACGATCAGATAGAGCATCAGTAATCCAGCGTGAGTCATGCCGTACTGAATAAAGTTCATTCCAAGTTATCCTTTTAGATCTAACATTAGTAATGGGACAAAGTCAGCGGCTGAAGACAAATCGCGATTTGACCTTCTCCACGGCGGCAGGCTAGGACGAAGCAAAAGCCGCGTCAACCTCATTTCCATCGAGTTGCGCGGACGGTTGGTGTCCGGTGCGGTTGTCACCCTGAGCTTGTCGAAGGGTCTCTGTCGTTCGATACTCTGGTCGTGCGCGAATACTTTGTCTACATCCTTGCCAGCAAGTCGGGTGTGCTCTACATCGGTGTCACCAATGATGTGGCGCGACGGATGTTCGAACACCGGCACAAGTTGGTGTTGGGATTTACCGGAAAGTACAACGTCAGCCGGTTGGTGTACTTCGAATCCTTTGGTGACGTCCGCGATGCGATCGCCCGTGAGAAGCAACTGAAAGGATGGCGGCGCGAAAAGAAGGTCGCGCTCATCGAGAAAGCAAATCCGATTTGGCGCAATTTGAGCGAAGCGTGGGAAGACGGCAGAGATCCCTCGACAAGCTCGGGATGACAGACTCCAGAGACGTCGCCCTGAGCGAAGTGTGGGAAAACAGCAGAGATGCTTCGACAAGCCGAGCATGGCAGCTAGGAGGTTTGCGGCGAGTCCGGTAAGGGCGAGTTACCGGGTGATGGCTCAGTGGTGATGGCCGCCCGCGCCGTGGACGTGGCCGTGATCGAGTTCGTCCTTCGTCGCGTCGCGGATCTCGGTGACCTCCACGTCGAACGTCAGGTCCAGGCCGGCTAACGGATGATTGCCGTCGAGCGTCACGTGCGTGTCGGTGACCTTCGTTACCAAGACGACCGGGGCGTGGCCGTCGTTGCCGGCGCGGAACTGGTCGCCGACCTTGATGTTCTGGCTCGGCATCTTGTCGAGGGGCATTTCCGTCGTGTTGGCGGGATCTTTCGCGCCGTACGCGTCCTTGGCCGGCACGAGCACGCGGCGTTTGTCGCCGACTTTCATCGTGAGCAAGTGCGTCTCCAATCCCGGGATGATCTGTCCGCCGCCCACGAGAAACGCGAGCGGCTCGTTCTTCGCAGAGGAGTCGAGTCTCTTCCCGGCGGAATCGGTAAGTGTGTAGTGAAACGAAATGACTTTGTTGCCCATAGCGCGGCGGACAATACCGAAGGCAATCGCTGTTGTCGAAAGCTAATTCGCGCCTGGCTTGGGCCGGTAGAACACCGCGACCTTGCCGACTTGCATGATCAACGCCGCGCCGGTCGCCTCGCCGACCTTACCAGCGAGCAACGCACGTTCGTCGCGATCGTGGTCGAACCGAATCTTGATCAACTCCCGGGACCGTAGCGCCTGTTCGATGCTTTCGACAACAGCTGCCGTCCAGCCGCTCTTACCGATGTAAACGACCGGCTCCAGATGCTGCGCTTCGGCTTTCAAGCGACGAATCTCGGCGTTCGTCATGTCAGTCGCGGTGGACTGCTTTCGGCGAAAACGCCGGGATGCAGACAGCGATGTATTCCGCGCCTTTGGGACCGGGCGTGCTGTATTGCACCCACTCGCCGCGACGCGCGATGACGGCTTGGCCGGCATTGGCCTCGATGACGCCGCTTTTGTGTTTCACCTGCAGCGTGCCTTTCAAGATGTAGTTGTACACGTCGAAGTCCGGCGTCTGTCCGGGTTCCGTCCAGCCTGCCGGACTTTTCATGTGGGCAATGCTGACCGTGTCGGTCCGTGACGTGACATGCCCGACGTATTCGTCGATGATCTTGGGTTGGTCTCCCACCGCGGTGAACGTCGTCGGCTTCTCGATGAAAGTTGGCATGACGGAATCAATCTCCTGCTGGATTGGATGACAATTAGGCCGATTCGTTTCGCCGGTCAAGTCAATCGCGATGGACACTGCTCGGTGAGAACGCCGGTAGGCACACGGCAATGTACTCCGCACCGTCGGACCCGGGCGTGCTGTACTGCACCCACTCGCCGCGCTGCGCAATGACGGCTTGGCCGGGGCGAACCTCCAACTCACCGGTCTGGTGCTTCACGTGCAATGCGCCGTTGAGCACGTACGTGTACTCATCAAACTCGGGCGTCTGCCCCGGTTCGACCCAACCCGACGGACTCCGCATGTGCGCAATGCTGACCGCGTGGGTTTTCGAGTTCACGCGCCCGACGACTTCCTCGATGAGCTTCGGTTTGTTACCGGCCGCGCTGATGCGCGTGGCTTTCTCGATCAGCGTGGGCATGAGTCGGATGAACTTCCATGAAGTGGGGCGACCTTGCCTATCAACCTTTGCCCTTAGTCTCCTGCAGAGTTTTGATGATTTGCCTCATCCCGAGGAAATTCACGATCGCCACGATTATTAGACCTAAGAATACGAGCACAGCTTCCTGCATGATAACGCCTCCTTAGTTGATTGTCTTAACCTTCGACCAGCGTATAAGTCTTCGCGGCGGATTCGTCAATACTTTCCAGAATCCTGCGTGGGTGGACTCGGTCAACTCGTGAAGAGCTTATCCGCCGAAGTGTTCGGGGCAAACGTCGCGCCGCCAATCGCAGATGCTCCGCCGGCGTTTCCGCGATTCAGCTGCCAATCACTTTCACGCCGTCAACGTCGGGTTAATTCACACACCGGTCACACCCTTTGAAAAGGATTGATTCGGCGGGGTTCTCTGCGTAGCTTCACAGCCCCGTTTCAGGAGATGACTATGACTAAGCCTGCACAAGAAACCGGCATGAAAGGTTGGATTGGGTACCGTCCCGAAATCAAGGTGCTGGATTGCACCATCCGTGACGGCGGCTTGATGAACAATCACCAGTTCAGCCACGAGTTCGTCCGCGCCATCTACCAGGCGGACATCGCGGCCGGGGTCGATTACATGGAGATCGGTTACAAGGCCGACAAGAAAGTCACGTCGCGCGACCAGCATGGCGCATGGAAGTTTTGCGATGAAGACGACATCCGCCGCGCCATCGGCGACCAAAAGACGTCCCTGAAGATTTCCGTTATGGCCGACGCCGAACGAACGAATTATCACACCGACATTCTGCCGAAAACCAAGAGTGCGATTAGCATGGTGCGCGTCGCCACCTACATCCACCAGATCCCGACCGCGCTCGACATGATCAAGGACGCCCATGACAAGGGCTACGAGACCACGATCAACATCATGGCCGTTTCGACCGTGCCCGACCTCGAACTCGACAACGCCCTCGAACTGCTCTGCCGCTCCGAAGTCGGCACCCTCTACATCGTCGACAGCTTCGGCACGCTCTACGCCGAGCAGATTCAGGCGTACGTGCACAAGTTTCTCAAGTTCACAAAGCCAGCCAAGAAGGAAATTGGCATTCACACCCACAACAACATGCAGCTCGCGTTCGCCAACACCATCGAGGCCATCATCCTCGGCGCGAACATGCTCGACGCCAGCATCGGCGGCCTCGGCCGCGGCGCCGGCAACTGTCCGATGGAACTGCTCCTCAGTTTTCTCCACAATCCGAAGTTCAATCTCCGACCGGTCCTCGAATGCCTCCAGCACACCGTCGAACCGATGCGCGAGAAACTCCGGTGGGGCTATGCGATTCCGTACATGGTGACCGGCCACCTCAACCAGCACCCGCGCACCGCGATGAAGTTCATGGAAGAAACTCCCGGCACCGACATCGTCAAGTTCTACGACGCGGCGATTGAACAGGAATGACGGAGCCGGTCTTCGAGTTCACGCGCCCGACGATTTCGTCGATGAGCTTGGGCTAGTTGCCGGCGACGGTAATGCGGGAGGGTTTTTCGATTAAGGTTGGTATGAGAATTCGGTCGTTCCGAAGAATGCTGTCACCCTGAGCCTGTCGAGCCGAGTCGGACGAATCGAGTTCGACGAGAAGCGGGCACGCAAACCCGCTGTCGTTTGCGGCAACGGTCTGTGTCGTTTGTTTGCGAGTTTAACGGGATTGTTGGTTGGCCTGACGCCATTTCTCGTGTTCTTCCCAAGTACGGAACTTAAAGACGCCGTGCCCCCGTAGTCGCGGGTTAGTCGGTCTTTGAATGTCTGATAGACGCTTGGCCTCCCGCAGACATTGCTCTGGTGTTAGGTTCAGGTAGAGCCGTGCGACTTTCACGCTCTCAGTCTAACCGGCACTAGCAGCGCCGCCCACCACGTCGCCGAATCCCACGCCAAGTATCGTGCGAAACGGTGACCGGCTCCGTTCCGTCTGTCACCACAGAAGGGATGAAGGCAGAGGGATGAAGGATGAAGTAAGGCAGGCCCGGTCTCATTTCGCGGCGGTCAGTTCGCGAGCGTGGAGAACTTCGTGACCGGAAAGGGCGCGCACCTTGCTCGCCTCCAGCGACAACACGGCGATGGTTTCGCCGTCGGAGGTCATAAACTCGACTTCGTAGCCCGCACCGTTGCCGTGGACCATGACCACCGTGCCGATATCACCGGCCACCAAGCCATGAGCCGGTAGATCAATCACCAAAGCCGCCAAGTCCAGTTCCTTAATCATGGGGGGAATCTATCATCGCTTCGCTGGGTACGCAGTAACAAAGTGGGGCGGAGGGTTGCCTCCACGCAACATCCAAACAGTCGTGATCGCCAGCAAGCCGGTGCGTCCGGTGATGCTGCCGTGTACGACGAACTTGCGGCCAAACGGCGAAGGTTCTTCTTCGGCGTTCTCGGAAGTGCGCGCCCGAGTCAGCAAGGCATTCGTCAAAGTCTCGACCGTGTGACCGGCCGATCCGAAGACGCGCTGTTTGTGCCGGCCATGTGCGTGCGTTGTGCTGAGCAGATAACGTTCGACTTTGACTCGCTCGACAACGGCGTGTTCAGCGTCCGGCAGCTTCATCGCATCACATCTTCGTAATCACGGCGTCGCCGAACTCGCTGCACTTCACTTCCTTCGCGCCCTCCATTAAGCGGGCGAAATCATAGGTGACGGTCTTGGCCTTGATGGCGCCGTCCATGCCTTTGATGATGAGTTCGGCGGCTTCAGTCCAGCCGAGATACCGGAGCATCATCTCACCGGAGAGCACGACGCTGCCGGGGTTGACCTTGTCCTGGTTGGCGTACTTAGGCGCGGTGCCGTGGGTAGCTTCGAAGATGGCGTGGCCGGTGATGTAGTTGATGTTGCCGCCGGGGGCGATGCCGATGCCGCCGACTTGCGCGGCCAACGCGTCGCTGAGGTAATCGCCATTGAGGTTGAGCGTGGCGATGACGTCGAAATCTTCGGGGCGGGTGAGCACTTGCTGGAGCGTGATGTCGGCAATGGTGTCTTTGATGACGAGGCCGGCGCCGGGTTTGCCTTCCGGTATCTTGCACCACGGACCGCCATCCATCTCGACCGCGCCGTAACGCTCTTTGGCGATGTAGTAGCACCAGTCGCGGAACGCGCCCTCGGTGAACTTCATGATATTGCCCTTGTGGACAATCGTGACGCTCTTGCGCTGGTGTTCGATGGCATAGAGGATGGCGGCATGAATCAGGCGTATAGTCCCGAGATAGCTGACCGGCTTGATGCCGATGCCGACATACACGACCGCCTCGCGGTGCGGCGCGCCGATATCCTCGAGCTGTTTCAGCCACTGCGCCGCCGCCTCTTTGGTTCCAAAGCGAATCTTTTTGAATTCCTTGGGAAATTCCTTCGCCAGAAAATCGAGGACTTTCTGCGCTTCGGGCGTACCGGCGGCGTACTCGATGCCGGCGTAGATGTCTTCGGTGTTTTCGCGGAAAATCACCATGTTCACCTTTTCGGGATGTTTGACGGGCGAGGGGACACCTTTGAACCAGCGGACGGGGCGCAGACAAACGTAGAGGTCGAGCATCTGGCGGAGCGCGACGTTCAAACTCCGGATGCCCTTTCCGACCGGTGTGGTCAGCGGTCCTTTGATGCCGACGAGATAATCCTGAAACGCCTTGACCGTTTCATCCGGCAGCCAGTTGTTGAACTTCTTGAACGCCGTCTCGCCGGCAAACACTTCGAGCCACTCGATCTTGCGTTTGCCGCCGTAAGCTTTCTGCACCGCCGCGTCGAACACGCGCACGCTCGCCGCCCAAATATCCGGTCCCGTGCCATCGCCACGAATGAAGGGCAGGGTGGGGTTGGCCGGTACGTTGAGCTTGCCTTGGTGGACAGAAATCTTCGCCATAGTGCGGGCGAGCATAGCAAAGACGCTTGGTGTGGCAACACTGGAGATTGTATTCTGTGGCACGTGAGCTACTCCGTGCTCTTCCGTCAGTTCCCGCTCGATCATCTCGACGCGCTCGCACCGCTGGTCCGTCAGGCGTACGGCCTCGCCGACTACGATGCGCGCAGCAAGATCCGAACAGGGTGGGGATTTCTGGAACGCGACGAGACCGAGGAAACGGCACAACGGCTCGCCGGTTGGTTCGGCGATGCGGTGGTGGCCATCGACAACGCCGCGTTACGCGAACCCGGCGAACCGCAAACGATGACCACGTTTGAGGCCGAGAAAATACCGTGGTCGGACATTGTGATCGTGGCGGCGGGTGGCTTTTCTGAAGAGATCGTTCGCCGCGACACCGGCGGCGGCGACTTCAAGACCGGCAAGATGTTGATGGGATTGGGTGTGTTTATGGTCACCGGCATGCCGATGGGATTGTTCGGCGGCAAGGACAAGAAGGAAACCAAGCCGGTCAAGTCTACGCGGCTCATCACGTTCGGCAGTGTGATTACCCGGCAGGGCGAGCAGTTTGCCTTCAGTCCCGACAAGTTTGATTTCTCCCGGCTTGGCGCGCAGAAGCAGTTGAACACCGCCGCCAATTTCCATGCGCTGATTGCCGAGTTCAAGCAGCGGACACCGGCTCGATTGAACCTGGGCGCACAGCTCGTGCTCGCGAACAAGTCGCTGACACTGGCGAACTATCAGGGGCTGCGCGATTACGAGACGGAGTTGCTCTGGATGCTCAATGCCCTCCGATAGCGCTCGCGTACCGGCGTCACGGCCAAGTGCAAGAAGCGGGAGTTGACACGGCGCTTCCGAAGAGGCATTTTTCTTGCCCGGGAAACGGATCGCCACAGTAACATGAGTAAACCAGCCATCAATCTGACTGCCGCCGAACTCAAGGCGATCGAAGAGCACAAGTATTTCCTCTCGCGCACACGCGGCACCGAGGTGAGCATTGAGGAGGCGATTGAAGATTTCGTCCAGAATGTAGAGGAAGATTGGCGCCAAGAGAAACTCCGGCGTGACAATCAGGATCAACGCCAGGAGATCGAGAAACATAAATACCTTCGCTCTCAGGAAGAGGGCCACGACATCGGCCGGCGCTCCGCCGCCGAGGAATGGTGCCAGAAGTACGCCCACATCTGGCGCGCCGAACGCGAATCGCTGGAACAAAACGGTTTTGAACGCATGCGGGTGACCGTCCAGAGCAAGGACGGACTGCATCTGCGGCCGGTCTCCACCGTGGCCGAATTGGCGGCGAAGTTCGACTGCGACATCTACGTTCATCGTGATGGGATGACCTACTACAACCTCCTGCTGGAGGGTCGCCCCTACCGAAACGTGCGCTCCATTCTCGGTCTGCTGTCTGTGGGGGCTGCCCACGGGGACGAACTGGAGTTCATCGCGACCGGCCAGCAAGCCAAGGAAGCGTTGGCCGCACTGACAGAATTATTGGGCAAACCCGACTCCGCCTCCGCGGCTTGAAGTGTGCGGCCGGTGTAGCAGCGCTTCTACGAAGCGTTAAATGGTTTGGCGAAAGTCAAAGTCCCGCGCTTCACAGAAGCGCGGCTACAACCGGGTTACCTGCCGGCAATGGCGACACGCGC
>CAZMKD010000104.1:0-9604 GCA_964566575.1 uncultured Verrucomicrobiota bacterium
GACAAGGAAATCTGGGCCGGTACGAAGACGCCCGATTACGCGCGCGTCGTCGGCATTTGCACGAGCGCGGCGCAGAAAGAATTGATCGGCCCCGGTCTGTTGGCGATCATGGCGCCATTGGCTGTCGGCTTCCTGCTCGGGCCGCTGGCGCTGGCGGGTTTCCTCGCCGGTATGATTCTCGTCGGACAATTGCTGGCCGTGTTCATGGCCAATGCCGGTGGCGCGTGGGACAACGCCAAAAAATTGATCGAAGACGAACCGCGCGACATTGAGAAGAACACCGGCAAAGGCTCGGAGCGACACAAAGCCGCCGTGACCGGCGACACGGTCGGTGATCCGCTCAAGGACACCGCTGGCCCGGCCATCAATCCGCTCATCAAGGTCATGAACATGGTGAGCTTGCTCTTGCTGCCCATCGTCTTGAAATTCCACGTCGTGGCTGGTGTCGAGGGCACGGGGCAGTCGTCATTCGGCATTGCCGTCGTCGTTGCTGTGCTGGCGCTCGCGGCGATTGTCTGGGCGGTGAACAAGTCCAAGATGGACTCGCCGGAGATGGCCGCCATCGAGAAGGAAACGGAATCCGCCAAGGCGTAAATTGTAGCGGCAACTCTATGAGCGCCGAGTGCCTTCACGCGGCATTCAGGATCGTGGAGCAACCGGTAACGTTCGCGACCGGCACGTCAACTCCGCCAGCCGGTTCAACGACAACCCGCTGGCCTCGCGCCGCTGTCGGATCACGTTCGCCAGCGCGGCGCAGACCGGCTCCAGTGAAGTGCGCGGCAATGGTTTGTTCGTCATTGGCAAGAGTGTACCACAGACTTCTATTTCCTACTAAATTCGTTATTGACTTACTTTATTCCGTTGCGTATGATTCTGTCTTATGAAGACAACACATGCCACTGACACCATCTGCTTCACAGTGAAAGGTCAGGTGGTGATTCCGCGCTGGCTGCGCAAGGAGTTCGAGATTGAGGAGGGCACGCGGGCGCAGGTGTACGCCGAGGGCGATCACATCGTTCTCAAGCCGATCACGCCGAAATACATCAAAAGCCTGCGCGGCTCGCTCAAGGGCACCGGCGTCTTGAAGGCGCTGATGGACGACCGCAAGCGCGAGCGGGAACTCTGACATGGCCACCAAGGTCTTGGATAGCTGGGCATTGCTGGCGTTTTTTGAGGACGAGCCGGCGGCGGTCGAGGTCGAGAAGCTGCTCGCGAAAGCCGACCACGGCACGCACAAGCTGCTGCTCTGTGCGGTGAACTGGGGCGAAGTGTACTACAACACCATGCGCAAGGTTTCACCGGAAGCCGCCGAACTGAAGGCCAAAGACATGGCGACGATGCCGATTGAGATCATTCCCGTCGAGTCGGACCTGCACTTGGTTCGCCAAGCCGCCCGCTACAAAGCGAGCGGCAAACTGGCCTACGCCGACGCCTTCGCCGCCGCGCTGGCCAAGCTTCGCAACGCCGAACTGATTACCGGCGACCCCGACTTCAAGGCGGTCGAGGGCGAAATCAAAATCGGCTGGCTGAAATGACACCGAAGCGAATGAGAGACGAACCCAATCCCGCAACGCTCAGCCGCCTTGCACGGATGAAATCGCAACGAAGAAGCGATGGTCGTTACGCGAGGACAGGGATGCCAAGATCGGTGAGATAATTGAAGGTTGAATCGTAGAAGCTGCACGCCCGGGTTGGATCAGTCGATTCGCCTGCCGGAACAAAGATAACCATCCCTTGGCGCGCGCGGGTGAGCAACACGCGATAAGCGTTGCGGAGATAAATCCGATTCTGCTCGTTGGAGATGTTGGTCCAGCGGTCACCGCGGAAATCGTGGTAGCTCCACTCCGCGCCCTTAAACCGGAAATCCCCATCCCATGTTACGCATGTCCAGTCGAGTTCAAGGCCCTGCACCTGAAACTCAGTGGCGGCATCCTCAAGGTAATAACTTGACCGCGTGTCTTCCTTGGCGTTTAGAAACCAATGGACCGGATCAATGTCAACGCGGATGTCAATGGCGTGAGGTTTTAGCCGCTGAGCTTTCGACGAAGCCACCATTCCAAAACGCTCCGTCCCTCTGGCGTGAGCTCGTATCCATTGCTTGGCGAGATTCAAGTCGCGTGTCACCGCAATTGGATACCGGTCGGCGACCTCTGCGAAAGCTTCGCGCGCTTGCTGTTTCTCGCAATCGAGGAGGGCTTTGACGAAGGCAGAGACGTTTTCGGCCCTAAAAGACCGCATGGACACCGCAAGATGCAGGCAGTCATCGAGGTGAGCATCCTGTCGTCGACGAACGCTATCCAACGCCCTGCCCGCCGCATATTCGCTGTCGGTGAGTCTCGATGAGATATACATGTGCCACTTGGGGAAGGCCGTATTCACTGCGTCCAACCACGCGTCAATCCCAGCTTCCCCGGTGTTGATCTCCTGTCCACCGCCAACGAGACAAATGATGACAGCCCAATCCTTGTGCCTGTCCATGTAAGAGATCAGAAATTCAGGTTCGGACTGTGAGAAACCAGGGCGCTTCTTCTTCCGATGCATGAAGCTCGCAGTCTGTTTCAAGTTCCAAGCGCGTTGTGCCTCGTCAAAGATAACCACGTGTTCGATTGGTGGGCCGGATTCAATCAACGCATCGTCGCGAAAGTGATGAACATTCTGAATAAATGCTTTGACGCTCTCGCCGACCTTACCCTTGCGCACCTTTTCACCCTGCTTCTTTCGGCGAGTGACCTCGTCGCGCGTGAGTGCTTCGCGAAGCACTGCGACGAGCGGACCGTTGCCGGAGAGGAAGACGGCGTGTGTTGGCTGGTCGGATTCGCGCCGACGAGTCGCCACATTCAACCCGACCAGAGTCTTGCCTGCTCCCGGCACACCGGTAACGAAGCAAATGAGCTTGCGTCCTTGCGCGCGCGCTTCATCCACCAAATCTTCGATGCGCCGCGAAGTGACGTGCAGGTTTTGAGCGCCAGCGTCAAAACGGGCGATGGCTTCAACCGAGTGTTGAGCGTAAAGAGCTCGTGCTGCTTCCACGATTGTCGGCGTTGGATGATAAGGTGCGCGTGACCATTGTTGGTCATCGAGCACAGAGCCGGCGATGCTTCGCAGGGCCAAATCTACCACCTCGCGAAAGCCTCCGGCGTTCACCGAAATCGGGCGATACACTTTGTCCGCATCTGCTTCGAGTGTGATCGGGGCAGATTCTGCGGCTTCGGTTGCGATGAGGATTGGAACAATTGAAACGTTATGACTGGCCTCATGAAAATTCTTCAAGTCGAGAGCGTAATCCCAAACCTGATCAACCGCCGCGCGATCAAATGTTTTCTCTCCAACCTTGAACTCAATCGCAAACACAACCGGCCCGACGAGCAGAACAGCGTCAATTCGCCGTCCCATCCGTGGAATGTTGAACTCCAGAAATAACGAACCAGATAGCCCGTTGAGGTGGGAACGCAGGAATTGGATTTGGGCAATCCACACATCTCTCTGGGTCGGAATTAGAGCGAAGTCGCAGCTTGCTGTGAGTCGTCCCAACACAGCGTCAGGTTGCGATTTCAGAAAATCGGAAATGGACGCGCCATACCAAGCTCGCAAAGACAAAGCAGTGGCGGTGTTGGTCATGCCGACCGATTCCATTTATACAGTATGACAAGTCGTTAGGAAAAAGTGAAGGCTCAGGTCAGTTGATGCCTGACGTTTTCACCAAGCGCAAGCGGTCGGAAGTGATGTCGCGGATTCGCAGGCGCGGCAACATGGAGACGGAAGTTGCACTCATGAAGGTCTTCCGCTTCCACGGCGTCACCGGCTGGCGGCGGAATCAGCCGGTGCTCGGCAAGCCCGACTTCATTTTCCGACGTGAACGCGTGGCGGTGTTTGTGGACGGCTGTTTCTGGCACGGCTGTTCCCGGCACGCCAACATGCCGGCCAGCAATCGGGCGTTCTGGCGGCGCAAGCTGGCGGCGAACAAAGCCCGCGACCGATTCGTAAGCGGCGCGCTTCGCCGGCAAGGCTGGCGGGTGTTGCGAATTTGGGAACATGAACTTGCAAGGAATACGCAGCGGTGCGTCGAAAGAATTTGCACGCTGCTAGGTGCAACCAATGCCATCGAGAAGCCGAGTCCTACGAGACGCCGTTGTCGTGTACGGCAAACGCCGCACGTCGTTTCCCGCGGCAACCTGCGCCGCCATCCGCTCCGAAGTCCCGTCGAGCGGGGTAAATATTGACTCTCGCGATTAAAATCGGGACACTACCGACTCATGTCGATCCTGCTCACCAACACGACGCTGCTCGAATTATCCGGGCCGCGCGTGGAGCGAGCAGATCTGCGGGTCAAACACGGCATCATTGTCGAACGGGCGCGCCGGCTGAAACCGAAGGCCGACGAGCCCGTTTTCGATTTGTCCGGCAAGTATGTGATGCCGGGAATGGTTTGCGGCCACACGCACCTTTACTCTGCGCTCGCGCGCGGGATGCCAGCGCCGAAGAAAACGCCGCGCAATTTCCATGAAATTCTGAAGTACGTCTGGTGGAAGCTCGATCGGGCACTCGACGAGGAAGCGGTGTACTACTCGGCACTCGTGGGCGCGCTCGACGCGGCGCGTTGCGGCACGACCACACTCATTGACCATCACGCTTCGCCGAACTTCATTCGCGGCTCCCTGGATGTGATGAAGGACGCTTTTCTCGAAGTCGGCCTGCGGGGGGTGCTGTGCTACGAGACGACGGATCGCAACGGACTCGCCGGGGCAAGGGCCGGCCTCGAGGAGAATCACCATTGGGTGTCGCAGAACAACGGGCCCATGTTTGCCGGACTCATTGGCGCGCACGCGTCGTTCACGTTGAGTGACCGGTCGTTGCGGGCGTGTGGGGAATTGGCGAGAGAGATGAAGTCGGGCGTGCACATTCACGTCGCCGAAGATCCGTGCGACCAGGCCAAATGCCGGCAACGCCTCATCGACCGGCTGTCTGACGCCGGCATCCTAGGGCCTCGGACGATTCTCGGTCACTGCACGCACCTCGACCGGGCATCGCTGGAGAAGGCGCAGCGCGCCGGCTGCTGGTTCGCCCACAACACGCGCTCGAATATGAACAACGCCGTCGGTTACGCGCCGGTGCATCGGATGGGCCGGCAAGTCGCGCTCGGCACGGACGGCATCGGCGCGGACATGTTCGAGGAAGCAAAGTTTGCGTGGTTTAAGGCGCGCGATGGACGGAACGGTCTCAGCATCGCCGAAGTGGCCGGCTTTCTGACCGGCTCGCAACGGCTTGCCTCACAACTGCTCGGCGTCCGGCTTGGCAGTTGTGATGTGGGCAGTACGGCCGACTTGGCCGTCCTCGATTATCCGACGCCGACCCCAGTCACCGCCGGCAATCTGCTCGGTCACCTCATCTTCGGCATGTCGTCGCAATTCGTGACCGACACGATGGTCAACGGCCAGTGGGTCGTCCGCAACCGCAAAGTCGTCGGCGTGGACGAGGAGGCGGTGCGCGAAAAGTCTGCAAGAATCGCCGCGAAAGTCTGGAAGCGATTTCAGCGCCTGCCGCCGAAAGGTTGAACTAGCTCTTTGCGGCGATCTCGCGAATCATCGCCGTGTTCTCGCGAACGATTTTGTACTCGACCCAGAACGCGTAGCAATTAAGGATCAGGATCGCCATATCGCTAATTGTATTTTCCGGAGCAATCATGGATCGTTAAACTTGATGCGAGTCGGCGTCCCTATTTGTAACGGAGGAGATTCGAATATGATTGATACAGACAACCCGTTGACGAGCAAGGCAGGCAACGGTCGTCGCATTGGGGTGATCAGTCTCGTGCTTTTGATTGGAGTGGTTGGGGCCTACTCGAATCACTTCTATAACGGCTTCCATTTCGACGACGCATACGCAACTGTCAATAACGCGTTTATTCGCGATCTGCAGAACATCCCGCGGTTTTTCAGTGACGCGACGACATCCACTACAACGCCGGCGAATCAGTGCTACCGGCCGATCTACTCGATGACAGTGGCGATTGATTACTGGTTGGGGGGGGGGCTCGACCCGTTCTGGTTTCAGGTGTCAAACTTCTTGTGGTTCTTTGCGGTCGTGCTGTTTCTTGGATTCGTTACGTATCAACTCTTGGAAACCGGTGGTCACGCGCCACACCACATCTGGCTGGCGGTCATTGGCGCCGGTTGGTTTGGACTGCACCCGGCCAACGCGGACACGGTGAATTACACTCACGCGCGCTCGGATGTGATTTCCACCCTGGCCGTGTTCGGATCGTTTGCTGTGTATCGGTTGTTTCCGGGCGCTCGTCGATCATATGTGTATGTTCTCCCGGCTGCAATCGGGGTCTGGGCCAAGCAGACTGCGGCGATGTTCGCACCGCTCTTTGCCATGTACTGGCTGCTCTTTGAAGGGGATACGAAACTGGACTTCCCAAGACCTACACAGCGTGTGATCTCTTATCTTCGGACAGTTGTCCCGGCTTTTCTTCTCTGCGGAGCGATGTGGCTTTTCGTGCAGCATATGGCCCCGAAGACGATAAATTACGGTGCGGCGAATGCGGGTCAGTATCTGATCACGCAGCCGTATGTGGTGATGCTCTATTTTAAGACGTTCTTTTGGCCGAGCGGCCTGTCGGCAGACTACGATCTTCTCCCCTTCCACACGACGGACGACCCGAGGCTTTGGGCCGGATTCTGTTTTCTGCTTCTGTTTACGATCGGCGCCGCGATGGCGGCGAAGTGTCGGCGCACGCGGGTGACGGGTTTCGGTCTGCTGTGGTTTCTTTTCGCGCTAGTACCGACTTCGCTCTGGCCCTTGGACCAGGTGATGAACTCGCACCGGACGTTTTACGCTTATGCCGGATTGATCATAGCGATCGCCGGGTTGGCTTCCTTGTTGTTGAGCCAGTGGAATCAGTACGGCTTCTGGGCGAGAACGGCGGCGGTCGGTGCCGTGGCCGTCTTTCTTTGCGCCAATGGTTACGCTACCTACCAGCGCAACCGGGTCTGGAAGACCGAAGAATCCCTCTGGCATGATGCGACTATCAAGAGTCCTAAAAACGGCAGGGGACTCATGAACTACGGCGTCGCGCTGATGGCCAAAGGTGATTACAAACAAGCGCTCGATTATTTCTACCGCGCCCAAGTCTTCACCCCTTTGTATTCGACCTTGTTTATCAATATCGCCATCGCCGAGGGAGCGACCGGCAATCTGTTGAAAGCGGAACAGGACTTCAAGCAGGCACTGCGACTGGCTCCGGGAAACCCAAGCTCTTACACCTACTATTCTCGCTGGCTGTTGTCACGGTCGCGAGTTGCCGAAGCGTCGGAGTTGCTCCGCAAGGCCTTGGACTTAAGCCCCGGCGATCTCTTTGCCCGCAGCCTGATGAGTTCGGCGCAAGCCCCATCGGCTGCCGTGCCGGACATGCCTTTGTCTGGCGCCGCGATGTTCTTGAATCTGAGTCTGAAGTATTACAATGAGCAGCGCTACCCGGAAGCAATCGCCGCCGCTGAACAGGCACTAAAGTTGCGGCCTGGCTATGCCGAGGCCTATAACAATCTTTGCGCCGCCTACAATCAACTGGGGGAATACGCGCAGGCCGTCGCGGCCGGCGAACAAGCCCTGCGGTATCAGCTCAATTTCCCTTTAGCCTCCAACAACCTCCAGTACGCGCGACAGAAGCTGAAGTCCCCGTAAGCCAGCCTGTTGGTACTGTCTGAAAGGGAAGCTAGATTCAGACTTACCGTGAGCCTGAGCTCCTGACTATTTGGCCGATGGGCACTTGAAACTCTAGCACTACTGGACACGATACGACCGATGTACCCTTGGATGTGTTCAAACTTGTGAAGAACTTGTCCAATTTCCTACCACAGTCTGTGTTCTTGGAAGTGTCTTAGGCCTGTCTCAACGGGATTTTTCCAGAACCAGTCCAAAGAAGGACGAAAAATGTTTTTCTTACGCGGGCACACAATTCGCTGTCTTTACGTCCTGAAATTCCTGAATTGAGCGCTTTCTCAGCAAGGCGCGCGGTACGAGCACGGGAGGACAATTATGAAAAAACAACTACGCATCAGAATATCCGTGCTAGGTGTCTTCGTGGGCATACTGGGGCTGATGTCGCCGGGACAGTCCCACGCAACGGAAGCAATTCTCACTGATGATGCGACAGTTGCCGTAATGAAGCCGGCAGGCAATTCCCGGATGTCGCCCACTTCTCTCCGCGTTGTCGGCCCCCTGAATGGCGCCACCGAGCAGAACGCGTTTTTGAAGTTCGACCTCTCCACGTTGTCCGCTGGCACGACCGGAACCAACATAGCCAAAGCGACGCTGGTGTTGTATATGAATACGTGTCGACACGCTGGCACCTTTGACGTTGTCGCCGTGGACGGGGACTGGAACGAACTTGCTGTAACATCCGCGACAGCCCCTACACCAACAGAAGTGGAAGCGGCCGAAGTAGAAGCGGCCAAGAATGAATTCGTAGCGGTCGATCTGACTGGGCTGGTCAGGGATTGGGTGGATGGGGTGGTCACGAACGCCGGGATCGCACTCATTCCAAACGAATCCACTGTGGATGTGAAGTTTGACAGCAAAGAGACCACGAAGGCCTCCCACCAAGCACGACTCATAATCACCACAGTTGCTGACGGCGTGACCGGCGCGACGGGCGCCACTGGTGATACGGGAGCGACCGGTGCGACCGGTGATACGGGTGCGACCGGAGCCACCGGATCGACGGGAGCAACGGGAGTGACCGGTAATACTGGTTTAACCGGCGCCACAGGCATGACGGGAGTGACCGGCAATACCGGTGCGACCGGCGTGACCGGCGCGACGGGCGCCACGGGTAATTCGGGAGCGGCCGGTGCGACTGGCACAACCGGCGCCACGGGTAATACCGGCGCGACGGGTTCAACAGGTCCCACCGGTTCGACGGGTGAGACCGGTGCGACTGGGGACACGGGTGCGACCGGACTGACGTGGCAATCGGTGTGGACGAATGCGGCGACGTATGCGGCGAACGACGCGGTCAGCTACAACGGGTCGAGCTACATCAGCTTGGTGGATGCGAATGTTGGGAACGCGCCGGACATTTCGCCGGCGCAATGGGATCTGCTGGCCGACCAAGGAGCGACAGGTGCAACCGGAGCCACGGGTGATACCGGAGCCACCGGATCGACGGGAGCAACTGGTGCGACCGGTGTCACTGGTGCGACTGGCGTGACCGGAGCGACCGGAGTGACCGGTAATACTGGTTTAACCGGCGTCACCGGTGCGACCGGAGTCACGGGCACCACTGGTGATACTGGCGCGACCGGAGTCACGGGTGCGACAGGCGCCACTGGTGATACCGGAGCAACCGGCGCGACCGGTGATACGGGAGCGGCGGGTGCGACTGGTGATACCGGAGCGACCGGAGATACGGGTGCGACCGGTGCGACCGGCGATACGGGTGCGACCGGAGATACGGGTGCGACAGGTGCGACCGGCGATACGGGTGCGACCGGTGCGACCGGTGATACGGGTGCGACAGGTGCGACCGGTGATACGGGAGCGACAGGTGATACGGGAGCGACAGGCGATACGGGAGCGACAGGCGATACGGGAGCGACAGGCG
>CAZMKD010000105.1:0-25280 GCA_964566575.1 uncultured Verrucomicrobiota bacterium
GATGGCGACCAGACAATCTTCCGGCTTACCACTCTTGCCGGTGGCGGCTGTGGCTTGCGGTGGAGGCGGCCGTCCCATCTTGATCAACTTCGGGGCGCTGATTCACCCCCACAACCCTTCTTCACGAATAAGTCAGGCTAGATGCTTATCAACACTCGACATTTGCAGTCTGGCCTTCATCAACGCCAGCCTTGCGCTAGCGCGTCCGGATGCCCGCGAATGAAAGCTTCGAAGCTCATCCGTTTTCCGTTGGCTGGTTGTACCTCCAGAACTCGCAACTCACCGGCGCTGGTCAGTTCCACTTTCCAGAACTTCAACATCGTGTCGCCGAGAAACGCGAAGGTGCCGGGCCATGGGTTGAAGGCGCGGACTTGGCGCTCAATCTCGACGGCGGGTTTGGTCCAATCCACGCGTCCGTCTTCCTTCGTCAGCTTTCGGGCGTTGGTCACTTGGGATTCGTCCTGTGGACGGTGTGGGAAGTCGCTGGCCACAGTTTCCACGAGCAGCTTCGCGCCGAGCGGCGCGAGCCGGTCGTGTAGCGCGCCGGCAGTGTCGTCAGGACGAATCGGTTCCGCGCGTTGGAGAATGATGTCGCCAGCATCCATCTTCTCGTTGATGAACATCGTGGTGACGCCGGTCTCGCGGTCGCCGTGTAGAATGGCGTGTTGGATCGGCGATGCGCCGCGCCAGCGTGGGAGGAGTGAGGCGTGGACGTTGATGCAGCCACGCGGTGGAATTTCGAGAATGGATTTGGGTAAAATCTGGCCGTAGGCGACGACGATGATTAGGTCAGGCCGGGCGGCGCGAATTTCTTCGACGGCCTCGCGCACTTTGACCGGCTGGCTGACCGGCAGGCCGAGTTTGCCGGCCGTGAGCTTGACCGGTGGCGGCGACACTTCGAGGCTGCGGCCTTTGGGCCGGTCCGGTTGGGTGATGACACCGATCACCTGACCGGCCACAGCTTCGAGGCACGGACAGGCCAGCTCGGCCGTTCCCATGAAAACAATCCGCATGGCGCAACTGCGGTAGCAGAGCGCCACAGGGATTGCAAGGCCGACACGTTACGGAGCAATGGGCAGTTCGCGCCGGATGCTGAGGCGGCCGAGCGGCACGAGCACGGTGTTGGTGCTGCTGGCCGAAACCAGATCGACCACGCCGATCACATGGGCCAGTCCGGCGCGGAGAATGATCCGCTCGTCCTTGTCAACGTTAGCCGGCTCATCTTTGTCGCCGAAGAAGCGATCCTTGGGGTCGCGATCCAACAAGACCGGAATCGGCTTGGGGCAACCCGTCGCCGGGTCAAGCACGAGGCGGCCGGCAGCGGTCAGGTAGCCGTCGAGAATCCCGTTGGTGCCGTCGCCATTCGAGTCGAGGGTGAATTGGGGGACGAGCCGGGCGCGAGTCAGACCGGCCACACTTGTCGAATCCTGTTGGACAACCGAGTCCATGCGCGTGTTGTCGGCGAGCGTCGCGATGACACTGTCCGTGTCGCGGTTGTAGACGACGAGGCTCGCGGCACTGCGGTCGCGGGCGATGGTCATGGCGAGCACCTCGTTGAGGAAGTTGGTGTTGCCGATGTCACGGCCGCGGGCAAGATTGACAAGGTTGTGCCCGGCCAAGCCGACGTAATCATACTGCGGGAGGTGAGCGGTGGGGTCTTCACCTTGCTGGACGCCTGCCAGCGCCGCAGTCGTACGATAGGTCTTGTTGGTCACGGGCGCAGCGGTCACGATGCCCATCGCAATCATCGCGATGGCGACGAGAATCGATCTGTTGACTGTCTTGGGATTGCCCTCACTTTCTTCGTCCGGTATCTGTTTGTTTCTTGGGGGAACACTGACCGTCTCCACCTGCATACAACAACTTTACCAACACCAGACGCAGTCAGAAATTGCGGGGTTACGGCTCGATGAGTTTGCCGCGTGACTTGCCGGTCGTGATCGGCGCGCGGGGAATGATGACAGTAATAGCGTCGGCGCACGGGAAGATGTTCGTCGTGCAATCGAGCCTCGTCGTGCAATTCGTCGTGCAGTTCGTCACGCAGTCGGGCATGCAGTTGGTTAGGATGCAGTTGGTCAGCGTGCAGGAAACGGTGAAATTGGTGCAGTTGATGTTGGTGCAAATCATCGGGAACGCGGTGTCGAGGAAGCCGGTTAATTGGCCGCCGAAGCTGGTCGCACACCCATTGGTATCGATGGTGATCTTGCCGTGGTAATACAAACTGCCCCCGGTGATGCCGTTCGTGGCACCGTTCGTGGCGACGCCACTGATGTCGGGAATGGACAATTGGGCAATCGTCCGCTCCTCGTGCTTGCGGGTGGAGGAAACTGTTCTGAGGTCGCTGAACGAGCCGATCGTGACGAGGTTGCTCGACGTGGCGGTGTCAAAAATGATAAGACGCAGAAGGTTGGTGTCGCAATTGTTGACCAGCGCCAGCATCTCGTTGTTGGGCACATCCGCGCCGAGGACGCGATGCTGAGCGAGATTGATGAGGTCATCCGAAGTGATCATCACTTTGGGAATGAGGGCGCCGCGTTGAATCACGCCGCGAATCGTCATCTCAACCCGAAACACATCGCTCGTGATCGCCGATGCGACGACAGGGATAACGACGGCAGTAATCGCGAGTCCAATGATGATGCGCCCCGATGTTTTCATGAGTAATTTCTCCGATAAACCAAGTTAACGTTTGGCCGCGGCCACGTCCGGCGCCTCAATCGCGTGCAATTCCGCCGTCCGTCCCAAGATGGCGCTGAGGATGTCATGTGCGACTTCGATGGGGGTCTGCAGCGCGTCCACTTCGACGCGGATCGATACCGGGTAATACTCGATGACCGGCCGCGATTCATCGTCGTAAACCTTCAACCGCTTGCGAATCGTGTCCTCGTTCGCGTCGTCCAGTCGATTATCTCTCAACGCGCGGGACTTCAGCCGACGGACAATTTCCTCACGGTCGCGGCACCGCAGCACGATCAGCCGAAGCACTTCGATATCATTCTCCAGCATTGTCGCCTGATGGACGTTGCGCGGGATGCCGTCGAGCACCAATGTGTCCGTCTCCGGTTTGAAACTGCCCATTTTCACGAGCTTGGCGAGGTGTTCGCGCCAAAGCCGCGCTGTCGTGTCGTCTGGCACGAGTTCGCCCCGGCTGGAGTATTTCAAAAACACTTTGCCGACTTCGCTTGCGAGTTCGAGCGAACGAAACACTTCGCCGCAAGCGACATGAATAAAGCCCGGTAACACCCCAAGCAGCTTGCCTTGCGTGCCCTTGCCGCTGCCGGGCGAGCCGAACAACAACACGGTCTTGATTGGCTTGGCCATTAGTTCAGCAATTGATACCAGTTATTTCGTCGGTGCGGCTCGTAGCCCAACTCACGGATCAGCCGCTGCATCGTTTCTTCGTTGATGCGGAACGTCGCGCCCGCTTGCGACACGACGTTTTCCTCCATCATCACACTGCCGAAATCATTCGCGCCGTATTGCAGCGCGACCTGCCCGATCTGCGGGCCTTGGGTGACCCAACTTGACTGAACGTTGGGGAAGTTGTCGAGGAAAATGCGCGCCAGCGCCTGCATCCGCAAATACTCGTGCGCCCCGACCGTCGGCGCCCGCAGCCGCGTGTGTTCCGCCTGGAACGTCCAACAGATGAACGCCGTGAACCCGTGCGTCCGATCTTGCACCTCGCGCAACATCCGCAGATGCTCGATCCGATCCTCAACCGTCTCGACGTGACCAAACATCATCGTCGCTGACGAATTCAGTCCCATCCCGTGGGCCGTCTCCATCACGTCGAGCCATTGCCGGCCGGTACACTTCAACGGCGCAATGCGCTTGCGCACCTGATCGACAAGAATTTCGCCGCCGCCGCCCGGTATCGAACCCAGCCCAGCATCCTTGAAGCGACGGATGACTTCCACAGCCGGCATCTGAAACACTTCAGCAAAATGACAAAACTCCGGCGGCGAAAAACCGTGGATGTTCACCTGCGGAAAGTTCTGACGGATGTATTGAAGCAAGTCAAGGTAGTACTCAATGCCGAGCTTCGGGTGATGTCCGCCCTGCATCAGGATTTGCACGCCGCCAATGTCGATCAACTCCTTAATCTTTGCGCCCACTTGCTCCGGCGTCAGCACGTACGAGTCGTCGTCCTTCTCCTCGCGCATGAAAGCGCAGAACGTGCAGTAGACGTTGCAGATGTTGGTGTAGTTAATGTTGCGGTCGATGATGTACGTCACAACGCGCTCCGGATGTTTGCGGTGCCGGACCGCATCGGCCAACGCACCGAGTTCCGGCAACGTCAAGCTCCGGTACAGCCGCAAAGCCTCCTCCGACGTGATGCGCTCCCCGCCGAGCACCTTGTCCTGGATTGTATCAACCGACGTATCGTAAATCATGCGCCTTCTCGATCAGTCCGAACTCCACCAGATACTGCTGAAATCGCCGCAGCCCCTTTTTCTCCGCGTCGCCCAACTCAAAACAGACATTCCGGGTCAGATACTCGCGGCGAAACTCCACTGTCGCTTCTGTCGAATCCTGCACGATTTCCTCCAGGTGCGCAAGCCCATTGGCCTTGGCCGTGCGAAGCAGTGGCCCGAGTGAAACTCTCTGTTGCAGCGCCCACACCGCAAACACAAATGGCAATCCGGTCAACTCCCACCACGCCTCGCCCAAGTCCCAGACCGGCTGCGCCCCTCCGCGCGTCGCGTACCAAATCGCCTCGTCGCCAATGAGCATCATCGCCTCGTGCTCGGTCAGTTTCGCCCCGCTCGGCCGAGGATAAAACTCCGGCTCGATGCCATACCGGGCCTTCAACAGCACACGCAGCAACCCCACCGACGTGCGTGATGCGGGATCAACCGCGATTCGCTTCAGTTTCTCGATCGGCTCGCGATGCGCGAGGAAGACACTGCGTACCGGCCCACGCGAGGCGATCGCGATATTGTCGGTGATTTCGTATTGGTCGTGCAGTAGAATCTCGGCGACCGGAATCAGCGCAGCATCGAACTGTCCACGGTACATCAAATCGGCGAGTCGGGACGGGACGGCGAGAGTAACTTGGTCTTCGATTCCGTAAATGAGCGGGCGCGCGTTGAGGTACGGCACGCTCCCGATCCGCCAGCTCACGCCACGCCCCCTTCATTGCTCGCGCCAACAAAGGCCGTCCCCGGTAAGGCGCGACCGCCGGGCGCGCCGTTTTCTTCATCCTTCATCCTTCTGCCTTCATCCTTTGACGCAACCGGCCGGTAAAGCGAATCGCGTTGCACCGGCTCTCGCCCTGCCTCGCGGATGGCTTTCACCAACTCTTCCCGCGCCATCTGCTGCGGCGTCTGCGCCCCGGCCATGTGGTAAATTTTCTCCTCGATCACCGTACCGTCGATGTCGTCCACGCCGTAGCTCAAGGCGACCTGCGCCAGCTTCATGCCCATCAAAATCCAGTACGCCTTGATGTGATCGATGTTGTCGAGATAGATCCGCGCAATCGCCAGCGTCTTGAGCATGTCGAAACCGCTTGGCCCCGGCAAGTGCGAGAGCTTGTTGTTTTCCGGATGAAACGCCAACGTCACAAACGCGGTGAAGCCCTTCGTCTCATCCTGCAGTTCTCGGAGCCGACGCATGTGATCCACCCGGTGATGCTCGTTCTCCACGTGCCCAATCAACATCGTGCAGGTCGAACGTCCGCCTTTCTTGTGCCACATGCGATGAATGTCCAGCCACTCCTCCGCCGATTCCTTCGCGTGGCAGATCACGTTGCGCACTTCGGGATCAAAAATCTCCGCGCCACCGCCGGTCAACGAGCCCAGCCCGGCGTCCCGCAATGCCGCCAACGTTTCCGGTACGCTGCGCTTGCCGACCCACGACAGATGCAGAATCTCAATCGCCGTAAATGCTTTCAAATGCAGGTTCGGATCGAGTTTCTTCAACTCACGCAACATCTCGACGTAGTAATCCCACTTGAACGACGGATGCAGCCCGCCGACGATGTGAATCTCCGTGATGCCGAGTTTGAGAGCTTCCTGCGCCTTCTCGATCATCTGTGGCAGGTTGTACTCGTACGCGCCGGCATCCCGTCGTCGCCGGTAGAACGAACAGAAATCGCAATCAAGGATGCAGATGTTCGAGTAGTTGATGTGCCGGTTCAGGATGTAGTATGCGACATTGCCGTTCTTGCGCTCCCGCACAAGATTCGCCATCGCACCGATGGCCGCGAGGTCGTTCGACCGAAACAGCCGCAAGCAATCGGCCTCGCTGATGCGCTGCCCCGCCTCGACCTTCTCCCAAATGTCCCGGAGTTCCGACCGCTCGATCAATTTGTTCATGTCTCAGCAGCCACAAAGAGGCACGAGAAGGCACCAAGGAACAGCACGACAGTGGCAAACCCCTTGGGCGCGGACGATCTTGTCCGCGCCCAAGAGATGTTCTCATTGTGCATCTTTACGCCTTTTCGTGGCAATCAAAGCCGTTCTTCTGTCATCAGGTACTTCTTGATCTGAAGCTTGGGTGCGCCAAAGTTGATCAGCAAGCCTGTCTCAATCCTCGACGCTCGCAAATACCCCAGTAGTTGTGCGACATGCTCGTCCGCCACGGCCCGACAGGCTTTCAGTTCCACCACTAAGCAGCCTTCCAGAAACAAGTCCGCAAAAAACTCACCCAACACCGTCCTGTCTTCATCGAAAACCGTCAACGAATGCTGTTGTTTCACATCCAAGCCGCGCTTCCGCAACCGATGCGCGAGTGCGTTCTCATAAATCTTCTCTAAGTGACCCGAGCGATGATACCGGTGAATCGCGAAACTTGTCTCGCGTACAAGGTCACACAACTCATTCATTGTCTGCCATTGTCGGGTCATCTTTGTGCCTCTTTGTGCCTTTTCGTGGCTACTTCAACGCCGTATCCGCCACTACACTCGCCAGAAACACTACGCTGATGATCGCGTTCATGCGGAAAAAGGCCACGTTCAAGCTGACCGGGTCTTGTTTCCCCGCCAGAAAATGCTGCCACATCAGGCAAATCGCGATCACCGCCAACCCGACGTAATATGGCAGCCGCATCCCTGAAATCAATCCGAAAGCCAGCAGCGTCACGGCCATAACGGCGTGTGCCGTCTGCGCCACCCGCAACGCTGCCGGTATCCCCAACTTTGCCGGCAACGAATGCAATCCTGTCTGCCGGTCAAACTCCACGTCCTGCGTCGCGTAAATGATGTCGAAGCCAACAAGCCAAAACACCACTGCGACCGCCAACACGACGGGCGGCCACGCAAATTCCCCACGCACCGCCAGCCACGCACCCAACGGCGCGAGTGCCAGCGACAACCCGAGAAAGAAATGCGAGAAGTCCGTGAACCGTTTCGTGAACGAGTAGAAACCGATCACCACCAGCGCGACCGGCGATAACCAAAAGCAAATCGGATTGATGAACCAAGTCACGACTATCAGCCCGGCTGCCGCCCCAATCACCAAACACCAAGCACCAGTCACCGACATCTGCCCCGTCGGCAGATGTCTTCCCGCCGTGCGCGGATTCAACGCGTCGAGTTTTCGATCCGCGATTCGGTTAAACCCCATCGCCGCCGTCCGCGCACACACCATCGCCGCCAAAATCAGCAGAAACGTCCGCCACCCAGGCCAACCGGCCACCACCATCGCCGCCAACGCAAACGGCAATGCGAACACCGTGTGCTCGAAGCGAACGAAATCAAAGTATTTGCGAACACGGATCATTCTCGCGGGCCAGTCCGAGTCTCAGCCATCTTCTCCAATTCACGCCGCACGCCTTCGGGCCGCAGCGAGCCGTAGCCAGCGCAGCTTAGCGTGTAGAGCAGCCGGTCGAAATCGTTCGCATTCCAGCCCGGTGTGCCGTGACGCGTGACCGCGCGCGCGATTTCATCGTCGGTCGGATGACGATCTTCCGGTAACTCACCCGCGTACGGCGTGTGAACTGTCAAAAATGTATCCAGATATGGCCGCGCAGCTTCGTTCCAATCAGCGGCCTCTTGATTCTCCAATTCCCAATCCAAAGTCCAAAGTCTCAACTTGCCATCGGTGCTGCCGACCGCAAGACAGCGCGCGTCCCGGCTCAGTGCAGTGCACAGTAAATCACCAGCATGATCTTCGCATATCTTCAGGCGGTCGCCGGTCTTGAGATCCCAGATGCCAGGTGGCGAATCGTAAAAGCCACCGGCGGCAAAATGTCCGTCTGCGCTCAGCGACAGATGCTCCGCTCCAGCCTCGATGCTCAGCAAGCACTGACCCGTGCGTACATTCCACAACTTCAACCTGCCATCCATGCACCACGACACCGCGTTCTTATTGTTCTCGCTTAGAACAACAGATGTGACGACGCAGGATTCGTCGTGTCCTCTGAAACTGCGAACAAGTCCACGACCTGTAATGTCAAAGAGCGCAAGTCCCCCACCCGACCCGCCAATAAGCACGGATCGTAGGTCTGAGCTGAATGACGCTGAAAGCAACGACCCACCCCAATCAATGTCTGCAGAAGACAAACACCTGCCGCTTTTCACGTCCCAAATCCTGAGGTTCTTATCGCCATCTATCGAGAACAGGCGCATTCCATCGGGACTCATCGCGAGCGCAACGACTGTGTCGGCGTGTCCCTCAAAAACTTGCAAGCACTCTCCAGTGATAAAATTCCATAGCTTAATTGCCGAGTCATCACTTCCTGTAAGGACAAGCGGATCGAGTGGATGGATACTCAGCGTACCCACCAACGCGCTGTGTCCGCTGAGGACTCGGATGCATTCTCCTGTGGTTGAATTCCATGCTCTCACAGTGCCATCCACGTGGCCCGTCAGCGCGAAGACTCCGTCGCTAGTAAGACCGACAGACCAAGAAGCGTCTTTTCCACAATCGATAGTCAACCGCCTCCACGCCCCGCGCAGTGTCCTGCGCGGAAGACGCGTGTAAAGAGAAAACCATAGATTAAGGGCTTGGGGGTTTCGTTCGTAACCTTGTTGTGACCTTGCGTGACGAATCCAGTTCGCGGCTGCCTCGATTTCACCTTTGTCAATTGCCGCACGAGCCTGCCCGAGGGCGCGCTGAAACGCGTTGCTAAATGTGAATGCCTTTGTGTGGTGAGTTATGCGGCTCAGCATTGGTGGCGCGAGGACAGGCTTGATTCCAAGGCCGAGCGACCAAAGACGGATGACACCATTATAACCACCTGACGCCATCCATCTCCAATTCGGATCGGTGGCAAGCGACCGGGGGACTGAACCGTCGCACGGGAATGTATGAAGGCAGCGGCCAGTGGCCAAGTCCCACAGCCGGACAGCTTCCCCTGCTGACAACGCAGTCTGCGCGTCTGGAGAAACAAGGACGCTCCTCGCCTGCTCTGAGTGTCCAACCAACTTCAGGATCGGACGACGCTTTTCAAGATCCCAAACCTGAATCGATGAGTCCGCGTTCGACGCCAATGCAATCCTCCCATTGCGCGCCATATCAAGGGCGACGATACTTCCGCTGCACGGAATCCTCTGTAGAATGACACGACGAGTTACATCCCACAAACATAGTGCTTCGTCGGATTCTGCGGCCAGCATCGTCCTCGAATCACGACTAAGTGAAACAGCACTAATCCATTTCTTGCTCTCGCCAAAAGTGTGAACGCACTCACCGGAGTGAAGATCCCACAGTTTGACCAAACCATCGTAGCCCCTAGAAAACGCGAATCTCCGATCGGCAGCGAAACACACGTCACCCACAATATCTGAGTGGCCGTGTAATACCCGCACACATTGTCCGCTCTCGATGCTCCACAGCCTTACGGTCGCGTCTTTCCCCCCGGACAGAATATGCTTCAAGTGTTCGTCCGCTGTCACCGCCATTACTGCATCGTCATGCCCCACAAACGTCTGGACACACCGACCGGTCTCTGTTTCCAGTAGGTTTACTGTGGTGTACAGGCCACCGGTAACGAGCATTCTACAGTCCGCGCTAATCCACGCCGCATTGACTCCAAGCGGATCGGCCGGAAACTCTGCGACCAGTGCACGAGACTTCGACTTCTGAGATCGTGCTAGTTCAATACCCTTGGCAATGGCATTTTGTATCTGCTGCTCTTCAGCAAACTTCTCCAGAATGCGCGTCGCTTGAACGAATTCACCACGTTCGAGGCCTACCAAGGCGAGCAAACACTGCGCATAGCGATTTCCCGGATGGGAAGCGCAAACTTCTGTCATTCTCCGGACTAATTCATCGTCAGTTATCCGCGCAGAACGCCAAAGCGCCAATCCATGATTGTACGTAGAATTGACGTGGCCGGGTTTTACTTGTAATGCCTCTTCCCAAAGCTTGAGCGCCTCATCCCGCTTGCCTAACTCTACAATGGACAGAGCACGGTTGTTAAGCCCATTGGCGAGAAGTTCGCCGGTCTTCATGTCAGATCGCTGGTAAGGCACGCCGCATTCTTCCTGATATATCCGTTGTAACTCGTCAGCGATTTCCAGCATATCTGCCGGGCGACGTTGAGGGTCATCCTGAAAACACCGTTCAAGCAACGTCTGCAGTCCGCTGGGCATTTCGATCATCCAACGCGGCCCGCCCACACTCTGATAACTCGCCAAGGCCAACAAAGCTTGGTAACCGAACTCCCAAGAGATACCCCCTGTGAACATTTGCAGAACCGAAAGTCCCCAACTCCAAATGTCGCTCTTGCGGGAAAGACGTTCCCGCCTGAATTGTTCAGGTGATTTGTATTCCTTCGTTCCACCGGCCATCGTCACTAGACCGCTCTCGCCTGTAGCTGCGCTTTCGGTTGCGAGCGCCTTTGCTCGCGCGAGGCCAAAATCCGATATCTGCGCTGTGCCGTCGCGCGTCATCAAAACATTGCCGGGCTTGACATCTTGATGCACCAAGCCCTGTTCATGCGCGGCGTGGAGTCCCCACGCAAATTGGATGGCCACATCGAGAATCTGGTCGAGTTGCGTCAGCTTACGATGGTGAATCCACTCAGCCAACGTGCCATCGGGAACGTACTCCGCGAAGATGCGCGGGATGCCGCCGATGGTACGAACATAGAAACACTGGACAATGTTGGGATGCAGGTTGAGGTTCACCCACGTTTCAGCTTCACGGATGAAGTCTTCGACGGCCTTCGCTTCCGCGAAAAGGTCGGGGCGCAAGCTCTTCACTGCCAAATCCATGTTCCATGATTTGTGGTGCACCTTGTACACGCGCCCCATGCCGCCTTGCCCAAGGATGCCGGTCACTTCGTAGATGCCGAGGATATTGTCGCCGACTTTCCATTCCACCGGGGCAACTGTCTCACCAAACGCTTCCTTGAGCACGCCAGAGACGGAGGTCGTGTCCGCCAATTCGTAGAGGAACACCACCTTACCTTCCGCGCCAAACTCGATCTTGTCGTTGGGGGAAAGCAGAACCGGCGCGCTGAGTTTGTGCCCGTTGACGAACGTGCCATTGCGTGACTGGTGATCAATCAGGTAGAGTTTCCCGTCTGCGTGAACCGCAACTTGCGCATGCCGGCGCGAGACCAGCGGATGATCAACGACAAGGTCGACTTGATTCGGATCACGACCGATAGTCAATCCCTTGCCGGGAATCGCCACCCGCATCCCCGACATTTCTCCGACTTGCCCGACCAAGTATCCGACCGGGTCACTCATGCCAATTGTCAGTCTACAACAGCCCGCCACCGCGCAGAAGATTGAAGTAGCGCATCGGCAAGACCCCCACATCCGTGCTTGCCATGATATATCGCTCAGCGATATATCATGCGCTGACATGGACTATCTCGACCGCACAATGTTGCATGGCAATGCCGAGACCTTGGTGCTGGCGATCTTGGCCGACCGCGATTGCCACGGCTATGAGTTGCGGAAAGAACTCGCCGCTCGCTCCAATGAATACTTCCAGTTCGCTTTCGGCCGCCTTTATCCACTCTTGCAGAGCCTGGAGCGACGCGGCCTGGTCACGATGCGCCGGACAAAATCGCGCTTGAATCGAGAATGCCGGGAGTACGCACTCACGGGCCAAGGCGCAAACGCGCTCCGTGATCGCAAGCGTAAATGGCAGCAATTCGCCGCCGCCATGAACCAAGTCCTCTCCCGCACATGATGCCACCGGCCATGATGTATCGCTAAGCGATACATCATGAACTTTGCCGGCAAAGATGACGACCACGAACTCTTTCTGATAAACTTGCCGCCATGTCACGCAGTTATGCCATCCTTGGGACGGGCGCGCTCGGCGGCTACTACGGCGCGCGACTGCAACATGCCGGCTGCGATGTGCATTTCCTGCTGCACAACGACTACGAACACGTCCGGCAACACGGACTCATCTGCGAATCGAAAGACGGCGACTTCTCAATCGTGAAGCCGAATGCCTATCGGAACGTCACCGACATGCCGCGCTGCGATGTCGTGTGCGTCTGTCTGAAAACAACACAGAACCATGTGCTGCCGGAGTTGCTGCCGACGGTCGTCAAAGATACCGTCGTCGTCCTCGTGATGCAGAACGGACTCGGGAATGAAGACCGAGTTGCCGGCATCGTCGGCGCAGAGCGCGTCGCCGGTTGTCTTTGCTTTCTTTGCTCCAATAAAGTCGGCCCCGGCCACATCCGCCATCTCGACTACGGGTTCGTCGTGCTCGGTGAATTCGCCACTCGCGGCGTCAGTGACCGGCTGCGCGCCGTTGCCGGAGACTTTCAACGCGCCGGCATCTCCGCCCAAGTCACCGACGACCTGCGTGTCGCCCGTTGGCAGAAACTCGTGTGGAACATCCCGTACAACGGCTTGTCCGTCATTCTCAACGCCAACACCGACGCTCTGATGGCCGATCCGCACACGCGCCAACTCGTCGAGCAGATCATGCGGGAAGTCGTGGCCGACGCCCATGCGTGCGGCGTGCCGGTAAGCGAGGAGATCATCGCGAAGATGCTCGCGTACACGGAGAAGATGCTGCCTTACCGGACCAGCATGAAGATCGATTTCGACGAGCATCGTCCGATGGAAGTCGAGGCTATCTTCGGCAACCCGCTGCGCGCCACTCAAGCCGCCGGAGCAAAATCGCCGCTGGTCGAGACTCTCTACCGGCAGCTCCAGTTCCTCAATCAGCGCTCCGCCAAGGTTTGACCAGCTTGTGCGCGATGCCGAGATGATCGAGCACGCGGGCGATGACGCCGTCCACCAAGTCCGTGATCGTCTTTGGTTTGTTGTAGAACGGCGGACTCGCCGGGATGATGGTCGCGCCAGCTTCGGTCAACGTCGCCATGTTACGCAGATGAATCAGGTTGTACGGCGACTCGCGCGGCACGAAGATGAGTTTGCGCCGCTCCTTGAGGAAAACATCCGCAGCCCGCGCAATCGTGCTGTCTGAGAAACCGTTCGCGACACGGCCGATCGTTCCCATCGAGGCCGGGATCACCACCATCGCGTCGAACTTCGCCGAGCCGCTCACGAACGGCACAAACATCGAATCGTTCTCGTCATACCGGATGACTTGCGATGAAATCTTCAGCTCGCCTTTCGGCAATTCGATCTGCGCGACTTCCCGGGCGTGCTTCGTCGAGATAAAGTGAACCTCGTGCCCATCGAGATTGTCGAGCAACCGCTGCGTGTAAATTGCGCCACTGGCCCCGGTCATTGCCACGACGATTTTCATAACGTCTTGAACGCCTCCGTCGCCGCGCGCACCGTTTTCTCGATATCTTCATCCGTGTGCGCCAGCGAGATGAATCCGACCTCGAACTGCGACGGCGCAAGATACACGCCGCGTTCCAACATCGCATGAAAGAACTTGGCGAATCGCTTCGTGTCGCACGTCTTGGCGCTGGCGTAATCCGTGACTTCCCGGTCGGTGAAGAAGTGACAGAAGATCGATCCGATCCGATATTGTATGACCGGCACGGTGGCGACCTTCGCCAATTCGGCACATAGGTGTGCGGCCTTCTGTTCCAGTCGTTGGTAGGGCGCGACCGCTGGGCGCGCCGCGTCGTTCGGGTCGCGGACGGCCCGGCGGTCCGTCCCTACCCCAAACAATTCCTCCAACGTCGCAATGCCGGCGGCCATCGCGAGTGGGTTGCCGGAAAGCGTGCCGGCTTGGTACACGGAGCCGGTCGGCGTGAGACAATCCATGATCTCGGCGCGTCCGCCAAACGCCCCGACCGGCAAGCCGCCGCCGATGATTTTGCCCAACGTCGTCAGGTCGGCGGTGATGTCGAACAATTCCTGAGCACCGCCCCCCGCCACGCGAAAACCACTGATGACTTCGTCCAGAATCAGCAGCGCGCCATTGTTGGCTGTCAGCTTTCGCAGCTTCTCGAGAAATCCCAGCTTCAACAGAATCAATCCCATGTTCGCCGGTATTGGCTCAATGATGGCGCACGCAATCTTGCGCCAGTTCACCGAGTCGAGTGCCACGAAATCGTTGATCGGCAACGTGAGCGTGTTGCGTGCGAAGTCAGCCGGTACGCCTGCGCTATCCGGCACGTCGAACGTCGCGCCGCCGCTGCCTGCCTTCACGAGCAACGCATCGGCATGCCCGTGGTAGCAGCCTTCAAACTTCACAATCTTGTCGCGCTTGGTGAAACCGCGCGCCAACCGGATGGCCGACATCGTCGCTTCCGTGCCGGAATTGACGAAGCGGACTTTCTGGATGGACGGGAACGCCTCGGTGACGAGTTGCGCCAGACGAATCTCGCGCGGGTTCGGCGTCCCGAAGCTCGTGCCGTCGCGAGCGGCTTCCTGAATCGCACGGACAACTTTCGGGTGCGCGTGGCCGAGAATGGCCGGCCCCCACGAGCACACGTAATCAATGTACTCATTGCCGTCGACGTCCCAGAGTTTAGAGCCTTGCGCCCGTTGGGTGAAGAACGGCGTGCCCCCGACGCCGCGGAAGGCTCGCACGGGCGAGTTCACGCCGCCGGGCAGAAGCGTGAGCGCTTCCTGCCAGAGTTTTTCGGAATACGTCACGAGGAAAGCCTAGCAAGTCCGCACCGACGCGTCACTCTTCAAAACACGCGCGGCAAATCTTGCAGGCGTTTGGATGCACGGGTTTGTCGTCCGCGCCGATCTCAGTCAAGGTGCGGTTACACCAGAAGAAATCGTTCGCCCACCCATCGTGCTCCGCCTCCGCCATCTGCTCGACGTGACCGGGCAGATACATTTTCTTCGTCCGCAAATGCCGGCAAAGCGGTTCGTCCATGGCTCAGCCTTTCAACTTCATCAACGCCCGCCGCACCAACGCGTGCGCAATCGGGATCTTGTAGCCGTTGTGCGCGAACGGTTGCGCGTCCTGCAAAATCCGGTCCGCCACCCGACTGGCCAGCGCCTCGTCGAGCGTCTTGCTTTCGAGCAACGCATTCGCCGCCGGCACTTCCCACGGCATCGGCGCGACCGAACCGAGCACCACGTGTGCGTCGCTTAACTTTCCGTCGCTGACTTTCGCCGACGTCGCGCAACTGACCAGCGCCCAATCAAATGCCGCTTTTTCGCTGACCTGCAAGTACGCGCTGCGCCGGCTTTGGTTCGGCACCTGGACGCGCAGAATCAAATCGGTGGAACCGAGTGAATTGTGCGCGGTCGGGTCGTCCCACGCTTTGCTGTACAACTCCGCGATGCTCAACGTGGCTTCGCCCTTGCCGCGACGCACGACAACACGCGCATCCAAGGCGGCCAGCGCCGTGGCGAGGTTGGAAACGACCGGACTGATGCAGGGGTTGCCGGTAAAGAGGCTGTGATATTTGTTCTCCCCCTCGCGCGCGAAGCAGGTCGCGCCGCCGCGTTTCAAGCACACGATGTCGCGATGCCGGTAATACCAACAGCGTGAATGCTGCGCGAGGTTACCGGCAATGGTCGCGACGTTGCGAATCTGCGGCGAGCCGACTTCGTCCGCTGCTTCCGCCAAACCGGGAAACGTCCGCCGCAATTCCGCATGCGATGCCACGGCTGCGACGGTGACGTTTGCGCCGATGGTCCACGCGTCACGGCCGGGCGCGATTTCCTGCGTGCCCGGCAACGTTTTCACGTTGATCAACAGTTCCGGCTGCGCGATGTACTCCTTCATCTCGCCGAGCAAGTCGATCCCGCCGGCAAGATACTTCCCCCTGCCCGCAGCTTCGACGGCGTCGGCCGCGTTGCGCGCCGTGGTGTATTGGAAGGCTTTCACGCTTTCACCTTCCCCAGCACCGTCAGCACTTTGTCCGGCGTGATTGGCAACCGGCCGACGCGCACTCCGAGGGAGTTCGCAATCGCGTTGGCGATGGCGGACGCGGTTGGGATCGTCGCTGGCTCTCCGACGCCGATAACGCCGCGCTCCGGCATGTCGAGCAATATGACTTCGATCTCCGGCACGTCCGCGATGCCGGGCAGTTTGTACGTTTCGAAATTCGGATTGAGCACGACGCCGGTCGCGCGATCCATTACGCGTTGCTCGTAAAGCGCATAGCCAAGGCCCATGATGATGCCACCATTGACCACCGTCTCACACGTCAACGGGTCAACGATCAAACCGCAATCCTGCACACAGAGAATTTTCTTCACTTGCACGAACCCGGTCTCCGTGTCCACCGCAACCTCGACAAACTGCACGCCGCCGGCGCCGCTGGACGATAAGCCTTCCTGCCATTCGCCATGCGCAACCACTGACTCGGTGCCGAGTTTCCGGCACGCGGCGGCCCAATTTGTCCCGCGCGCGTCGGCCACGCCGGTGCGCTTCTGCAACTCTTCGAGCGCCTTCCGGCACGTATCGTAAATCGCCGGACACACCGACGCCGCCGTCGTGCTCCCACCGCTCGCGCCCGACGGCGGAAAATCCGTGTCGCCGATGCGAGCGTTGATTTGCGTGGGTTTCAACCCGAAAACTTCCGCGGCGACCATCGCCACAAGGGTGCGCGTGCCGGTGCCCAAGTCCTGCGTGCCGCACCGTACCTCGACGCTGCCGTCGGGATTGATCTGCGCGTCGGCCTTCGTGCCGCGCCCGCCACCGCCCCATGTCGCGCCGGCGCAACCGACGCCGGTCTTGACGATGCCGGGCGAACTGCCGGGTTTCTTGTATTTGTCCTTCCAGCCAAATTTCTCGACGCCGACCTTGTACTCGCGCCGGCGGACTTCGCTGGGATCGTTCTTCAAACGCAGTTCGACCGGATCCATGTCGAGTTTCACCGCGAGATCGTCCATCGCGCTTTCCATCCCGAACGACGCCGGCGGATGGCCGGGCGCGCGGAAGGCGCGGCTCGAACCGGCGTTGACCGCAACGGACGCCTGCTTCGTACGGATGTTGGGCACATTGTAAATGTAGGGCGCGGGAAATCCAGCGCCGCCGCCGCCGCCCGCCGTTGCGGAGCCGGCACCGATGCCGGCCGTGCCGTAGGAATCGAGTTGGTAGGCCGTCAATCGGCCGTCTTTGTCGGCCGCGAGTTTGATCTTTTGAAATGATGATGGCCGGTTGCCGACGGCCAGCGATTCATCGAAACGCGTCAACATCAGCTTGACCGGCGCGCCGGCCTTTTCCGAGAGCCGTGCAGCGAGTCCGCCTTCGACGCCGGGACCGAACTTAGCGCCGAAACCGCCGCCCATGTAATCGGTGATCACGCGGATTTTGTTCTGCGGACGATCAAGGTTGCCGGCCAGACCTTCGCGAACGCTGAACACGCCTTGCGTGGACGCCCAACACGTTACGCCATCGGGCGTGACCGACACGGTGTTGCCGTGGGTTTCGAGTGGATGATGAATCTGCACCGGCGTCGCCACTTCCACTTCGATCACGGCCGCCGCGTCGGCGAAAGCCTTGTCGACATCGCCACGGTCGTTGGACCGGCCGGGCACGAGATTCGGGGCATCGGGCCAAACGCGCGGTGCGTCTTCAGCTTTCGCATCCTCTTCGCGCACGACAAACGGCAGAGCTGTGGCTTCGACTTCGATGACGCGCAACGCGTCGAGGCAAGCTTGCTTGGTCGTGCCGGCAACAGCGGCGAGTTCTTCGCCGTAGAAACGCACTGTGCGTTCGCCGTCGCGCACGGTAATCGCGGCTTTGATACCGGGCACGCGCTCGGCTTTCTCCAAATTGATCTTCGTGACGCGCGCTGCCGGCCACTTCGAACGGAGAATCATGCCGTAGAGCAAGCCGGGCGGTTGAACGTCAGACGAAAATTTCGCGGCACCGGTCACTTTCGCCGCAGCGTCCACGCGTGTAGTCGGTTGACCGATGACTTCGCGTCTGTCGGGCCAGTTAGACATGCCTGGCCTTCAGCGCTGTGGCCACCATGCGCGCTTGGGTGCCGCACCGGCAGAGATTGCCGGAACAGGCGCGGCGCACTTCGTCGGCGGTCGGGTGTGGATTGTTTTTCAACAACGCGGTCACAGTCATCACGAAACCCGGCGTGCAATAGCCGCACATCAACGCGTCGCCTTCGATAAATGCCTTCTGCACCGCGGTTAATTCGTTGCCCTTGGCGAGTCCTTCGACGGTGGTGATGGCGTGGCCCTGCGCCTCGATCGCCAGCTTCATACAAGAGTAGACCGGCACACCGTCCATCAAGACGGTGCACGCGCCACAGGTGCCCCGGTCACAAACTTCCTTTGCACCGGTAAACGAGGCGCGATTGCGGAGCGCGTCGAGCAACGTCACCCGCGGTTCGAGTTGGAGTTTCACGCGTTGGCCATTGATGTCGAGCGTGACCGGCACGGGACCGGGACCAATCGCACTGGGAGGCGCTTGTTTCTCCAACTCGGCGGCGACGGCACCGGCGGCGGCTTGGGTACCGGCTAGCGCGAGCGTGCTGAAACCTTTGAGAAAATCGCGGCGGCTGAGATCGTGTTCGCTCATCGCTCAGAATTGTTGGCTGGAGTGCTCGCCAGAAACACCAGTCTGGCTAAAATCGTCGCCACCATTTTCATACCCCCATTCACCGCGCTAGACTCGCCAATATAGTCAGGATTGTCGGCGCGTCCAGCAGCTTTTCACCCTTGACCAATGGCGGGCTGCATGCGAGAGTCTCAATTGTGGTCGTCATGCGTCCGCAATGGAAATGGCTCCCCATCCTTCTGGCGGGCGCAAGCTTTGCGTCCGCGCAGACGAATACGCTCAACCGCCCGCCCGATTCCGTCGTGCTCACGGGACTAGACTTGCCGGGACTGACGAACCTGCCGCCCAGCCAGATCGTCGCGTTTCGTTACGTCGGCGGCTGGCAGCAAGTTCCCGTGCAGATTGACGAGCGCAAGTGGGTGGACTTCGGGCTCGTTTATAACTCCAATGCTGTTGGGATTGTCACACTTGCCTACGCGGATACAAACACATTCTGCGGTGCCGACACCGATCCGATGTTCGATGTGGACGACGAACTCGTGTTCATGGCGAAAGATGCCGGCAATCGGGCTCCACCAGCCACTTGCTTGCCGGTAGGCGTCCTGACCAACAACCCGGTTGAACTCATCGTGACCGACCCCCTCAACGGCGGCACCGGCACGGTTTATCTATTTCGCAGCAACGGAACGCTCGCGCCCGCGGCGGGTACAAACTATGTCAGTTACACATTCAATCTGTTGGCCGGCAATTATCTCTCCAACTACGGCACCCGCAACGGGCCGAACCCCGAGGACAGCGCCGCCGTGACCGCGTATTACCGCGAGCATTTCAAAGACCGATGGATTCGGAATCAAACCCAAATCTTCGCCACCGGCGCCGACGGCCTCGACATCCTCGACCGCCACCGCAATCAATTTGATCCGGCGCAGTGCAATGTGCGCAATGAGGACACGTTCAGCAACGGCGAAGGCGCGTTCTTTGCCAACAAGAGTGGTTCGGTCCGCGCCATCCGGTCGTATCTCGGTGCGAACAGCGGCGTGCTGACGCAGCGCGATCATCACTTCTACGAGCGCCGGCACGACATCTCAACGTTCCTGCGCGTGCATCCAATTCCTGGCGTGATGGACCTCTACGATTATGCCACCAACGCGACCGGCATGACCTATTTCAACAACCTCAATACCAATGGCGTGCCCATCGACGGGTCACCGGACACAGTGGCGACCGGCCCGATCCAGTGGGAAATGGTCACCGGCCCGCACGGGACGTTGATGATCTCCCACGCGGTGCAGACCGACATCAACCCGTTTGCGTACACCTCCTACTACTCGGAAAGTCTGATTCCGTTAACCTCGTCGTGCACGGGCGACGGACTCGACTTCGGCACCAGCGGCCTGTTCATCAACCAACAAATCCCGAGCACCGACCCCGGCCTCGGCGCGACGAACTACCTGACCCACACGCGCACGGTGTACTACGATGGGCCCGGCCAGACCGTTGCGACGGCCACACTCCGGCATCAGCAAGCCACCACGCCGGTATCGGTGGCGACACTCGAATTTCCTGGCGACACCGACTGCGATGACTTGCCGGACGCGTGGGAACGAAACGCTTTCGGCGACCTCAGTCATGCTGGCAGCGCCGATGATGACGGCGACGGCTCTTCGAATCTCGCTGAGTATGTTGCGGGCACAAATCCAAACTCGATCGCGAGCCACTTTCGCCTCGACCTGAGCCAGGCCACAATTTCGTTCCCGACGGTGAAAGCTGAAGGTGCCGGCTACGAAGGTTCCTCACGGCACTACAGATTGGAGACTTGCCCCGACCTCGTCGCCAGTAACTGGTCCGCTGTGCCCGGCTACGAGGACATCATCGGCACGAACCAAGTCGTCACCTACACTATTTCGACCGTGTCGCCACAGCAGTTCTACCGGGCCCGTGTGCGCTTGCAGCAGCCGTAGTCGCGCCGACGGACTTGTGTTATCGTGCCCGCGCTTATGTCTGATACGGTTGTCCAGGTAGAACATCTCCGCAAGGAGTTCGACGGCACGGTGGCCGTGGCCGACGTGTCGTTTACCGTCCAGCGCGGCAAGATTGTCGGACTGCTTGGCGCCAACGGCGCAGGTAAGACCACGACCATTCAGGTGCTGCTCGGGTTGACGACGCCGACGAGCGGGACGGTGCGCGTGTTCGGGCAGGACTTGGAGCGCCACCGGATCGAGATTCTGCAGCGGAGCAATTTTTCGTCGGCGTACACGGGGTTGCCGTCGAATCTCAAGGTGTGGGAGAACCTGCTGGTGTTCGCGAAGCTCTACGGCGTGAACGGTCACCGGCAAAAGATCGATGAGTTGCTGGCGTTGTTCGAGATCGCGCATCTGCGCAACAAGATCACCGGTCACTTGTCGTCGGGCGAATCCACGCGTGTGAATCTTTGCAAGTCGCTGCTCAACGATCCGGAACTGTTGCTGCTGGACGAACCGACCGCGAGTTTGGATCCCGACATTGCCGACAAGGTGCGCAAGCTCCTGCGCCGGATCCAGCGCGAGCGGGACATCACGATGATTTACACCTCGCATAACATGCGCGACGTGCAGGAGGTGTGTGACCGGGTGTTGTTCATGCACAAGGGCCGCATCATCGCCGAAGGCACGCCGCAACAGGTCATGGACAAGTTTCAACAGAAGTCGCTCGAAGACGTCTTCATCAGCGTCGCGCGTGGCGGCGATGTGCTCACTGCGATGGAGGAATCTTCATGATCAGGCAGGTGGGAGCGCCCTTCCGGGCGCGATTTGCTATTGGGCGGAAAACCGGTCGCGCCCGGAAGGGCGCTCCCACAAATTCGGGAAGGCTATGAACTGGCGCCGCGTCCGGGCGCTGGCGTTGCGCTACACGTTTCTCTACACGCGCAGTGTGCCGCGCGTGGCGGAGATGTTCTTCTGGCCCGTGATGGACCTGCTCGTGTGGGGAATGATCACCGTCTATCTCAAGCCGTTGGAAGGCAACGTTCCCTCTGTTGTCACCTTCCTGATCGGCTCGATGATCTTTTGGGACATCCTCTACCGGGCTCAACAAGCCGTGACGATCTCATTCCTGGAAGACATCTGGGCGCGCAATCTCTTAAATATCTTCGTCGCCCCGGTACGAGTCAGCGAATTCATCGCGGCTACGTATGTAGTCGGGTTCGTTAAGATATTGATCACGATCGGGATTCTGGCGGCACTGGCCGCGTGGTTGTACTCATGGAATCTGTTTCAGATGGGCTTCGCGCTGATTCCGTTGTTCGTCAACCTGCTGTTGATGGGCTGGGCTGTCGGCATGGTCACGACCGCGCTGATCATGCGCTGGGGTCAATCGGCCGAGGCGCTGGCGTGGGGGATCCCGTTTCTGATCCAGCCGGTCGCCGCCGTCTTTTACCCGCTCAGCGTGCTCCCTCGCTGGCTGCAACCGATCGCGCTGGGCATCCCGGCGACGCACGTGTTTGAGGGAATGCGCCAAGTCTTGCGCGGCGAAGGTCTGTCCGGGCATTACCTCGCCTGGGCATTCTCGCTCAACATCGTCTACCTCATCGCCGCCGCATTGTTCTTCCGGTGGATGTTCGAAGTCGCCCGCGAGAAAGGCTTGCTCGCCAAACTCGGTACGCAGTGACCGGATATTCGAGATTGCGTTTCTCACCCGGTTGCCTATCGTTACCGGGTGCAGATGCAAAACCGCCCACCAACGCCAACGCGCGCCGCCGCGGGACTGACACCCACGCAACGGCTGGAACGTTTTGCGGACTTGCAGCGCCGCGCCGTCCGGCTCCTCACCGCGTCGCCCGACGGCTACCGTCGGTTCTGGGAGCGCAATCTGCGGCAACGGCGGATTCATGGGTCATTCTGACCCTACCGACCCGCTGGCGATTTTCCGCGTGCTGACGCGCGCCGGTGTGCCGTTCCTGATCATCGGCGGCCACGCGGTCAGCTTCCATGGTTACATGCGCACTACCGAAGACGCCGATGTGATTTTTCAACGCACGCCCGTCACGGAAGCGGCCTTGCTCCGCGTCCTCGAATCCATCCACGCCTGCTGGGTCAGCAACGACCGCGACCCACAGACCGGTCTCGAACGGCTTGTGCCGGTGTCACTCTCTTACCTGAAAGCGCAGCCCCTGATGATGCTGTCCACCGACTTGGGGTTTCTCGATCTCTACGATTACGTCCCCGGCTTTCCCGAAACCCCGGTCGAAGAGATTCTTGCCGACAGCATAGCGTGGGACGACCTCCGGTTTGTGTCGCTCCACTGGCTGCGCCGGTTGAAAGAGCGCGCCGCCCGCCACCGCGACCTCGACGATCTGGAACACCTCCCCCCGGCTTAAGCGCAGTCAACCGCCACTGCCGTTACCTGCATCTTCATTTTCCCAAGCTGAACGTCAGAAGACACCGTTCCCGTTCCCGCCAAGGGTGAGGAATACGGCGGACTTCATGACTGGGGGCCATCTCGCTCCCAGTTCTTTGAGAAAACTTTCTTGAACTGGATGGCCGTCTCGCTCAACCTCATCTACCTCATCGGTGCGGCGTTGTTTTTCCGTTGGATGTTCAACATTGCCCGCACCAAAGGCCTTCTTGCCAAACTCGGTACGCAGTAGACGGCTGAACAACTGCGAGCTTTTAGCGTTCGGGATTTACTTTCCGATACCGCTTTTCCTTCGCCGAGAAGTGAAGAGCAACTCGCCCAGACTTCACTGCGTGCGAATACTGCTGGTTGTGCCAAATGATTTCCTCTCGTTCAGAGTCCTTCCCGTTGTGGCCTCTGGTTGTGGTCTTGAAACGCCGTTCGTGCCAGCCGCGCGCATGCGTTAAATAGTCGTTGTAAAGATCGCTCTCGTAGGCGGGCCTCCCGGGTCGTGGGTGCCGGGTAGAATGACGACTTTCATGTAGTCATACTTATCTTCTCCCGGATGAACTTCACGCAGCCTTTCCAGAACCATTTTTCTCCGGTTCCCGTTAATGAGGAAGCCGTCACAAGTGATAATCGCAGGTTCGATCTGACCAGCGTGCGCCATTGACTTCTGGAGGTTCTCGGTTTGCGGCGGGTCCTTTGCCTCCAAGAACTCGCGGATTACGTCTTGGCCTGCCTTATCCTTATCGTCAAGCGGACCGATCGTTCTTTCGTAATCGAGTACGTCGGAAGATATGCGACCGTTGTCCTTGCGATACCTAAGCACGCCAATGGGTGCTTTGACCACTTCCCGCTCAGTCCCTTCTTGTCTTTCGTTTCGGAAATTGATCACCGTCTTTGACGGCTTTGCGGTGTGAATTGTCTTCTCCCGAATCTCCCTCGCGAAGTCCTCTACAATTTCACGCTTTTTATCTTGAGTGATCGGTGGCATTGCAGTCTTCCTTTCGCTTCTGGTCAGGCAAATAGCACTTGCTCTTCACGGCAAACTTCGACGTGTAGTGGGCCGGAGCCGGCGTTGCCGGTATCCGCGCTCATCGAGTTTATTCGCGGTCAATTATTCTCCGTTTCATTCCGAACCGGGAGTTGTCGCAACTCGGGGTGCTGGTGTCGATCTCCTGATAAGCCGACACACCCATAACTGGCATTAAAGAACACGTTGCAGCAAACGGCAAGCGGGAACTCCAGTCTCACAAAATATCGGAACGCCTCGCTAGACGGGGAAGGACGGCGCGCTGGGCCAGCACGCCCTACCGGTCAAAATCAAAACGGCGCGCCGGGACAGCCGAGTCTGCGAGACGCCGCAATGGCGTTTTGCGGCAATCACGCCCTACCGCTCCACATACCGCTGCGCGATGGGAACGCGGCGGCCGATGCCGAAGGCTTTGGTGGTGACGCGCACCGGTGTCCTCGACTCACACCATTGCGTGTGCCCATTCTCGGGCACGAGCCACAAATGCATCGCGGTGTTGCGGCCAGTCGTGGAGCGTGGCGGGGTCAAAATCCGCGCCGTTGGGCCATACGAGCGTGTGAACTTCGGGGTCGAGCTTGACTTGGTTGAACAGAGCAACGTCGCGCAACGGGCTGTACAGTTCGCCTTCCAGGATCATGGAGAAATCAATCGTCTGTGTCACGCCGTCATCGAACTGCACGCGCAAGGTGTACGGCCCGACAATCTGGAATGTTTCGATGCGGCAGATGCGATGGGTCATCGGAGTGTCCTCACTTCAACGGTTCGATGGGCGAGGGTCGTTGGCCACGCTGCAGCAACTCCCAGTCGACTTGCAGTTCGCCCTGATGCAATTCCGCCCAAGCCTCGACCAGACGACGCTGGCGAACCGGCAGTGTTCCGGCGATCAGTTCCACTGGTGAAATGCCGTAGATGGCCACAGCGTCTTGATAGTACGCGTGAAAATGCGGCTGATGGTGCGGAGACGCCGGCTCTGCAAACATCCGGATAATGATCCCGTAGAATCTCGCCAGTTCTGGCATTCCAGTTCACAGCCAACTGTAGCCGTTCCTCCTGACTGTGGCAAGTCGCCGAAAGCGATAACACACCATCGT
>CAZMKD010000106.1:0-13744 GCA_964566575.1 uncultured Verrucomicrobiota bacterium
GTGGCTACACCAGAAGCGAATACTCTTGCTCGCCCGGTCGGGCTGGGGCAAGTTAGCGCGCCATGAATGAGATGCCGCCATTGATCGCTCAACCAGCCAAAGTCCAGAAGCGCACCGGGTGGATCGTTTACGCGGTCATTATCACGTTTTTCTTAGTGATCAGCGTGCTCGCCAACTTCGGGCTGTTGGCACTGCTAGGCGGTTCTGGCTCGGCGGATTTCTCGGCGGAACGCGAACGGTGGCGGGAACGTTTCGTCGAAGGCGACCGCGGGGCGCACGATAAGATTGCACTGATCGATTTGACCGGGGTGATTTCCTATGAGGGCGATGACCCGTCCAATGCCGAAGGCATGGTCGGCGACCTCAAGGATCAGATCGATCGCGCGGTGCGCGACAAGCACGTGAAAGCGATTGTGCTACGGATCGATTCCCCGGGCGGTGAGGTGGTCGCCTCCGACGCGATTTACCGCGCGTTGGCGGACGTGCGCGATGACTCCAAGCGCGTCATGAAAGTCGTCGCGTACATCGAGACGGTCGGCGCGTCGGGCGCATACTACGCCGCGATGGGCACGGATTACGTCGTCGCCAACGAACTCAGCATTACCGGCAGCATCGGCGTCATTCTACAGACGTTCAACTTCCGGCACTTGATGGACAAGATTGGCGTTGAGGCCTACACGTTCAAGTCCGGCGCGATGAAAGACATCCTCAATCCGACGCGTGAGCCGACCGAAGCCGAGAAGAAGTTGGTGCAAGACTTGATCGTGGAAGTGTACGACAAGTTTGTCGGCATCGTGTCTGACGAGCGCAACATCGATCTTGATAAACTCAAGAATGGCATCGCCGACGGGCGGATCTACTCCGGCAAGCAAGCGAAGGTCGCGGGCCTGATTGACGAGGTCGGCTATTACGAGGACGCGATCGACGCAGCGAAAGAACTCGCCAAGATCAAGGAGGCTAAGATCGTGCAGTACGTGAAGCCGTTTTCGCTGCGGCATTTGTTGCGGCTGTTCGGCGAGAGTGAGACGCCGAAGATTCGACTGGAACTTTTGCCCAACACGCTTCGGTTGCAAGCCGGTAAGCTCTACTTCCTGCCGCCCTACTTGTTTCAATAGTCACTGCAGTTTGTCGACTTTGCCGCCCCACGACAACACGGTCGCCAGGCCCTTTTCCTTCTCGGCCATCGCCTTGTCACCGGCCTTCATGTAGTACATCGACAAGCTGGTGTGGGCTAGCATGTCGTTGGGAGTGATTTCGATGGAGCGCTTACCGGCGGCGATGGCGTCCTGAATCTTGCCGGCGCGTAAGTACGCCATTCCCAGCGCATGCCACGCATCGAAATAATTCTGGTCTAGTTCAACCGCCTGCCGGTAATTCTCGATTGCCTTCTCAAACTCGGCCATTGAAAACTCCATCATGCCTTGGTCGTAGAATTCTTCCTTCGTCATCGCATCTCCAGAATCGCCGCCACCAAACCCGGTATCGTGTGCTGTTCAGCTTCCGCGGCGATCGGCAACCCGCGTTCCTCGGCCGTTTTCGTTGTCACTGGGCCAATGCTCACAAAGTGCAGCTTCGGAAACTGTTTCATCAGCGCCGGCACATCTAACAGATTGCAAAAGTTGGTGATGGTGCTCGAACTCGTGAATGTCACCAGATCCGCGCCCTCGGCCAGAAGTCGCGCGCGATGTCCGGTACGGTCTTCGGTCTCCGGCACGGTCGCATACGCGTCGAGATCATCCACGATGCCGCCGAGGTCCTCAAGTCCACGCGCCAACCGTTCGTCCGCAAGATCCGCACGCGGTAGGAGGAAATGCAGGTTCTCGCAATCCACTTCCTTCTTGAACTCCAACAGGAGCGCCTCCGTCGTAAACTCTTTCGGGATGAAATCCACTTCGAGATGATACTCTGCCACCTTCTGCGCCGTGGCCGCGCCAACCGCAGCGATTCGTACCGGGCCGAACTCGCGCAGGTCCTTGTGCACCTCAAAGTAGGCGTGGAACAACGCATCCACGCCGTTTGGGCTTGTAAACACCACCCAATCATATTCGCCCATCGCCCTGACCGCCTCTCTCAGTGGCACAAGATTCGTCGGCGGCGTGATCTTGATCGTCGGGATCTCCAACACATCCGCGCCGAGGTCACCGAGTTGACGGACCAACTCACTCGCCTGCTCACGGCTCCGCGTGACCACAATGCGTTTGCCGAACAGCGGCCGCTTCTCAAACCAGTTCAACGTGTCCCGCAGCGTCGCGACTTCTCCTACAATCGTCACGGCCGGTGCTTTGAACCCGGTTTTCGCTACCACATCGGCGATCGTCGCCAGCGTTCCGGTAATCGTTTGCTGATTGCCGGTCGTTCCCCACCGCACCATCGCGACCGGCAAATCCCGTGACGCGCCATGTTTCATCAGTTCCTCGGCAATGACGCCGATGCGTTCGACACCCATCAAAATCACACGCGTTCCAAAGAACTCCGCCACATTTTTCCAATCCACCTGCGTCTCGACCTTGGTCGGGTCTTCGTGGCCGGTAATCACCATGAACGCCGTCGCCACCGCTCGGTGCGTCACCGGTATTCCCGCATAGCATGCCGCGGCGATTGACGAACTGATGCCGGGCACAATCTCGAACGGAATCCCGGCCCTGTGCAACTCCTCTGCTTCCTCGCCGCCGCGGCCAAACACGAACGGATCGCCGCCTTTGAGTCGCGTGACAATCTTGCCGGCTTTGCCCTTCTTGACGAGAACCGCGTTGATCTCATCCTGCGTGAGCGTATGATCGCCGGCTTGCTTGCCGGCGTAGATGATCTCGGCGTCGGGCCGGGCATACCGGAGCAGCGTCGGATTGGAGAGATAGTCGTACACGATCACGTCAGCACGTTGGAGGCATTCCACACCGCGCACCGTGATCAGCCCGGGATCACCGGGGCCGGCGCCTACCAAATAGACTTTTCCCTGTTTGTTCATCCCAAAATCTGATTCGCCGCTCGTTCGCCCACTTCGTGCGGATCGGTCCCAGTCACATCGGCGCGCCGGACATCGGGCTCGAACCGGGCGCCGATCAAACGAAACTTTCCCTCGTTCACGGTGGCGTGCCCGGCATAAGGCAACTGGCAACCACCGCCCAGCGCTCGCAGGAAGACGCGCTCGGCTTCAGCGCATGCCAGCGTGTCGGCATCATTGATGGTAGCCAGCAACTCTTGCGTCTCCAAATCTGCTTCGCGCACTTGGCAGGCGATGATGCCCTGCCCCACCGCCGGTATCATCACGTCGAAGTCCAATGTAACATACTCGGCTTTGAGGCCGAGCCGTTTCAGGCCCGCCGCGGCGAGAATGATTGCGTCGAATTCCGCCGCCTTCTGCAAGCGTGTGCCGACGTTGCCGCGGATTTCGAGGATCTGCAAGTCTGGTCGCCGCGCGAGCAGTTGCGCTTTGCGCCGCACGCTGCTCGTGGCCACCCGCGCGGCCTTCGGCAATTCGTCGACGCTCCGGTAGCGTGCCGAAACGAGGACATCATGTGCGTCTTCACGAGCCGGCACCGCCCCGATCGTGAGTCCAGCCGGCATTTGTGTCGGCAAGTCTTTCATGCTGTGAACAGCCAGGTGAGTTTCGCCGGCGAGCAGTTGGTCTTCAATCTCCTTGGTGAACAGACCCTTCCCACCGCCACCGGTGAGCGACATGTCCATAAACCTGTCGCCGGTCGTCTTGGTAATCTTGCGCTCGATCTGCAAGCCGGGGTGCGCCTTCTGGAGAAGCCCGGTAATGATGGCGACCTGCGCCAACGCCAGCGGGCTGCCTCGCGTGCCGATGACTATCGTCTTCATGTAGCCGGTATCGCCGCGGGTTGGACGGTGGTTCGATCCCGGTAGCGCTGCTGCAATGCGCCGCGGTTATTCTCAAACCAGGCGACGTAGTGCGCCATGTGCTTGGCAATCATCGCCCGCGCGGTGGCAATCTCGCTTACGCGCGCCGCGATGTTCTGGTGGGCGATCTGCTGTAGGTCGTCAATATCGTAGAGAAACACGTTTCCCAACTCGCCGCACGCGCGCTCGACGTCGCGCGGCACGGCAATGTCGATGAGGAACAGCGGGCGTTGCCGCCGGGTTTTCATCAGCGGGACGAGTTTCTCTCGCGTAATGATTGGATGCGGCGCGGCGGTGGCGCTGATGACGATGTCGATGGACGGGAATCGCGTCGGCCACTCGTCGTACGAAATCGCCTGTCCGCCCAACTGACCGGCCAATGCTTCCGCGCGCTCTTGGGTCCGGCTGCACACCAGAATCGTGCCGGCCCCGCGACGGCGCAACGCTTTCGCGGTCGCCTCACTCATCTCGCCGGTGCCGACGACCATGACCGCGCACGGTGCGAGGTTGCGAAAGATACTCTGCGCCAGGTCCACGGCGACATTACCGACCGAAGTCGAGCCGCGCGCAATGGCCGTGTCGGTGCGAATGTGCTTGGCAGCGGCAAATGCTTTCTGGAACAAGCGATTGAGGGCGATGCCCGTCGCCCCGGCCTGTTGCGCCGCACGGTACGCGTCCTTGATTTGGCCTAGGATTTCCGTCTCGCCGAGCACCATCGAATCGAGGCCGCACGCGACTTCCCACAGATGCTGCACGCAGTCGCGATCGCGCAGTTCGTACAGATGGGCGTCGATCGAAGTGGCCAACCGGTGATGATCGTGGAGGAAACGGCGGACGGCAATCCCGGCATCACTTGTGCCCGACAGGCCGTAGACTTCCACGCGGTTGCACGTGGAGAGAATCGCCGCTTCGTACAAGGGCGCAGCGCCGAGAAGATGACAAGTGGCTTCGCCCAGCTTGCCCGGCGCGAAAGCCAGGCGCTCGCGCACTTCGACCGGCGCCGTGCGGTGGTTGAGACCAATGACCAGCAAGTTCATGGCAACGCGCTCAACCCCCAAAACGTGATTAAGATAAATGCAAACGACACCACGGATACCAGCGCGCTACGACGTCCGCGCACCGACCAGAGGTGGCGCGCAGCGATAAGCGCACCGTAGACCAGCCAGACAACGACAGCCCACACGATTTTGGTCGGGGCCCAGTGGCCGACGATCCGGTACGAGATCACACCGCCGATCATGCCGGCGGTGAGCATGACGAATCCGAGCAGGATGAGCCGGTAATTGATGACATCGAGTTGCTCGATGGCCGGTAACAACAGGAACGTCGAGCTAAGCTTGCGCGTTTTGAGCTGCCGTTCCTGGACGAGGTACATAATGCCGGTGACGAAGACGAGGCCGAACGCGCCGTAGGCGAGAATCGCGATGGCGGCGTGGAAATCCACCCATGCGCTCCGCGACAGCGGCGTGACCCGCGGCGAGTCGTCCACGCCGAGCAACGCGATCAGGCCGAGCGCGACCGCGAGCGGTGCACTGAACGCCCCGAGAAACGAAACTCGATACGCCGGCCCGATGAGCAAGTAGAACAAGACGGCCGCCCACGCGATGAACACAGTCGTCTCAAATGTGTTGGTCAGCGGGCAGCGGTGCAGATTTTGGCCGCGCTGATAGAGAAAGGCCGTCTGCAAAACGAACCCGGCCAGCATGAGTACGTAGTTCAATGGGCGGGTATCGCGTCGGAGCGTCAGTGCGCCGCTGACGGCGTAGCAGGTGACGGCGAGCCAGATGAAAAGGCGCTCGTTCATTTCGTTGAACGAGGATACCGGGCTCGCAGGAACTGTTCAAGTTCCCGTCGCAAGTGTTTGGCTAGTGCCGGCGAACGGCCGTGCGTGGAGATGGCGATGGCAATGCCACCGCGGCGGGCGACCGCGGGTACGAAGAAGTTGCCGGCGAGCGGTGGGGCAATGCAGTTGACGAGTTGCCGGCGGCGTTTGGCTTCGGCGCAGACGAGTTCGTTGACGTGTTTGTCGTCCGTGGCGGCGATGACGAGGCGCGCGCCGGCAAGATCGCCGCGCCGGTAACGACGTCGTAGCCACCGGACATCTTTCGGGAGGCGATGGGCTTGCGGGCTGATGACAGTGACGCGGGCGCCGGCAGCCAGCAACGAGCGAATCTTGCGCGCGGCGACCTTGCCGGCGCCGATGACGACGACGGGTTGGTCACTGAGGTCGAGGAAAAGTGGGTAACGCATGAAATTGGTGTGGGGGCGAGCCGGTCGCTCGCCCCCACGTCGATTATGGAAGGGCCGTAAGCCAGATTCTGTTCTTGATAGCCATTTATCTAAGCGACCTAACCCACGGCTATAGCGACGCGGGCCGCGTCATCGCCGCCTATTTGGTCTTGCTCCCGATGGGGTTTTCCGTGCCGCCGGCATTGCTGTCGGCGCGGTGGGCTCTTACCCCGCCGTTTCACCTTTTCCCCGCTTGCGCGAGGTAGTTTGTTTTCTGTGGCACTGTCCGTCAGCCGGCCATTACTCCGGCTGCCCTCGAGTGAACGAGGCATCACGCCCTGTGGAGTCTGGACTTTCCTCTGCGTCTTTCGACACAGCGGCTATCCGCCCTTCCAAAGAACTCATTCCGGCTGCCAGTATAAGATGCGACCGCAGTAACTGCAACTCGTGAGATCGTTACCGCTCTTCGCATCGTGAACGACTTGGGGGGGGATATTGAGATGACAGCCACCGCAGTTGCCACGGCTAATCGGCACAATGGCGGCGTCGCCTTTGCTACGGATGAGGCGCTCGTAGCGGTTGAGCATGTCGGAGTCGACGGCGGTGGCTAGTTTGGCGCGTTCGTCGGCGAGCTGCGCAAGCTCCTCTTGGATGAGCCGGGCACGTTTCTGCAGGTCGGCCCGTTCGATTTCCCCTTTCGCGGTCACGTCTTTGAGTTGCGCCTGCTCTTCCTTCAGTGCTGGTTGGAGCTTCTCCAACTTCTCCATAAAATCGAGCTCAACGTCCTCGACACGACGGATGTCGTCCTCGCTCCTAGCGATTTCCTTCAGCAACGCCTGATATTCGGTGTTCGACTTGATAAGATTGAGTTGGTTCCGGTACTTCGTGATCTGCGCGCGCTTGGCATCGGCGTCGATCTCCAACTTTTTTCGCTCGGATTCGATGTGCTTGAGTTCGTTCTTTGCGTCTTCGAGACGGGCCGCCTCGGCCTTCACGCGCTGTTCCGCGGCCGAAATCTCGGCCGGGATGCGCACCGCCTCAGCCTTCAACTGCGCGATACGGCGATCGCGGTCCTGGACAACCAGAAGCTTTTCGAGAATTTCGAGCATGGATTCACTTGCATTTTCAGTTTAACGGGACGACGCGAGTGTGTCAACGACGACGCCCCCGCAACATGCGCTCGATGTACTTAGCGAGAATATCCACTTCGAGATTGACGGCATCACCGACTTGCCGGATTTTCAGGTTCGTGATGGAACGTGTGTGGGGAATGATCCACACCCGAAACCAATCGCGCCCCACCCCGGCCACCGTCAGGCTAATGCCATCGATCGCGATCGAACCCTTCTCGACAATGTATTTCATCAACACTCGCGGCGGCCTGACTTCGAGAACGTAATCCTTGCCTTGTTTTTCCCACCGTCGCAACCGACCCGTGGCATCCACATGCCCTTGAACGAAATGCCCATCGAAACGCCCACCGGCAAGCAATGATCGTTCGAGATTGACGACGCTGCCGGGACGCAGGTCACCGAAATTCGTGCGGCGAATTGTCTCGTTGAGGATGTCAAAACGGAGCAACCGGCGACGTTTGGCCGCAACTGTCAAACACGCGCCGTTGACAGCCACGCTTTGACCGGTTCGCAGAGATGCAAGGATAGCGTGTGCGCGTACGCTCAATTCTGTGCATTTCCGTCCCGACCTGACCCCTACAACCGCGCCGGTCCCCTCGATAATGCCAGTAAACATGTCGTAACGTTAGCGGCGACGTAACCGGTTGTCGAGCCAAGTCTTACGCCGAATTTGCTGGGCACGTCCACTGCTACCCTAGAGTGTGATGAATTGTGCATCACAGCGAATCGGCCGTGGTTTCACGCTGGTGGAAATCATGATCGTGGTCGCCATTCTTGGACTGCTTGCAGTCCTTGCCATACCAGCCTTCGCTCGCGCGCGGCAGACCTCGATCACCCAGAAGTGCATCCAAAACCAGCGCGCCCTCTTTCAAGCCATCATGCGCTACGAGTTTGATCACAACACTACATTATTTGGCATCCGCAGTGACGGCGTGAGCATCCGCAACACCTTACTGAGCGACGGCTACATGAGTCCGCAACTCAACTTTGACTGCCCGGCTTCGCAGGTGAAGGATTATGACGACTACACCTTGATTTACAGCAACGGCACGGACCTCGCCACCACATACTGCACCATCGCGCCAACATTGCACGTCTCGCCGTATTGACCGCTAAATCATCCGCTGCAATCGCCGCACATCGACGCGACGCACCTGTCCAGGTCCGTGTGTCAGCGCATTCGCCGCCCCGCAAGCCACTCCCAGCCGGATCGCGTCCGGCATCGACTTCCCGTCTGCCACCGCCGTCGCAATCCCGGCCAACATCGCATCACCCGAGCCGATCGTATTCAGCGCCTTAACACGCGGGGGCTGGATTCTGAATTCCTCGCCAGCGTGCCGCGCCGTCACGCAGCGCGCGCCGTCCGACACGATCAACCACTCGACCGAGTCTTGCCGAAGCGACGGAAGCGCGACCACCTCATCCCGGTTGATCTTCACCGCGAAGGGCCGTGCGCGGATCACGTTGAGAAGCTGCGTGCCGTGTGTGTCCACCAGCACAGGCACATCGCATCGTCGAATGAGTCTCGCGTAGAAACCATCGCCGCAGCCCGGCGGGACTGTGCCGGTGAGCACAACCAACGTTGCCCGTCCCAACTCACGATCAAACCGTGCGACTACACTGGATACTTCGGCGGACGATAGTGGCCCGGCCTCCTCGACCAGTTCGGTTACCACGCCGCTTGCGATCAGCGTCTGACAGATTCTTGTCTCACTCCTCACCCAGACAACGCCAGCCGGCAGTTGCTGAGCCTTAATGGTGGCAGTGAGTTGACGTCCCCGCGTGCCGCCGGCCACCGTCAGCAGGTAGACGTTTGCGCCCAGTTGTGTCGCGACTCGCGCGACATTCACGCCCTTGCCCGACGCCGTCTCACTAACTCGAACGACACGATTGACCTTGGCCGGCACCAAGCTGCGGAATTCTAGCGTCCGCTGCCACGCCGGCGATAGGCTGACAACCAGAATCACTGTCGAACGCTCGCCTCCACGACCCAGGGCTTCGCCTGCAGACGCAGTGCCTGCGCAACTTTCGCCACGCCATCGCCGGCCACGGCCGTCGTTGCGCCGCGTCCACCAATGATTACTGGCGAATAAAAGAAGGCGACGCGGTCCACCAGCCGCGCGTCGAACATCGACCCGAGCAATTCGCCGCCGCCTTCCACCAGCACACTGGTCACCTCCATTCTACCCAATTCGCGCAGCGCCCTCCGCAAACCCACGCGGCCACTCCTCGCGGGTACGACGATGACGATGATGCCTAGTAGTACTAGGCATCGCCGCCACGCTGGCGAAGATTGGGGCGTGGTGAAAATGATGGTGCGGTGCCGGGCCGCGTCGGTGAATAGGTGTGCCTTGCGTGGACAACCTCCGCGAGCGTCCACTACAACGCGCCACGGTTGCCGACCACGGACTCCATGTCGGAGCGTGAGACGGGGGTCGTCGCGAATGACCGTGTTTGCGCCAACCATGATCGCGTCGACTCCCGCCCGCAACTGGTGACCTCTGCGCCGAGCCGTTTCGTCGGTGATCCATTTCGAATCACCAGTCCGCGTTGCAATTTTCCCATCCATGCTCATGGCAGCCTTGGCGATGACCAACGGCCGGCCGGTCGTCACCCATTTGTTAAACGCGGCGTTCAGTTCGCTGGATTCCTTCGCGAGCAGCCCGGCTTCGACTCGAATGCCGGCACGCCTGAGTACCGCAAGGCCACGCCCATCGTGTTTCGGGTTCGGATCGAGCGCGGCGATGACGACGCGCTTCACGCCCGACGGAATGATGGCGTCGGTACAAGGCGGCGTTCGGCCCCAAGTCGAGCACGGCTCCATCGTGACATACAACGTCGCGCCGCGGGCGCGCTTGCCGGCTTTGCGAAAAACATAGACTTCCGCATGCGGCCCGCCGGCTCGCTTGTGGTAATCCTCGGCGATGATGCGCCCCTTGCGCACCAGCACCGCGCCGACACACGGATTCGGGCTGGTCGTGCCCAGCCCGCGTCGCGCCAACGCCAGCGCCCGGCGCATGAAAGTCTCCTCTGTGGTCATGGCATGCAGCTTACCAAAATACGCTTGTGTGACGAGCGATTTTCGGGCATAAAAGTCGCACACGGGTCGCAACGCCCACAACTGGCGAGGGAATTGTTTATGGCACGTCGAATCCTTCTTCTTGTTTACTGGCTATCCTGCACGTCGGCTTGGGCGGTGACATTTACAGTGACCCAGACCGGCGACGAGTCGGACTGCAGTCCCGGCGACGGGTTCTGCAATACCGGCAACCCGTGTCAGCCCGGTCATTTCAATTGCACGTTGCGCGCCGCCATCGAGGAAGCCAATGCGCGCGCGACGAATGATTTGGTGAGCATCGTCATCCAGACGTTCACCGCGAACGAGACTACGATCGCGCTGACGCAGAGTTTGCCGCCGATCACACATCGGGTGTCGATCTCGCGCGATTTCGGCAGCGGGCCGGTCATCATCGATGGCGGCGGCAGTGACGGCTTCGTCTTTCAAGGCGGCAACGGCGGCGGCGTTTCCGACCTGACCATCCAACACTGCGCCAATGGCGTCGTGTTCCAGGGCGGCAGCAATTACACCACGACGGCGACCCTCCTCCACAACGGCGATGGCGTGCTCATCGACGGTTCGCACTTCAACACGGTCGGCGGCGTGATTTCTGGCAACAGCGGCGACGGCGTCCACATCATCAACGGATCGAAGAGCAATATCATCTACGGCGCGCGAATCGGCACGACGGCTGATGGTGCGGGCGAGTTCGGCAATGGGGGCAACGGTGTCCACATCGTCGGATCGCCCTTCAATACGATCAGCTACCTCACCGTCATCTCCGGCAACGCGGCGAACGGTGTTTTCATCGAAGGCGCCGTGGCCGTGAAAAATGAAGTCCGCGGCTGCTACATCGGCACCGATGTCGATGCGGCGACCGCGATTCCCAACGCGCAAAACGGTGTACTCATTTCCGGCGCGCCGAGTAACTTCGTCGGCTTCGCGGTCGTCTCGGCCACGTATGAGCACTCTGTCATCTCCGGCAATGGCGGCGACGGCGTGAAGATTACCGGCGCGGGCGCGCACGCGAACGACGTGAACCTTGCGAACATCGGCACGGACCTGACCGGCTTGAATCCCATCGGCAATACCGGCAACGGCGTGGTCTTCGAGAACGGCGCGAATGGCAATTCCTTTGAATTTCGCAATTACCCCAGCCCCGGTATCTCCGCGTTCAACGGCGGTGCGGGCGTGCTGGTAAGCAGCGCGACCAGCAATGAGATTGCCGGCATGAGCATTCATGATAATGGCGGACTGGGCATTCAACTCAACAATGGCAATGGTACTCCCAACGCCCCGGCCTTGAGCGGTGCTTCCGCTTTCGGCGGGCAGACGCAGATCGCCGGCACGCTCAGTGGCAAACCGAACACGAGCTACACGATCGATTATTACGCCAATACCGCCTGCGATGGTTCTGGCAGCGGAGAAGGCGAAGAATGGCTCGATCTCGCCACCCGGACAACCGACGCCGCCGGCAACGCCGACATCGGCACGACCATTTTTGCCGCGTTGCCGGCCGGCACTTTTATCACGGCGACCGCCACCGAATTCTTGAAAGGCCTAACGTCAGAGTTTTCGCCCTGCATTACCGTTGGCGGCGCATTGCCATGCTCGATCACCTGCCCCGGCAGCGTGACGAACACCGTCGAGAAAAACCGGATGGCGAAAGTGTCTTATCCGATGCCTATCACCAGCGGCCCGTGCGGCACGATCACGTGCACGCCGCCTTCGGGCTCAACGTTTCCACTCGGTTCGACGCGAGTGGATTGCACGGCGTCGGCGAGTTTTAAGAAATGCCATTTCTTCGTCGTGGTCGTGAATGCGGATTACAGCGCATCGGTCAACGTTGGCGCTTTCACTTGCACGCCGCCGTCACCGACGACCAATTGCGTTGCGAACGGAACCCTTTCGTTTCTGAACCGGGGCAACGTATTCGCGGCGGCCGATTTCATGTTCGCCAAGACCTGCAAGACGGCAAGATCGGGCGATCTGAAATGCAAGGTGGCCGGCACGTTGACGGTTACGGCTGTCGATTTCGACGATACGCCGCCGTGCGTCGTTTCGTTCTACTTGTCCGACGACGCCACATTGGGTCCCATGGATGCCTTGTTGTACCGCAGGCAGGTGACGAAGTTGGAAGCCAGTTTCGCCAAAGGGGTCCCGCTGCCCGTGAAATTTAGAATTCCCAAAGGCGTGAACCCCACCGGCAAGTTCATCCTCATCGCCATGGACGATCTGAACAAAGTCCCCGAGAGCGACGAGACCAACAACAATACGAGCTTCGGCCCGCTACCCTAATCCGAACAGCGCCGCCGCGAACTGTTTCGGCTCGAAAGCCTGGAGGTCGTCGAGTTGTTCGCCGAGGCCGATGAATTTGACCGGGATCTTGAGTTCCCGGGCGATGGCGACGACGATGCCGCCTTTGGCGGTGCCGTCGAGTTTCGTCACGATCAATCCGGTCACACCGAGCGCATTGTGAAACTCGCGCGCCTGCACCAGGGCATTCGACCCCGTCGACGCATCGAGCACAAGTAAGGTTTCATGCGGCGCGGCCGGCACGACCTTCTGGAGTGAGCGGTGCATCTTCTTCATCTCTTCCATCAAATTCTTCTTCGTGTGCAACCGGCCGGCCGTGTCCACGATCAAATAATCGACTTTGCGATTCACCGCCGCCTGCAACGCGTCAAACGCGACCGCCGCGGAGTCTGCACCGTATTGCCCGGCAATGACCTCGCAGCCGGTACGCTCGCCCCAAATCTTCAACTGCTCGATCGCGGCGGCGCGAAACGTGTCGCACGCGGCGAGCAGCACGGTGTGGCCTTGTGACTTCAGGAAGTGCGCAAGCTTCGCCGTGGACGTCGTCTTGCCGGTGCCATTGACGCCGGCAAGAAGCACAACCGTGGGCGGCGCGGCCTTGGCCAGCGCGTGCGGCGTGAGGCCGAGTTCGCGTTCGACCTCGGCGCGAGCAATGGCGAGGACATCTGGATTGCCGGCTTCGCGGACGCGTTCGACAATGGCGGTGGCTGTGCCGATGCCAAAATCAGCGGCGATAAGAGCGACTTCGAGTTCGTCGAGCGATTCGGCGTCGAGACTCGGTGCGCGGGCGATGATGCGCTTGATCTCAGACGTGAGTTTCGTCGAAGTCTTCTGGAGGCCGTGACGGACTTTCTGGAACAGATTCATGCGGTCGTGGAGCGTGGAGCGCGGAGCCTGGAGCGTTCCTTGATGGCTTCAACGCAGGCGTACGGGACTTTCACCGTGCCGAGCACAGGTCGACCGCGGAAGTTGCCGTGACAATCGCTGCCACCGGTCACCATAAGGCCAAGTCGCTCCGCCAGTTTCCGGTAGTGCTCGACCTGCGCGGGCGAATGCCGGGAGTGCCAGGCTTCCAGACCGTCCATCCCCTGCTCCACCATTTCTGTGATGCGATTGTCGACACGATTCAGACCGGGGTGTGCGAGCA
>CAZMKD010000107.1:0-3507 GCA_964566575.1 uncultured Verrucomicrobiota bacterium
TGCCACAATCAGCGGCGCAAACAATTCGATCCCGCTGCCGAAGCGTGCGCTTCGGCCGCGGCTACAGTGCTCCCGCATCAGTTTCGCAACGATGGACTGCGACGATTGCGGCCGAATCGGCACGTGGCAGTCCGGGCAGAACTGCGTGCCGAGTTTGACGAAGAGCAACCGGAGAAAGTGATAAACCCCGGTCGTCGTCGCGACCGTGCTCTTGCGTCCGCCACGACTGGTGCGTTGTTCGATAGCGACGGTTGGCGGAATCCCGAACACCGCATCCACGTCCGGCCGCGACGACGGTTGGACGAATTGCCGGGCATACGCGTTCAGCGATTCGAGATACCGGCGTTGTCCTTCAGCGAAAAGAATGTCAAATGCGAGAGTGGACTTACCGGAGCCACTGATGCCGGTGATCACCGTGAACTTGTCGCGCGGAATCCGCACGTCGATGGACTTCAAGTTGTGCTCGCGTGCGTTGTGGATGCGAATCGAGTCTGTAGCCGCAGCGTGAGCTGCGGCCGAAGCTGACGCTTCGGCTACAGTTCCGCGCAACGCCTTGCCGGTATGACTCCGCTCACACTTCGCCACTTGCTCCGGCGGGCCGACACAAACGACTTCACCACCGACCTCGCCGCCTTCCGGGCCGAGATCAATAACCCAATCGGCGGCGCGAATGACATAGAGATTGTGCTCGATGACGACCAGCGAATGGCCACTCGCCAGCAGTTGCTCGAACGCTTTCAGCAACGTTGCGATGTCGTCGAAGTGGAGGCCAGTGGTCGGCTCGTCAAAGAGAAAGAGCGTGCGACGGCTTGTTGTCTGCGCGAGGTGACCGGCCAGTTTCAGGCGTTGCGCTTCGCCGCCGGACAGCGTCGGGACCGGCTGGCCGAGTTTGACGTAGCCGAGGCCGACGCCGCGGAGCGGTTCGATGACGCGGAGAATCTCGGTGTGCTCGGCAAAAAGTTCGCAGGCTTCGTTGACGGTGATGTCCAAAACGTCAGCGATGGATTTGCCAGCAAATTTGACTTCGAGGACGAGATCGCGATACCGGCGTCCGTTGCAGTCGGGGCAGCGCAGGTAGACGTCGCTGAGGAATTGCATCTCGACGTGCTCGAATCCGTTGCCGTGACATGTGGGACACCGACCTTCACCGGAGTTGAAGCTGAACGTGCCGGCGCTGTAGCTGCGTTCTTTGGCGAGCGGTTGCCGGGCGAAGAGCCGGCGGATTTCGTCGAACGCGCCGACGTAGCTGGCCGGGTTCGAGCGTGTGGTCTTACCGATGGGCGATTGATCCACCATCACCACATCTTCGATCTGCGCGTGGCCGGTAATGGATTTGTGCTTGCCGGGTTGTTCGGTCGATTTGTGTTTGAGGCGAAGCAGGCCGCGGTAGAGCACGTCTTCAACAAGCGTGGACTTGCCGGAGCCGCTGACGCCGGTGATACAGACGAGCCGGTTGAGCGGGATAGAGACATCGATGGATTTGAGGTTGTGCTCGGATGCGCCGCGAATCTTAATTGTAACGGCGGTCTGTGAGCGCCGTTCTCTCGGTGGTCGTAGACCGCCGCTACAAAGATGCTTTGCTGTCAGCGACCGCTTGCACTTCTTCAACTCAGTCTGCGTGCCGAAGAAGACGATTTCGCCGCCGCGTTCGCCGGGGCCGGGACCCATATCCAATATGCGGTCGGCGGCGCGGATGACATCGGGGTCGTGCTCGACGACAAGCAGCGTGTTGCCGGCATCGCGGAGGCGATGGAGGATGGTGATGAGCCGGTTGATGTCGCGCGGGTGCAGGCCGATGCTCGGTTCGTCGAGGACGTAGAGGGTGTTGACCAGTGACGTGCCGAGCGCGGTGGTGAGATTGACGCGTTGAACTTCGCCGCCACTGAGTGTGCGGGATTGCCGGTCAAGCGTGAGATATCCGAGGCCAACGTCTACGAGATACCGGAGGCGTGTGCGAATTTCGCCGAGCAAGAGATCGGTTGCTTCGTCAAGCGGCGCCGGCAGCTTCAAATCGTTGAAGAACCCTTGGCAATCGGAAATCGGAAACACCACCACGTCGTGGACGGTCTTGCCGGCGATTTTCCACAGCAACGCATCCGGTTTCAGTCGCGCGCCGTCGCAGGCGTTGCACGGAGCGTAGGTGCGGTACCGGGAGAGAAGGACGCGGACGTGCATCTTGTAGCTCTTGGTCTCCAACCACGTGAAGAAGCGCTTGCAGCCGTACCATTTCCGATCTTCCCACGAACCTTCGCCGTCGATGACCCAGCGGCGCTGCTCGGCCGTGAGGTCGCGCCACGGGATGTCGGTCGGGATGTTGCGCTTGCCGGCGAATTCCATGAGGTCGTCCTGGCACTCACTATAGCTTTCGGTCTGCCATGGTTTGACCGCACCGCCGGCAAGGGTCTTGGTGTTGTCGGGAATGACGATGTCGTAGTCGATGCCGATTGTGCGGCCAAATCCCCGGCAGGTCTCGCACGCACCGATGGGCGAGTTGAACGAGAACAGATTCGGCACCGGGTCGCGGTAACGGATGTCGCACTCGGCGCAGTGAAGGTCGCTGGAGAACTTGTGCCCGTTGACCGTGACGCGGCCGTTGCCGATTTTCAGCGCGGCTTCGATGCCTTCGACGATGCGCGACCGGTTACGAGATGTGTTGTCGACGCGGTCCTGGATGACTTCGAGCGAGTTGCCGTCATCAGCATGGAATTTTGTGTAACCCTGTTTGGCGAGCAACTCGGCGACTTCGGGCTTGGAGAAATTCTTCGGGATGCTGACGGGGAATGTGATGAGCAGTGGCGCGGTCGGCAACTCGGCGTAAATGGTTTCCGGTGTGTCGCGACGGACGCGCTTACCGCATTGCCGGCAGAACAACTGCGCGGCGCGGGCGAAGAGCAGCTTCAGGTGATCGTTCAGCTCCGTCATCGTGCCGACTGTCGAGCGACTGGTCTTGACCGGGTTGGTTTGGTTGATGGCGATGGCGGGCGGGATGCCGTCGATGTAGTCGGCCTGCGGTTTGTCCATCCGGTCGAGGAATTGCCGGGCATACGGCGAAAACGTCTCGACATACCGGCGCTGGCCCTCGGCGTAAATAGTGTCGAACGCGAGCGAGGACTTGCCGGAGCCGCTGACGCCGGTGACGACGATCAGTTCACCCAACGGCAACTTGAGATTGATGCCCTTGAGGTTGTTCTGTCGCGCGCCAACGACTTCGATGAACTCGCCAGTGTTCGCCCCCATACTCGCGGCGCTACTGTAGCGCATTGCACGCAGTTGACAAGCGAAGTGCCGGCCCGTGCCCACGCCACGTGCCACCACCACCGAAATCTGTCACTGCCAACATCCGCCGGTCGGCTATGATGCCTAGTACTACTAGTGTGCTGTCCTTGAAGTGTCTGGTTTTATTTCTTCGAGTTTAGCGCGTGCGCGGACGATCTTTTCAAGGATGGCGGCACCTTCGGCTCGCCACACATAGCGCCGTGGTTCACGATTGCGCTCCGCCAGCCAGCC